>NZ_JBJGYI010000037.1:0-47045 GCF_054049915.1 Geodermatophilus sp. SYSU D00766
GGGCGTCCTCCCTCACGTCCCACCGTGCGGGAGGACGCGCCACGATCAGGTCACCTGATCCCGGCGGACCCCGACCCGGACGGCGTCACGGGCGGCGGAGGACCCGCAGCAGCCACACCGTGCGGGCCGGGACCTCGATCGGCCCCGGCGCGACGACGGCCGGCCGCGGCGGTGCCCCGGTGGCGTACTCGGTGCTGACGACGAACTCGTAGCCGTCGGCCCACGGCGCCCCGGGCAGGTGCACGGTCACCGGATCGGGCCCCGCGTGCAGCTGCACGAGGTAGGAGTCGTCGACCACCGGCCGGCCGTACGGGTCGCGGTGCCGGATCGCGCGCCCGTCGAGGTACATGCCGACCGTCTGCAGGCCGGCGTCGAACCAGTCCCCGGTGGTCAGCTGGCCGCCGCCGGGGGCGAACCAGGCGACGTCGCGGGTGCCGCCGGTCGCGGGGATCTCGTGGCCCTCGAAGAACGCCTCCTGGCGCAGCACCGGCGAGTCGCGGCGCACCTGCAGCAGCCGGCGGACGAAGGCCAGCAGGTCCGCGTCGACGCCGTCCCAGTCGATCCAGGACACCTCGTTGTCCTGGCAGTAGGCGTTGTTGTTGCCGCCCTGGCTGCGGCCGAGCTCGTCGCCGGCGGTGAGCATCGGCACGCCGGTGGACAGCAGCAGCGTGGCCAGGTGGTTGCGCACCTGCCGCGCCCGCAGCTCCTGGACCTCCGGGTCGTCGGTGGGTCCCTCGACGCCGCAGTTCCAGTTGCGGTTGTGGCTCTCGCCGTCGCGGTTGTCCTCGCCGTTGGCCTCGTTGCGCTTGCGCTCGTAGGTGACCAGGTCGGCGAGGGTGAACCCGTCGTGCGCGGTGACGAAGTTGATGCTGGCGAAGGGGCGCCGGCCGTCGGAGCGGTAGAGGTCCGACGAGCCGGTCAGCCGGTAGGCGAGGTCGCGCACGCCGACGTGCGCCCCGGACCACACGTCGCGCACGGTGTCGCGGTAGCGGCCGTTCCACTCGGTCCACAGCGGCGGGAAGTTGCCCACCTGGTAGCCGCCCTCGCCGATGTCCCACGGCTCGGCGATCAGCTTGACCTGGCTGACCACCGGGTCCTGGTGGACGACGTCGAAGAACGCCGAGAGCCGGTCGACGTCGTGCATCGAGCGGGCGAGCGCCGCGGCGAGGTCGAAGCGGAACCCGTCGACGTGCATCTCGGTGACCCAGTAGCGCAGCGAGTCCATGAGCAGCGCCAGCACCTGCGGGCGGCGGACGTCGAGGGTGTTCCCGCAGCCGGTGTAGTCGGTGTAGCGGGCCGGGTTGGCGCCGTCGAGCCGGTAGTAGCCGGGGTTGTCGATGCCCCGCAGCGACAGGGTCGGGCCGGTGGCGTCGCCCTCGGCGGTGTGGTTGTAGACCACGTCGAGGACCACCTCGATGCCGGCCGCGTGCAGCGCCTTGACCATCGCCTTGAACTCGGTCACCTGGGCACCGCCGGACCCCGCCGAGCTGTAGGCGGCGTGCGGGGCGAAGAAGGCCAGCGAGTTGTAGCCCCAGTAGTTGGTCAGCCCGCGGCGCAACAGGTGCGGCTCGCTGACGAAGTGGTGCACCGGCAGCAGCTCGACGGCGGTGACCCCGAGCGACTGCAGGTGCTCGACGAACGCCGGGTGCGCCAGGCCCGCGTAGGTGCCGCGCAGCGCCGGCGGGACCTCGGGGTGGCGCATGGTCGCGCCCTTGACGTGCACCTCGTAGATCACGGTGTCCGACCAGGAGGTGCCCGGCCGCCGGTCGCCGTCCCAGGGGAAGGAGTCGTGCACGACGACGCCGCGCGGCACGAACGGGGCCGAGTCGCGGCCGTCGGGGGTGGCCGCGTCGGGGCGGAAGCCGAACAGCGCCGGGTCGAGGGTCTGCTCGCCGTCGACCGCCCGCGCGTAGGGGTCCAGCAGCAGCTTGGCGGGGTTCCACCGCCAGCCGGCGCCGGGGTCGTAGGGGCCGTGCACCCGGTAGCCGTAGCGCTGTCCCGGGCCGACGCCGGGCAGCCGGCCGTGCCAGACCTGGTGGGTGGTCTCCTGCAGCCGGTGACGGTGCTCGGTCCCGTCGGGGTCGAACAGGCACAGGTCGACGGCGGTCGCACCGGCCGACCACAGAGCGAAGTTCGTGCCGGTGCCGTCCCAGTGCGCGCCCAGCGGCGCGGGGGACCCCGGCCACACGTCCGCGTCGTCGGGGCTGTCGTCGGCGGTGATCACCCGCCGATACTGCACGGTCCGTCCGTCGGGCGGAGGGATCAGGGCAGTTGGTTGGATGGGGCCGTGTCGAGCAGCGCCGTCTCGAGCGGTGGAGTGTCCCCCCGGCCCGCCGGAGCCGAGCCGGTCGTCCGGATGCGCGGGGTGGACGTCGTCCGCGGCACCTCGTACCTGCTGCGCGGGGTCGACTGGACGGTGCTGCCCGAGCAGCGCTGGGTGGTGCTCGGGCCCAACGGCGCGGGCAAGACGACGCTGCTGCAGCTGGCCGGCGCGCACCTGCACCCGACCCGCGGCGAGGTGCGGCTGCTCGGCGAGACGATGGGCGCGGTCGACGTCTTCGAGCTGCGCCCGCGGATCGGGCTGACCAGCGCCGCGCTCGCCCAGCGGATCGAGCCGGGGGAGCGGACCGGCGACGTCGTCCTGTCCGCCGGGTACGCCGTCGTCGGACGGGGCCGGGAGCGCTACGACATCCACGACCTCACCCGTGCCGCCACGCTCATGCAGCAGTGGGGGGTGCAGGCGATCGCCCACCGCCCCTTCGGGACGCTGAGCGAGGGCGAGCGCAAGCGGGCCCAGATCGCCCGCGCGCTGATGCCCGACCCGGAGCTGCTGCTGCTCGACGAGCCCGGCGCCGGTCTCGACCTCGGCGGCCGCGAGGACCTCGTCAGCCGGCTGTCCGACCTCGCCCGCTACCTCTACGCCCCGGCGCAGGTGCTGGTCACCCACCACGTCGAGGAGATCCCGCCGGGCTACACGCACGCGCTGCTGCTGCGCGAGGGCGCCGTCGTCGCCTCCGGCCCGCTGTCGCAGGTCATCACGGGTGACGCGCTGTCGACCACCTTCGGGCTGCCGCTGCGCCTGGAGCGCTCCGACGGCCGGTTCACCGCCCGCCGCCGCGGCTGAGCACCCTGGGGCGGGGCGCCTGGCTAGGGTGCCCGGCATGTCAGCAGCGCCGCAGTTCGTGACCCTGTCGGTCGAGGACGGGGTGGGCACCATCCGCCTCGACCGCCCCAAGATGAACGCGATCGACGAGCAGCTGCACACCGAGGTGCGCGCCGCGGCCCTGGAGGCCGGCGAGCGGGCCGACGTGCGCGCCGTCGTCCTGTACGGCGGTGAGCGGGTGTTCGCCGCCGGCGCCGACATCAAGGCCATGTCGCAGCTCGACGGGCGGTCGATGGTCGCCTGGGGCCGCGAGCTGACCAACAGCTTCACCACCGTCGCCCGCGTCCCCAAGCCGGTCATCGCCGCGATCACCGGGTACGCCCTCGGCGGCGGCTACGAGCTGGCGCTGTGCGCGGACTTCCGGGTGATGGGCGCCGGCGCCAGGATCGGCCAGCCGGAGATCCTGCTCGGCGTCATCCCCGGTGCCGGCGGCACCCAGCGGCTGGCGCGCCTGGTCGGCCCGGCCAAGGCCAAGGACCTGGTGTTCACCGGCCGGCACGTCGGCGCCGAGGAGGCGCTGGAGATCGGCCTGGCCGACGCCGTCGTCCCCGACGCCGAGGTCTACCCGACGGCGGTGGCGATGGCGCGCAAGTTCGCCGCCGGCCCGCCCCTGGCGCTGGCCGCCGCCAAGCGGGCGGTCGACGAGGGGCTCGACCTGCCGCTCGACGGCGGCCTGGAGCTGGAGAGCCGGCTGTTCGCCGAGCTGTTCGACACCGAGGACCAGAAGACCGGCATGCGCTCGTTCCTGGAGAACGGGCCGGGGAAGGCCACCTTCAGCGGCCGCTGAGCCCGCCGACGCCGAGTGTTCCCCGCGCCGTCACCCGGTTCGGCCCCGCCGCACGGTGCGGTTCTGCCACCATCCGCTCGGCCGCCCCGGCCGACCCCCGCCCCCCTGGAGGACCCGTGCGATCGACCCCCACCCTGAGGACCGCGACCGTGCTGGCGGCCGCGACCCTCGTGCTGTCGGCCTGCGGTGGGGGTGACGACGGCGGCAGCGGCGGCTCCGGCGGCGGCACCGACGCGGCGAGCGCCACGTCGGCCGAGGACCTCGGCGGCATGGACGCGCTGGTCGAGGCCGCGCAGGAGGAGGGCACGCTCAACGTCATCGCGCTGCCCCGCGACTGGGCCAACTACGGCGAGATGCTCGACACCTTCAGCGAGAAGTACGGCATCGAGATCGACGAGGCCAACCCGACCGGCTCCAGCCAGGACGAGCTCAACGCCGTGGAGAGCCAGCGCGGCCAGGACCGTGCGCCCGACGTCCTCGACCTCGGCACCGCGTTCGCCCGGCAGGCCCAGGCCCAGGACCTGCTCGCGCCCTACCAGGTGGAGACCTGGGACGAGATCCCCGAGGGCCAGAAGGACCCCGAGGGGCACTGGTACAACGACTACGGCGGCTACATCTCCATCGGCTGCAACGCCTCGGTGATCGCGCAGTGCCCGACCTCGTTCGAGCAGCTGCTCGACCCGCAGTACGCCGGCCAGGTCGCCCTCAACGGCAACCCGACGCAGGCCGCGGCGGCCTTCGCCGGGGTGTGGGCGGCCTCGCTGGCCACCGGCGGGGACCTCGACGACATCGGCCCGGGCATCGACTTCTTCACCCAGGTCAAGGACGCCGGCAACTGGAACCCGGTCGAGATTACCCCGGCGACCATCCAGAGCGGCGAGACGCCCCTCTCGATCGACTGGGACTACCTCAACGCCGCGCAGACCGCGACGTTCGCCGAGCAGGGCGTCGACTGGCAGGTGAACGTGCCCAGCGACGGGCTGTTCGGCGGCTACTACAGCCAGGCGATCAGCGCCTACGCCCCGCACCCGGCCGCCGCCCGGCTGTGGCAGGAGTTCCTCTACAGCGACGAGGGCCAGAACATCTGGCTGCGGGGCGGCGCCCGGCCGGTGCGCCTGCCCGCGATGGAGGAGGCCGGCACGGCCGACGCCGAGGCGCTCGCCGCCCTGCCGCCGGTCGAGGGCACCGCGGACTTCCCCACCCAGGAGCAGGAGAGCGCCGCCCAGCAGGTGGTCGCCACCCGGTGGAACCAGGAGATGTCCGGCTGAGCACCGCACCCGCACCCACCGCGCCGGCGTCCCGCAGGGGACGCCGGCGCGGCGCGCTGCTGCCCGCGCTCGGCGTCCTGCCGTTCCTGCTCTACGTCGCGGTCTTCCTGCTGCTGCCGGTCGTCGTGCTCGCCGTCGAGGCGTTCCGCGCCACCGACCCGGTCACCTTCGAGGAGAGCTGGTCCACGGCGAACATCGGCACGGTCACCGGCGGCGCCTACGGCCGCGCCTACCTCGGCAGCCTGCGGCTGTCGGCGGTCACCGCGGTGCTGGGCGCGGTGCTCGGCCTGGCGCTGGCCTTCGCCGTCGTCGGCACCCGGCGCGGCCGGCTGCTGCGCCGGCTGGTGCTCACCGCCTCCGGTGTGCTGGCCAACTTCGGCGGCATCCCGCTGGCGTTCGCGTTCATCGCCACCATCGGCACCGCCGGCGTCGTCACCGCCCTGCTCACCGACACCCTCGGCCTCGGCGGCTTCTCGCTGTACTCGATGACCGGCCTGGCCGTGGTCTACCTGTACTTCCTCGTGCCGCTGATGGTGCTGACCATCGTCCCCGCGGTGGAGGCGCTGCGGCCGCAGTGGCGGGAGGCCTCCGACGTCCTGGGCGCCAGCCGCTGGCAGTACTGGCGCCACGTCGGCGGGCCCGTCCTCGCCCCGCCGGTGCTCGGCGCCACGGTGCTGCTGTTCGCCTCCGCCTTCGCCGCCTACGCCACCGCCCGGGCGCTGGTCGGCTCCAGCCTGCCGCTGGTGAC
Source organism: Geodermatophilus sp. SYSU D00766 (assembly GCF_054049915.1). Taxonomy (NCBI): domain Bacteria; kingdom Bacillati; phylum Actinomycetota; class Actinomycetes; order Geodermatophilales; family Geodermatophilaceae; genus Geodermatophilus; species Geodermatophilus sp. SYSU D00766. Next base: position 5,967 of record NZ_JBJGYI010000037.1, read on the forward strand.
GCTGCAGATCGCCGACTCGCTGTCGAGCAACGTCGTCGTCGGCGCGGAGAACCTCGGCAAGGCGCTGGCGCTGGGCATGGTCGTGCTCGTCGGGCTGGTGATGGTCTTCTACACCTGGGTGCAGCGGCGCACGTCGCGGTGGCTGTCGTGAGCGCGACGACGGCCGGCGTCTCCACCGCGGCGGTGGCCGGCGCCGGCGGTGTGCAGCCGGGGACCCCGGTCCGGTCCGCCCGGCAGGGACGCGGCTGGTGGCGCTGGGCGGTGTTCGCCGTCCTCGGCCTGTACTTCCTCGTGCCGCTGGGCGCCTCGGTGTGGTTCACCGTCCGGGGCCGCGACGGGCTCACCGCCGACGCCTACACGGGCATCCCCACCGCCGAGGGGTTCGCCGAGACCTTCGGCCGCTCGCTGCTGCTCGGGGTGCTGACCGTCCTCGTCGCGCTGCTGCTCGTGGTGCCCACGGTGGTGCTCGTGGAGCTGCGGCTGCCGCGGCTGCGCCCGCTGGTCGAGTTCCTCACCCTCGTGCCGCTGCTGCTGCCGCCGATCGCGCTGGTGGTCGGCGTGCGCAGCGTGCTGGCCTGGGCGCCGGACCACTTCTACGGCACGCCGCTGGCCGAGGCGTTCTTCGCCCTCCAGGAGCCGGCGCTGCCGTGGATCCTGGTGCTCGTCTACGTCGTCCTGGCGCTGCCGTTCGTGTACCGGGCGCTGGACGCCGGCGTCCGCGGTGCCCAGCTGCGCACGCTCACCGAGGCCGCGCGGGTGCTCGGCGCCTCCTGGCCGCGGGTGATGGGGACCGTCGTGCTGCCGGTGCTGCGGACCTCGGTGCTCAACGCCGCCTTCCTCACCCTCGCGCTCGTCCTCGGCGAGTTCACCGTCGCCGCCGTCCTCGGCTTCGAGACCTTCCCCACCTGGATCGTGCGCATCTCCGGCTCGCAGCCGCGGCTGTCGGTCGCCGTCTCGGTGCTCTCCCTGCTGCTCACCTGGGTGCTGCTGCTGCTCATCTCCGCGCTGGACCGCCGGCGCCGCGAGGAGGACCCCGCATGACCGCCGTCCCCTCGGCTCCCCGCGCCGCCGCGCCCGCCGACCTGCGCGAGCAGGCGCCGGTCGGCGTCCGGCTGGAGGGGCTGACGCGCCGCTACGGCTCGGTGCTCGCCCTCGACGGGCTGGACCTGGACATCGCCGGCGGGGAGTTCCTCGCCCTGCTCGGGCCCTCGGGGTGCGGCAAGACGACGGCGCTGCGCGCGATCGCCGGCTTCGAGGTCCCCGACGCCGGGCGGGTGTGGTTCGACCGCCGCGACGTCACCGGGCTCCCGCCCGCCCGGCGCGACGTCGGCATGGTGTTCCAGGCCTACAGCCTGTTCCCGAACATGACCGTGGCCGACAACGTCGCCTACGGCCTGCGGGTGCGCCGCCGGGGGAAGGCCGAGCGGGCCGGCCGCGCCGCGGAGCTGCTGGAGCTGGTCGGCCTCGCCGACCGCGGCGGCCGCTACCCGCACCAGCTCTCCGGCGGCCAGCAGCAGCGGGTGGCGCTGGCCCGCGCGCTCGCCGTCGCCCCGCAGGTGCTGCTGCTCGACGAGCCGCTCTCCGCCCTCGACGCCCAGGTGCGCGTGCAGCTGCGCGAGGAGATCCGCCGCATCCAGCTCGAGCTCGGCACCACCACGGTGTTCGTCACCCACGACCAGGCCGAGGCGCTGTCGGTGGCTGATCGGGTCGGTGTCATGCGGGCCGGGCGGCTGGAGCAGGTCGCCTCGCCCGACGAGCTCTACGAGCGCCCCGCGACGGCGTTCGTGGCCTCCTTCGTCGGCACGATGAACCGCATCCCGGCCGTGCTCGGCGACGGCGACGTCGAGTTCCTCGGGGTCCGCCGCGAGGTGCTGGGCGCCACGCCGCCGCCCGGTCCGGCGTCCGCGCTGGTCCGCCCGGAGGCGCTGGCGGTCGAGGCCGACCCGCGGGGGACCGGCCGCGTCGTCACCCGCACGTTCTCCGGCGCCACCACGCGGCTGGCGGTCGCGCTGCCCGACGGCGTCGAGGTGCGCGCCGACGTCCCCAGCGCCGGCAGCCAGGGCCTCACGCCCGGGACGCCGGTCACCGTCACCCCCGCCGAGCGGCCGGTGCTGGTCGAGCCGGCCGCCCCGGTCACGCCGTGAGCCGGTAGACCACCACGGTGGCGTCGTCGAGGTTGGTGACGTAGGCCCGCTGCCCGTCCGCGGACACCGCCACGCTCGTCGGTGACGTGCCCGGGGTCGGGGAGGCGGTGACGTCGAGCGTGGCGGCGTCGACCACCGACATCGTGTTCCCGTCGACGTCGGTGGTGTAGAGGTGCCGGCCGTCGGGCGCCCACGCGACGTCCTGCGGGCTGCGGCCCACGGGACCGGTGTCGACGACGGTGTCGGTCGCGGCGTCGACGAGGCGGATCTCGTGGCTGCCGAAGGAGACGACGGCCACGCGGCTGCCGTCCGGCGAGATCGCGACGCTGTGCGGGGCGACGCCGGCCGGGATCTCCTGCAGCACCCGCCCGCCGTCGTCCAGGGCGAGCACGGACAGCACGCCGGACTCGTGGTTGGCCGCCCAGGCACGCCGGCCGTCGGAGGAGACGGCGATCCAGTGCGGGTTCGGCGCCACCGGGTAGGAGTCGACCTCCTCGCCGGTGGCGGTGTCGAGCACCTGCACCCGCGCCTCGTCGTGCAGCGGGACGTAGAGCCGGGTGCCGTCGGGGGAGACCTCCGGGGCGTAGGGCCGCAGCCCGACCGGGGCCGTCTGCAGCACCTCGGTGGTGGCCGTGTCGACGACGACGACCGCGTGCACGGTGTCGGCGTCGTCGTAGACGGTGACGTAGGCCCGGCTGCCGTCCGGGGAGAACGTGACGAACCGCGGCGGCCCGGCCTCGATGCGGATCTCGGCGCTCACGCTCAGCGAGGTCAGGTCGAGGACGCTGACCACGCCCGCGTCGCGGTGCGCGATGTAGGCGTACCGGTCGTTGGGCGCGATCGCGAGGTACCCCGGCGTCGCGGGGACGCGGATGGGGTCGCCGAGCCGGGTCGGCACCGCGAGGCTGGCCGGCGGCGGCCCGCTCGGCGTCGGGGCCGGGCTGGTCCCCTCGGGCGCGAGGGTGCTCTCCGGTGAGCCGGAGGGGGTCCCGGCCGCCGCGTCGGCCCCGCCGTCGTCGCGGGGCCACAGCAGCACGGCGAGGCCCGCGGCGACCAGGGCGAGGACGAGCGCGGCCGCCAGCGCGACCCGCCGTCCCGGGCGCCGGCCGGCCGGGGGACGGGACGGGACCACGGGCGGCGGCAGGGCGGGCAGCTGCTGCACGGAGCTGTGCGTGCCGTCGCCCGAGTGCACCCCCAGCACGGCGGTCGGGGCCGTCACCGTGCTCGCGGGCACGGTCGCCGTCGAGGAGGTCCCGGACCGTGGGGCGGCGGGCGGCTCCAGGGCGCGGCGTGCGGCGTCGATCAGCGCGCGGGGCGTCGGGTGGCGGTCCTCGGGACGCTTGGCCATGCCGCGGGCGATGACCGCGTCGAGGGCCGGGGGGACGCCGGGCACCAGCTCGCTGGGCCGGGGCGGGTCGACGTAGAGGTGAGCGTAGAGCAGCGCGGGCAGGTCCTCGCCGCGGAACGGGCGGCGGCCGGTCAGGCACTGCGCGAGGACGCAGGCCAGGGAGTAGACGTCCACCCGGCCGTCGATCGGCTGGTCGGTGAAGCGCTCGGGCGCCATGTAGTCCAGCGTCCCGACCGTGGCGCCGGTGATCGTCAGCGACGTCCGGGTGCTGCCGATGGAGCGGGCGATGCCGAAGTCCACGACGTAGACGAAGTCGGTGGGCGTCACCAGGACGTTGCTCGGCTTGACGTCCCGGTGCACCAGGGAGTCGGCGTGCGCGGCCTCCAGGGCGTCGGCGACCTGGGACAGCAGCGCCACCGTCCGCGCCGGCGGCAGCGGCCCCTCGCGGAGCAGGTCGCCGAGGTCGCGGCCGTCGACCAGCCGCATGTCGATGAACAGCCGGCCGTCGATCTCGCCGTAGTCGTGGATCGGCACCACGTGCGGCTCGCGCAGCCGCGCCGCGACGTGCGACTCGCGCCGGAAGCGGCTGGCGAACTCCGGGTCCCCGTTGAGGTTCTCGGGCAGCAGCTTGAGCGCCACCAGCCGCTGGCGGCGGGTGTCGCGGGCCCGCCACACCTCGCCCATCCCGCCCGTCCCGAGCAGGTCCTCCAGGACGTAGGGGCCGAACTCGCGCGACATCGGGGCTCCTCGGCTGGTCGGCCGGGCCACCGCGGGCGGCCGTCACCGGCAGGGGATCGGGTGCGCGCCGGAGCGTAGGGAGCCCACCGCCTCCTCCCGGGGCCACCCGGACCGCCCCGGCACCGGCCGCCGCGCGTCCCGCCCCACCGCCAGCACCCGGCGACGGAGTGTCCGCGGGGAGGGGAGCGGGCGTGCACGAGGATGGCCGGGTGAGCCAGCCCCCGCCGCCCGGTCCCGAGGTCGTCGGTCCCGAGGTCCTCGACGTCGACCGGTCCGACCCCGCCGGGCGCGCGTGGGTGGAGCGGGCCGTCGCCGTCGTCGAGGCCGACGCGGTGCGCAGCGCCGACACCCACCTGCTGGTCCACCCCCTGCCGCCGGAGTGGGGCGTCGACCTCTACCTCAAGGACGAGTCGACCCACCCGACCGGCAGCCTCAAGCACCGCCTGGCGCGCTCGCTGTTCCTGCACGCGCTGTGCTCGGGCTGGATCACCGAGGGCAGCACCGTCGTCGAGGCCTCCAGCGGGTCGACGGCGGTGAGCGAGGCCTACTTCGCGCGGATGCTGGGCCTGCCGTTCGTGGCGGTGATGCCGGCCTCCACCAGCCCGGAGAAGGTCGCGCTGATCGAGTTCGCCGGCGGGCGCTGCCACTTCGTCGAGCGCGCCTCCGACGTCTACGACGAGGCCCGCCGGCTGGCCGACGAGTGCGGCGGGCACTACCTCGACCAGTTCACCCACGCCGAGCGGGCCACCGACTGGCGGGGCAACAACACGATCGCCGAGTCGGTGTTCGAGCAGCTGGCCCTCGAGCGACACCCGGTGCCCGAGTGGGTCGTCGTCGGCGCGGGCACCGGCGGCACCAGCGCCACCTTCGGCCGCTACCTGCGCTACCGGCGGCACCCGACCCGGCTGGCCGTCGTCGACCCGGAGAACTCCGCGTTCTTCCCCGGCTGGGTGGAGGACGAGCCGGCGTGGACCACCGGCACGCCGTCGCGCATCGAGGGGATCGGCCGGCCGCGGGTGGAACCGTCGTTCCTGCCCTCGGTGGTCGACCGGATGATCCGCGTCCCCGACGCCGCGTCGCTGGCGGCGGTGCGCCACCTCGAGCGGGCGACCGGGCGGCGGGCCGGCGGCTCCACCGGCACCAACCTGTGGGGCGCCTACCGGCTCGTCGCCGAGATGGTGGCCGCCGGGCGCACCGGCAGCGTCGTCACCCTGCTCTGCGACGGGGGCGAGCGGTACGCGCACACCTACCACTCCGACGCCTGGGTGGCCGCGCAGGGGCTGGACCCGGCGCCGTACGCGGCGGTGCTCGAGGAGTTCTGCGCGACCGGCCGGTGGACGGGGTGAGCGGGGTCACCCGCACCCCGGCACGGCGCCCCGTTACCCGGCAGTAGCCTCCACTATCGGAGTCAGGCGGGCCCGCGGGTCCGCGTCCCCCATGACCGATCGCGGAGGTAGGTCTGGCGATGAACATCGTCGTTCTGGTCAAGCAGGTCCCCGACTCCGGCACCCAGCGCTCGCTGGACCCGTCGGACAACACCGTCGCCCGCGCCGCCGCGGACAACGTCATCAACGAGATCGACGAGTACGCCATCGAGGAGGCGCTGCAGGTCAAGGAGGCGCAGGGCGGTGAGGTCACCATCCTGACCGTCGGCCCGGCCAGCGCCACCGACGCGATCCGCAAGGCCCTGTCGATGGGCGCCGACAGGGCCGTCCACGTGCAGGACGACGCCATCCACGGCTCGTGCGCGATCCAGACCTCCGGGGTCCTGGCCGCGGCGCTGCAGCAGCTCGAGTACGACCTCGTCCTCATGGGCGCCACCTCGACCGACGGCCAGGTCGCGGTCATGCCGGCGCTGCTGGCCGAGCGGCTGGGCATCCCGCAGCTGTCGGGCGCGCAGAAGCTCACCGTCGAGGGCTCGACGGTCAAGGTCGAGCGGCAGACCGACGGCGGCTTCTGGGCGCTGGAGGCGCCGCTGCCGGCCATCGTGTCCACCTGGGACACCATCAACGAGCCGCGGTACCCCTCCTTCAAGGGGATCATGGCCGCCAAGAAGAAGCCGGTGGAGACCAAGTCGCTGGCCGACCTCGGCGTCGACCCGTCCGGCGTGGGCCTGGCCACCGCCACCAGCGCGGTCGTCGACGTCACCGGCCGCCCGCCGAAGGGCGAGGGCGTCAAGGTGACCGACGAGGGCGACGGCGCGGAGAAGCTCGTGGGCTTCCTGGCCGAGCAGAAGCTCGTCTGACCCGGCCCGGACCGCAGCGAACAGGAGAGGCGAACACCCATGGCAGAGGTCCTGGTCCTCGTCGAGCTGAACCCGGCCGACGGCACCGTCCGCAAGGGCACCCTCGAGGCGCTCACCGCCGCCCGCGCGCTCGGTGAGGTCTCGGCGGTCGTCGCCGGCGGCCCCGGCGTGGCCGCCGGTGCGCGCGAGCAGCTCGCCGAGTACGGCGCGGCGAAGGTCTACGCCGCCGAGTCCCCCGAGATCGACGAGTACCTCGTCGCCCCCAAGGCCGAGGTGCTCGCGCAGCTGGTGGCGCAGGTGTCGCCGGCCGCCGTCGTCATCCCCTCCTCCCCGGAGGGCCGTGAGGTCGCCGGTCGGCTGGCCCTGAAGACCGGCAGCGGCTTCCTCACCGACGTCACCGAGATCGCCCCGGACGGCACCGCCACCCAGGTGATCTTCGCCGGGGCGCAGATCGTGCACTCGAAGGTCACGGTCGGCACCCCGATCTACACCCTGCGCGGCAACTCGGTCACCCCCGAGCCGGCGCCGGCCGCCGGGGAGACCGTGCCGGTCGAGGTCGCGCTGTCCGAGCAGGCGAAGCTGACCCGCGTCGTCGACAAGGTCGTCGAGCAGAAGAGCAACCGGCCCGAGCTCACCGAGGCGTCGATCGTCGTCTCCGGTGGCCGCGGGGTGGCCAGCGCGGAGAACTTCGCGCTCATCGAGGCCCTGGCCGACTCCCTCGGCGGCGCCGTCGGTGCCTCCCGCGCCGCGGTCGACTCCGGCTTCTACCCGCACAGCTTCCAGGTCGGGCAGACCGGCAAGACCGTCTCGCCGCAGCTCTACATCGCCGTCGGCATCTCCGGTGCGATCCAGCACCGGGCCGGCATGCAGACGTCGAAGACGATCGTGGCCGTCAACAAGGACCCCGAGGCCCCGATCTTCGAGCTGGCCGACTTCGGCGTCGTCGGCGACCTGTTCCAGGTCGCCCCGAAGGCCACCGAGCTGATCCGGGCCCGCAGGGGCTGACGGCACCGGCACGTCGAGCGCCGGCCCCACGGGGCCGGCGCTCGACGCGTTCTGCGGGGACGGGACCGAGGACGGGCGGACGTGGACGGGCGGGACGCAGCCGGGGCGAGCATCTGGGACGCCGCCCACCGACGGACGACGATCGGCCTGCTGACCCTCGTCACCCTCGTCGCCTTCGAGGCGATGGCCGTCGGGACGGCGATGCCGCGCGCGGTCGCCGAGCTCGACGGCGTCGCCTGGTACGCGTGGCCGTTCAGCGCCTTCCTGGTCGCCTCGGTCGTCGGGATGGTCCTCGGCGGCGAGGTGGGGGACCGGCGGCCACCGGGACCGGGCGTCCTCGCCGGCGTGGTGACCTTCGCCGCGGGCCTGGTGGTCGCCGGCCTCGCCCAGCACATGGCCGTGCTCGTCCTCGGCCGCGCCGTGCAGGGGCTCGGGGCCGGCGTGGTCATCGTGCTGCTCTACGTCGTCGCCGGGCAGGCCTACTCCTCGCGGCTGCGCCCCCGCCTGTTCGGCGCCTTCGCCGCGGGCTGGGTGCTGCCGGCACTCGTCGGGCCGCTGACCGCCGGGCTGGTGACCACCGCCGTCGGCTGGCGGGCGGTCTTCCTCGGGCTGGTGCCCCTCGTCGCGGCCGGTCTCGTGCTGCTGCTCACGGCCGGTCCCGGGGAGGCGCCCGCCGTCGCGCAGGCGGCCCGGCGCGGGCACGGCCGCATCGCCTGGGCGCTGCTCGCGGGCAGCGGCATCGCCGCGCTGCAGTACGCCGCGCAGCGGCTGGACCTCCCCGCCGTCGGCATCGCCGTCCTCGGCGCGGCCGGCCTGGCCGCCGCGCTGCGCCGGCTGCTGCCGCGCGGCACCGTCCGGGCCCGCCCCGGCATCCCGGCCGTCGTCGCCGCACGCGGCCTGATGGCCGGTGCCTTCTTCGGCATGGACGCCCTGCTCCCGCTCGTCCTGACCGAGCAGCACGGGTGGAGCGCGGCCACGGCCGGACTGCCGCTGACCGCCGGCGCCGTCGGCTGGGTGACCGCCGCCCAGCTGCAGGGGCGGCGGCCCGACGTCCCGCGCCAGCGGGTGCTCCGGCTGGGGTGCCTCGTGCTCGCGGCGGCCCTGGCCGCCACGGCGACGACGGCGGTCCCCGCGCTGGGCGGGTGGCCGGCGTACCTCACGTGGGCGCTGGCGGGGGTCGGCATGGGCCTGGGCATGCCGAGCGTCGGGGTGCTGCTGCTCGACCAGTCGCCGGAGGCCGAGCGGGGGGCCAACTCGGCCGCCCTGCAGATCTCCGACGTGACCGCGTCGGCGCTGTGCGTCGGGCTCTCGGGCGTCCTGGTGGCCGGCGCCGCCGACGCCGGCGGCCCGCTGTGGCCCGCGGTGCTCGCGGCGGTCGCCGTGCTGACCCTCCCGGCGCTGCTGGGCGCCCGGGTGGCCGGGCGCACGGTCGCGCTCGCCCGGGCGGGTTCCTCGCGCGCGACTAACCTGGGCCGGTGACCTACCTCGACCACGCGGCGACCACGCCGGTGCTCCCCGAGGTGCTCGCCGCCATGACCGAGCAGTGGGGCCGGGTGGGCAACGCCTCGTCGCTGCACGCCGCCGGCCGCGCCGCGCGACGGGAAGCCGAGCAGTCCCGGGAGCGGCTGGCCGAGGTCCTCGGCGCCCGCCCGTCGGAGGTGCTCTTCACCGGCGGCGGCACCGAGAGCGACAACCTCGCCGTCAAGGGCCTGTTCTGGGCGCGGCGGGAGGCCGACTCCCGCCGCCGCCGGCTGGTGGTCAGCCCCGCCGAGCACCACGCCGTCCTCGACAGCGCCGAGTGGCTGGCCAAGCACGAGGGCGCCGAGGTCACCTGGCTGCGCCTGGAGCCCACCGGGCGGGTCACGCCCGACTCGCTGGCCGAGGCGCTGGGCGACGGGTCCGACGTCGCGGTGGCCAGCGTCATGTGGGCCAACAACGAGATCGGCACGGTCAGCGACGTCGCGGCCCTGGCCGAGGTCGCGCACGCGGTCGGGGTGCCGCTGCACACCGACGCGGTGCAGGCCGTCGGCCAGGTGCCGGTCGACTTCGCCGCCAGCGGCGTCGACGCGCTGACCATGACCGGGCACAAGCTCGGCGGCCCGATGGGCGCCGGCGCGCTGCTGCTGCGGCGCGAGGCCGAGTGCACGCCGCTGCTGCACGGTGGCGGCCAGGAGCGCGACGTCCGCTCGGGCACGCTCGACGTCCCGGCCATCGTCGGCCTCGCCGTCGCCGCCACCACCGCCGTCACCTCCCGGACCGCGCGGGCCGCGCGGCTGGCGGCGCTGCGCGACCGGCTGGTGGCCGGCGTGCTCGAGCAGGTGCCCGACGCGCAGCTCAACGGCGCCCCGCTGGACGACGTCGTCGCCGGCGGCCCGGGCCGGCTGCCCGGCAACGCGCACCTGTCCTTCCCCGGCGCCGAGGGCGACGCGCTGCTCATGCTCCTCGACGCCCGCGGCATCGAGTGCTCCACCGGCTCGGCCTGCAGCGCGGGCGTCGCCCGCCCCAGCCACGTGCTCACCGCCGTCGGCGCGGAGGCCGACCGGGCCCGCAGCTCGCTGCGGTTCAGCCTCGGCACGACGAGCACCGACGACGACGTCGCCGCCCTGCTGGCCGTGATCGCCCCCGTGGTCGAGCGCGCCCGCCGGGCGGGGAGGTAGCGGCCGGTGCGCGTGCTCGCCGCGATGAGCGGCGGCGTGGACTCCGCCGTCGCCGCCGCCCTGGCCGTCGACGCCGGCCACGACGTCACCGGCGTCCACCTGGCGCTCTCGCCGGACCGGCAGACGCTGCGCAGCGGCGCCCGTGGCTGCTGCAGCGTCGAGGACGCCCACGACGCGCGCCGGGTCGCCGACGAGCTGGGCATCCCGTTCTACGTCTGGGACCTCGCCGAGCGGTTCACCGAGGACGTCGTCGACGACTTCGTCGCCGAGTACGCCGCCGGCCGCACGCCCAACCCGTGCCTGCGCTGCAACGAGCGGATCAAGTTCACCGCGGTCCTCGACCGGGCGCGGGCATTGGGCTTCGACGCCGTCGTCACCGGCCACCACGCGCGGCTCGAGGGCGGCCGGCTGCGCCGCTCGGTCGACGCGGCCAAGGACCAGTCCTACGTCCTCGGGGTGCTCACCGCCGAGCAGTTGGCGGGCGCGGCGTTCCCGCTCGGCTCGATGACCAAGGAGCGGGTGCGGGCGATCGCCGCCGAGCGTGGCTTCGCCGTGGCGGCCAAGCCCGACTCCCACGACATCTGCTTCATCCCCGACGGCGACACCCGCGGCTTCCTCACCCGGCGGCTCGGCGCCCGGCCGGGCCCCGTCGTCGACGCCGCCACCGGGGCCACCCTCGGCACGCACGAGGGCACCCACGGGTTCACCGTCGGCCAGCGGCGGGGGCTCGGTGTCGCCGTCGGTGACCAGCGGCCGCGGTACGTGCTGTCCATCGAACCGGTGACGCGCACGGTCACCGTCGGCACCGCCGACCTCGCTGGCGTCGACGTCGTCCGTACCGGCCGGCCCACCTGGACCGGCACGCCGCCGCAGCTGCCGCTGCGGGCCGAGGTGCAGCTGCGGGCCCACGGCGCCCCGGTCGGCTGCGAGGTCACCGCCGGCCCGGGCGGCGGGCTGGTGCTCGCCCTGGCGCAGCCGCAGCGGGGCGTCGCTCCCGGGCAGTCGGCCGTCCTCTACTCTCCCGATCCGGTCCGCGGTGACCTGGTGCTCGGCCAGGCGGCGGTCGCGCGTCCCTGAGCGGTCCCCGGAGGGGTCCCCGAGGGGTTCCCGAGACGTTCCCGCGGCGTCACCGGAGAGACCTGGTGCCGGAACGGTTCGTCACCTACGGTGTGCGGCGAGCCACGACCTGCGCGTGTGCAGCCCGGCTCGGAACCCCGCCCCGGCCGTCGCCCCCGGCGGTCCGGACCCACCCGTCCTCCGGAGGACCCCCTTGCGCCGAACGCGCCTCCCCCTCGCCGCCGCCGCCGCGGTGGCGACCACGGCCGGCCTGCTGGCCGTCCCCGCCGCGGCGCAGGCCGCTCCCGGCAGCGGCAACGGCGGCCTGCCCGTTCAGCTGATCGCCATGAACGACTTCCACGGGCGGATCAGCCCCCAGTCCGGTGGTGACGGTGAGTTGGTCACCTCGCCCGGCCCCGACGGCGATTACACGACCGCCGCGGACAACGTCGTCGAGAAGGTGGGTGGCGCCGCCAACATCGCCACCACGCTCGCCGGGATCCGCGAGGACTGGGGCGGACCGGAGAAGAACACCTTCTTCGTCGGCGCCGGTGACCTGGTCAGCGCCTCCCCGTTCAACTCCAGCGTCTTCAAGGACGAGCCGACCATCGAGGTGCTCAACGCCCTCGGGCTGGACTTCTCCGCGGTGGGCAACCACGAGTTCGACCGCGGCCAGGAGGAGCTCTACCGGATCTCCGGCGCCACCGACGGGCAGTTCTCCGACGACGTCGAGGCCTGCGAGGGCGTCACGGTGGGTGTCGACGGCTGCTTCGGCGAGGGCGAGCACGCCTTCGAGGGCGCGCAGTTCCCCTACCTCGCGGCCAACGTGACCGACACCGCCACCGGGAAGCCGATCCTGCCGCCGTACGAGATCGTGCAGACCACCGGCAACCGCCGGGTCGGCCTGATCGGCGTCGTCACCGACGACACCCCGAACATCGTCGCCGCCAGCGGGATCGAGGGGCTGACCTTCGGCGACGAGGCCACCGCCGTGAACCGGTACGCTGCGGAGCTGCAGACCCAGGGCGTCCAGGCGATCGTCGTGATGGTCCACGAGGGCGGCACCCAGGGCGCCGGCGGCGGCTTCGACCGCTGCGTGGGCGACATGGCGGGCACGCCGATCGGCGCCATCAACGCCGCCGTCGCGCCGTCGGTCGACGTCATCATCAGCGCGCACACCCACGTGCCCTACGACTGCGTGCTGCCCGACCCGGCCGGCAACCCCCGCTTGGTCACGCAGGCCGGCTTCTACGGCAAGGCGCTGACCGACATCCGGTTCCGGCTCGGCAGCGACGGCGACGTCGTCCGCAGCACCGCGACGGCTGCGAACGTCCCGGTCCGCCAGACCTCGCCGGACCCGGAGATCGCCTCGATCGTCAGCTATTGGGAGGCCCGCGCCGCCGAGGCCGGCAACGTGCCGGTCGGGCGGCAGTCCGCCGACCTCGACCGTGCCTACCGCGCGGGTGCGCCGGTGCGCGACTCGGAGTCCTCGCTGGGCAACCTGGTGGCCGACGCGCAGCTCGCCGCGTTCCCGGACGCCGACGTGGCGTTCATGAACCCCGGGGGGCTGCGTGCGGACATCAACTGTGCCGCCGGGACGCCCGTGGGGACGATCACCTACGCCGAGACCTTCGCGGTGCAGCCGTTCAGCAACACGGTCAACTCCGTGACGCTGACCGGCGCGGGGATCGAGCAGGTGCTCGAGCAGCAGTGGGCCACTCGCAGCGGCGCGGCGAGCTTCCTGCAGCTTTCGGTGTCGGGCCTGACGTACTCCTTCGACCCGCGCCGCCCGGTCGGCGACCGGATCGACCCGGCGTCGATCCTGATCGGCGACGCGCCGCTGGACCTCGGGGCGACCTACACCGTCGTGGCCAACTCGTTCCTCATCGAGGGCGGCGACTCCTTCACCGCGTTCCGCACCGCCCGTCCGGCCGGCGAGACCGCGGTGACCGGGCCGAACGACGTGGACGCGTTCAACGCCTACCTCGCCGCGCAGGACACCGCGGTCGCTCCTCCGGCGCTCACCCGCGCCACGTCGCTGGACCCGGCGCAGCCGTTCGACGACGACCGCTCCGGCCGGGGGCCCTGCACCGTCTGACCCACGGGGGTGTCACGGCGTCGGGATAGCGTCGCCGCCGTGGCCACCCCGACCGAGCCCGAGACCACTCCCGACCCGAGGCCGGTCCCCGCACCCTGGGGGCCGGCCTCGGGCGTCGGGTCGCTGCCCGGCACCGACCCGGCCGAGGCGCTGCGGGTCGTCCTCGGCGAGCTGCCCGAGCTGCCGCACCTGCCGGAGCTCCCCGCGCGCGGCCCGGGCGCCGACCTGATCGGCCGCAGCGCCGCCCTGCTGGTCGACCTCGCCGTCGACCTCACCCCCGGCGGCTGGCGGCTGGTGCCGCGGGGCGGGATCGACCTGCGCCGGGCCCAGGAGCTCATGGCCCGCGACCTCGACGCCCTCCACGACGTCGCCGAGGCCCACCGGGGGCCGTTCAAGGTGCAGGCGGCCGGCCCCTGGACGCTGGCCGCGGGGCTGGAGCGCGAGCGCGGCGAGCGGGCGGTCGTCGACCCCGGCGCCCGGCGGGACCTGGGGCAGTCGCTGGCCGAGGGCATCGCCGCGCACGTCGCCGCGGTGTCCGCCCGCGTGCCCGGCGCGCGGGTCGTCGTCCAGCTCGACGAGCCCTCCCTGCCCGCGGTGCTGCAGGGGGCCCTGCCGACGGCGAGCGGGTTCGGCCGGCTGCCCGTCGTCGCCGCGCCCGACGTCGAGTCCGAGCTGGCCGCCGTCGTTGCCGCGGTCCCCGGGCCGGTCGTCGTCCACTGCTGTGCGAACCGGGCGCCACTGGACCTGCTGCGCGCCGCCGGCGCGGCCGCGCTGTCGTTCGACCTCGGGCTGGTGCAGGACCTCGACGCGCTCGGGTCCGCCGTGGAGGCGGGCACCCACCTGTTCACCGGCGTCGTGCCCGGCACCGACGCCCCGCTCCCGGCGCCCAGGGCGACGGCCTCGCGGCTGCGGGCCTGGTGGCGGGAGCTGGGGTTCCCCGCCGACGACCTGCACGCCGCGGTCACCCTCACTCCCGCGTGCGGCCTGGCCGGGGCGAGCCCCGGCTACGCCCGGGCGGCCATGACCCACGTCCGCGAGGCCGCCCGGTACCTCCTGCCGGAGTGACCGACACCCGATCGGGCAGTGCGCGGGTCGGCGTCGTATCCGGCGGATACCGTCCAGGCGTGAGCACGGACGCCGAGCTGGACACCCCGCAGGTCGCCGCGGTCGCCGAGCGGGAGGACCTCACCGAGGTCCCCGACGACGCCCGCACCCGCCACCGGGACCTCTCCGAGGAGCTCGACCGCTACGCGTTCGCCTACTACGTGCAGGACGCGCCGCTGGTCAGCGACGGCCAGTACGACGAGCTGATGGCCGAGCTCAAGGCCATCGAGGCGCAGCACCCGGCCCTGGTCACCCCCGACTCGCCGAGCCAGAAGGTCAACGGCGGCTTCACCGCCACGTTCGCGCCGGTCGCCCACCTCGAGCGCATGCAGAGCCTGGACAACGTCTTCGACGGCGACGAGCTGTCGGCGTGGGCGAACCGGGTGGCCCGCGACGCCGGCGCCGGGGTGGCCTGGCTGTGCGAGCTCAAGGTCGACGGCGTCGCGGTCGCGCTGGTGTACGAGCGGGGCCGGCTGGTGCGCGCGGCCACCCGCGGCGACGGCACGACGGGGGAGGACGTCACCGCCAACGTCCGCACCATGCGCGACGTCCCGCAGCAGCTCACCGGGGACGACCTGCCGGAGCTGCTCGAGGTGCGCGGCGAGATCTACTTCCCGGTGAGCGGGTTCGCCGAGGTCAACGCCGGCATGGTCGAGCAGGGCAAGGCGCCCTTCGCCAACCCGCGCAACGCCGCCGCGGGCTCGCTGCGGCAGAAGGACCCGCGGATCACCGCCTCCCGGCCGCTGCGGCTGGTCGTGCACGGCCTCGGCGCGCGCCGCGGGTTCGACGCCGAGCGCCAGTCGGAGGCCTACGAGCGGCTGCGGGCGCTCGGCCTGCCGGTCAGCGACCGGTTCCAGGTGGTCGACGACCTCGAGGCGGTGTGGGCCTACGTCGAGCGCTACCGCGAGCAGCGGCACTCGGTCGAGCACGAGATCGACGGCGTCGTCGTCAAGGTCGACCAGGTGGCACTGCAGCGGCGCCTCGGGTCGACGGCGCGGGCGCCGCGCTGGGCCATCGCCTTCAAGTACCCGCCGGAGGAGGCGACGACGAAGCTCCTCGACATCCGGGTCAACGTCGGGCGCACCGGCCGGGTGACGCCGTTCGGCTACATGGAGCCGGTCAAGGTCGCGGGGTCGACCGTGCAGCTGGCCACCCTGCACAACGCCAGCGAGGTCCAGCGCAAGGGCGTGCTGATCGGCGACACCGTCGTCATCCGGAAGGCCGGCGACGTCATCCCCGAGATCCTCGGCCCGGTGGTCGCCGCGCGGACCGGCGACGAGCGGCCGTTCGTCATGCCCACGCACTGCCCCGAGTGCGGCACGGAGCTGCGGCACGAGAAGGAGGGTGACGCCGACATCCGCTGCCCGAACGCGCGGTCGTGCCCGGCGCAGCTGCGGGAGCGGGTCTTCCACGTGGCCGGCCGCGGTGCCTTCGACATCGAGGTGCTCGGCTACGAGGCGGCGATCGCGCTGCTGGCCGAGCACCTGCTGGAGGACGAGGGCGACGTCTTCGACCTCACCGAGGACGCGCTGTCGCGCACCAGCTTCTTCACCAAGAAGGACGGCACGCTCTCGGCCAACGGGCAGCGGCTGCTGGCCAACCTGCAGGCGCGCAAGGACGTCCCGCTGTGGCGGGTGCTCGTGGCGCTGTCGATCCGGCACGTCGGGCCGACGGCCGCGCAGGCGCTGGCCCGCGACTTCCGCTCGCTCGACCGGATCGCCGAGGCGTCGGAGGAGGAGCTCGCCGCCGCTGACGGCGTGGGCCCGACGATCGCCCGGTCGGTGCGCGACTGGTTCGCCGTCGACTGGCACCGCGGGGTCGTGGAGAAGTGGCGCCGCGCCGGCGTGCGGCTGGCCGACGCCGGGGAGGACGCGCCGCCCGGGCCGCTGACCGGCGTCACCGTGGTCATCACCGGCTCGCTGCGCGACCTCTCGCGCGACCAGGCGATCGCCGCGGTGCAGGAGCGCGGTGGCAAGGTCACCGGCTCGGTGTCGAAGAAGACCGGCTTCGTCGTCGTCGGGGCCGACCCGGGCAGCAAGTACGACAAGGCCGTGGCGGCCAAGGTGCCGATCCTCGACGACGACGGGCTGCGGGTGCTCCTCGAGGACGGGCCGGAGGCCGCCCGCGAGGTGGCGACGATCGGCGACGGCAGCCCGCCCGCGGGGGAGTGAGGCGGCTCAGGCCGGCGTCCGCCAGACCGAGACGTGCGCCCGGCTGTCGGAGGTGAACGGCCGGCGGTGCCAGTCCTCCCAGCGGGCGTGCGGCTCGAGCCCGGCCAGGGCGGCCATGAGGTCGAGCTCGGCGGGCCACACGTAGCGGAACGGCACCGAGACGACGTCCAGGTGCCCGTCGGTGACGGTGTAGTGGTGCGACACCAGGCGCTGCGTGGCGACGTCGTACTCGTCGAAGCCGAGCCGGGTGCGGGAGAGCCGGAAGGGCCGGGCGCGCTCGCCGGGCGGCAGGCGCTGCAGGTCGGGGACGCCCACCTCGACGATGAAGGCCCCGCCCGGGCGCAGGTGGCGGGCGGCGTTGCGGAAGCAGGCCACCTGCTCGCGCTGGGTGGTCAGGTTCATCACCGTGTTGAAGACCAGGTAGACCAGCGCGAAGGTGCCGTCGACGGTGGCCGACGCGACGTCGCCGAGGGTGACCGGGATGCGCTCGCCGCCCGGCTTGGCGCGCAGCCGGGCGACCATGTCGGCCGAGAGGTCGATGCCGTGCACGGGGACGCCGCGCTCCTGCAGCGGCAGCGCCAGGCGACCGGTGCCGATGGCGAACTCGAGCGCGGCGCCGTCCCCGGCGAGCTCCGCCAGCAGGTCGACCGCCGGGCCGACCACCGCGGGGTCGAACATCTCGGCCGACGCCTCGTCGTAGCGCTCGGCGACGACTCCGGCGAAGTGGTCGACGGGCACGGCGCCACGGTGCCGCCTGTCCTGGTCCCCGGGCCACCGGATTCCTGGCGTCGCCGGACTGCTACCGGCGCCAGACGTCGACCGTGGTGCCGGCCATCTGTTCGCTGAACCGTCCGTCGGGACCGGCCGCTGCGAGGAGCTGCCGGAGCCCGGCCTCGACGTCGCCGACCCGGTTCCCGAAGAGGTGGGGAGCTGCGCTCGACAGGGAGAACACACTGGCCACGACGTCGTCGGCGCTGCGGACCACCACGCGATCGGGGACCTCGATGCGGGTCGGGCCGGTGAAGCCGGCGGCCCGGTACACCTCGCTCTCGCGGGCGCCCAGCTCCTCGTCGGCGGATGCGACCTCGGGCAGGGTCCCCTGGCCGGCGCGGCGGCGCGGGCCGAGGAAGCTCCGGACGAGCTCGTCGATCTCCCGCCGCGGCGGCCTGGGATGCGGCAGGGGCAGGTCGCCGTCGATCCCCGTGTGTGTGGTGGCGTGCACGTGCACCAGGGCGCCGTCGGGGGCGAGTGCACCGTGCAGCAGGCGGGCCACGCGCTCCCGGTCCATCCAGTGGAAGGACTGCGCCAAGGTGACCACGCGGAACGGTCCCAGGTCGGCGGGCAGGTCCTCGGCCCGCAGGTGCAGCCAGTCCACGGTGGTGATCCCGGCGGCTGCGGCCTGGCGCGCCCCCTCGGCGAGCATCTCGGCGTCGGCGTCCAGGCCGGTCGCCCGCTCGAACCAGGGAGCGAGCAGCAGGGTGAGGGAGCCCGGCCCGCAACCGACGTCGAGCAGCCGGCCGGTGCCGTCGAGGGCGAGCTCGTCGACCAGGGCGTCGACCACCTCTGACGGATACGGCACGCGGCCCTGGACGTAGTGGGCCGCGCTCCCGCGGTACAGCGACGGGTCCCAGTCCCACCCGAGGTCGCTCACGCCGGCCAGTGTGGCCGTCAGTACGGCGGTGGGGTGGTGATGGCGGTGAGGCCGGATGGGGTGGTGACGGTGAGGGTGCCGTCGGGGGCCATGTGGTGGGTCCAGCCGGGTGCCTGGTGCTTGCCGCGGTGGTGACCGGTGCAGTAACCGGCCAGGTTGCCCGCGGCGGTGGGCCCGGCGGGCCAGGGGGTGTGGTGGTCGAGTTCGCCGCGGCGGGGAACGGGGCGGCGGCAGCCGGGGAAGCGGCAGCGGCGGTCGCGGGCGCGCACGAACCGGTCCAGGGCGGCGGCGGGCCGGTAGCCGGGGCTCTCAGCCGGAGCGCCCAGCCCGCTGCCGGCGCGGGCGGCGCGCTGCAGGCCGGGCAGGTCGGTGAGGCTGAGCAGGGCGCCGCTGAGGGTGTCGGTGAGGGCGAGGCGGGGCCGGTCGGCCAGCCCGCCGCCGGCCGTGCGGGCGAGCAGGTCGGCCAGGTCGGCGCGGGCGTGCGCGCCGGCGGCAACCAGGGCGGTCAGCGCGTCGGGTGCGGCGCTGACTCGCCCGGCGGGGCTGGTGGCCCAGGCGGTCTCGTCGGCGGTGTCGGCGCGCTGCGCGGTGGCCACCAGCCGGCGAGCGTGGCCGAGGGCGCGTTCGAGGGTGAGCAGGGCGGTGCCGGCGTCGTCGACGGCGCGGTCGGCGCGCGCCCACCAGCCGTCGGGCACGGCCGGGTCGGGGCGATGCCCTGGGGGCGCCAGTGATGGTGGGCCGTCGGGCCAGCTGTCGGGTGGTGGCCCGTCCTCCTCCAGATAGCAGGGGGCCGGCTCGGCGTCGAACTCCCCGGCCAGGACCCGCTGTTCCAGCTCCTCCGACCAGCGCGCGAAGTCCTCCTCCTCGGACACCACCGCGGATGTGCCCGCCCTGTCAGGCGGCTCGGGCCCGGCCGGTGCCGTGTCGGCGGGGGCGGTGTCGGCGGGGGCGGTGTCGGCGGGGGCGGTGTCGGCGGGCGCGGTGTCGGCGGGCGCGGTGTCGGGTTCGACGGACTCGGTCCCGTTCGCTTGGCCCGTCAGGGCGGCGAGCAGGGCACGCACCACCTCGGCGGGCACCACCTGCCCGTCGATCTCGCACGGGGCATCCCCGCCCAGCAGCGCCCCGACCGGGGCGACCACCGTCAGCGCGACCTGCACCGGGGGCAGCCCGCTCTCACCGGGCCGCAGCACCAGGTCCAGCAGGCAGTCGGCCATCTTCTGCCCGCGGCTGCGCCCATCGGCCGGATCGGCGGGCAGCGCGTCGGCGTAGGCGCGCAGCGCCGCCAGCAGCGCGCACGCCTCCGGAGTGCTCAGCAGCGCCGACACCACGCTCATCCCATCGGTGCGGTCCGGGCGGACGGTGATCCCCCGGCGGCGGACGGCCCGGGCCAGGTCGCGGGCGGCGTCACGGGCGCGGTGGGCGAGCACCACCCGGCGCACCTTGTCGCCCAGCTGCGCCGGGGTGGTCACCGACCGGCCGGCCAGCCACGCCAGCAGCTCGGTCTCGATGCGGGCGCGCAGCGCGTGGTCGGCGATCGGCGCGACGTGCTCGAGCAGGCACCACAGGTGCCCGGCGTGCAGCACCCCGGCCTGCAGCGCGTCGAGCACCCGCGGCAGCCGCTGCACCAGGGTGAGGGAGCGGACCAGCTCCTCCTCCGCCCGCTGCGCGGTCACGTTCAACGCGATCGCCAGCTCGGCGGTGGCCCACTCACTGACCGGCCGCAGCACCTCGGCCCGCGCCGCCCACCGCTCGGCCGACGTCGCGCCGGGCTCCCCGGGCTGGCGGTCGGCGCAGGCGGGACAGGTAGCGGCGAATGCCGCGATCGCCCGCGCGCGCAACGCGGTCTGCCGGGAGATCTCCCGGTCGGCGGCCTGCACCGCGCCCAGCGGCCCCGACGCCCAGCCCACCACGGGCTCGTCGACCACCAGGGTTTCCGTCACGCGTTCGATCATATGTTCGAACGCGTGGATGGGCAAGTGCTGAGGGCGCTGAACGAGCAGGTCGCGAGGGTGGCCGGCGGCGGTCCGGCGGTGCCGGCCCGTGGCCGCGGAGGAGTGACGGAACCTGGCCTGCGGCTGCTGCCAGTCGGCTCAGACCGGCGGGAGGTGCGCCACCGTGGCGGCGATACCCGTCAGGTGGGTCAGCCGGAGCAGCTCCGAGCGGCGAAACGCGGGACCCCCCGAGCGGCCGAGGACCACGGCGGTGGCGGGGTCGCCGAAGGGCGCCGCCATCATCTCGATGGCCATCTCCCGCCAGCGCTCGGGCAGCCAGTCGTCCTCGCTGGGCAGCAGCCGCGGCGTCGACAGCGGCAGCCACGGCAGCGCCAGGCCCTCGAGGGCGGGCGCGGCGTCGGAGGCGGCCAGCACCTCGCCGCCGCCGGCGCCGTCGGCCTGCACCACCGCCGCCCAGCCACCGTGGAACACCCGCGGCAGCTCGGCGGCGAGGATCTTGACCGCGGTGCCCTCGGGAGCGCGGGCGAGGGCCTCGAGCAGGTCGAGCTCGCGGTGGGTGTCCAGCGCGCCGGCGAAGGGCCGCAACGACTCCACCTGCACCCCCGGCACCGCCTGCGCGGCGGTGATGAGACTGTCGGGCAGCCGGCCGGGCGGCAGGTCGACGACGACGTCGTCGACGGCCACCCCGCCACCGCGCTCGAGGACGTCGACGGAGACGATGTCGACCCCCGCGTCGCCCAGCGCGGTCGCCACCGCACCCAGCAGGCCGGGGCGGTCGGGGACGACCAGCCGCAGGAGATAGGACACGGTTCCTCCGCTGACGACGTCGAGGGGCAGCCGATCGGCGTCGATCGAGTGGCGCCAGCAGCTTCCCCCACCGGGCACCCCGCGGTCGAGCGCGCTCCCCGGCCCGGCCGGGGCCCACGGCGGCCCGCGTACAGTGACCGGGTTGCGTCCCTGGCGCCGGCGCGGCGCCGACGACAGGAGTCCCGCCCCAGTCATGAGCACCACGACCCCCGAACCCGGAGCGGCACCCGCCCTCGGCCGCCAGGACATCGCGCACCTCGCGCGGCTGGCCCGGCTCGCCGTCACCGACGAGGAGCTCGACCGCTTCGCCGGCCAGCTGGGGGCCGTCCTCGACGCGGTGGCCCAGGTGCAGCGCGCCGACGTCGGCGACGTCGCCCCCACCACGCACGCCGTCCCGCTGACCAACGTCCTGCGGGCCGACGTCGCCACCCCGTGCCTGCCGCGCGACGCCGTCCTGGCCGCCGCCCCCGCCGCCGAGGACGGCCGCTTCCGCGTCCCGCGCATCCTGGGGGAGGAGGAGTGAGCGACCTCACCGCCCTCACCGCCGTCGAGCTGCAGGCGGCCCTGGCCGCCGGCGAGACCTCCTCGGTGGAGGTCACCCGCGCGCACCTCGACCGGATCGCCGCCGAGGACGGCGCCCTCGGCGCCTTCCTCCACGTCACCGCCGACGCCGCGCTCGCCCGGGCCGCGGAGGTCGACGCCTCGGGCACCGCGGGCACCGGCCTGGCCGGCATCCCGGTCGCCCTCAAGGACGTCTTCGTCACCGAGGGCGTGCCCACCACCAGCGGCTCGCGGATCCTCGAGGGCTGGCGGCCGCCCTTCTCGGCGACGGTCGCGAGCCGGCTCGCCGACGCCGGCACGGTGCTCCTCGGCAAGACGAACATGGACGAGTTCGCCATGGGGTCGTCCACCGAGAACTCCGCCTACGCGGTGACCCGCAACCCGTGGGACCACGACCGGATCCCGGGCGGCTCCTCCGGCGGGTCGAGCGCGGCGGTGGCCGGCCGGCTCGCGCCGCTGGCGCTGGGCACCGACACCGGCGGCTCGATCCGCCAGCCCGCGGCGGTCACCGGCCTGGTCGGGCACAAGCCCACCTACGGCTCGGTGTCGCGCTACGGGCTGATCGCCTTCTCCTCGAGCCTGGACCAGGCCGGCCCGATGGCCCGCACGGTCCTGGACGCCGCCCTGCTGCACGAGGCCATCGGCGGCCACGACCCGCGCGACTCCACGAGCATCGACGCGCCCGTGCCCACCGTCGTCGAGGCCGCCCGCCGCGGTGCCGGTGGCGACCTGTCGGGCCTGCGCGTCGGCGTCGTCCGCGAGCTCGGCGGCGAGGGTGCCCGCGAGGGCTACGAGCAGGGCGTGCTCGACCGGGTCGCCGAGGGGGTCGCGCTGCTCGAGGCCGCCGGCGCGCAGGTGCGCGAGGTGTCGTGCCCGTCGTTCGGGCTGGCGCTGCCGGCCTACTACCTCATCGCCCCCAGCGAGGCGTCGTCGAACCTGGCCCGCTTCGAGGGCATGCGGTTCGGTATCCGGGTGGGCGACGACGGCAGCCACGACGTCGACGAGGTCATGGCGCTGACCCGCGAGCAGGGCTTCGGCCCCGAGGTCAAGCGGCGGATCATCCTCGGCACGTACGCGCTGTCGGCCGGCTACTACGAGGCCTACTACGGGCAGGCGCAGAAGGTCCGCACGCTCATCACCCGCGACTTCAGCGCGGCCTTCGACGACGTCGACGTGCTCGTCAGCCCGACCAGCCCGACCGTGGCCTGGCCGATCGGCGCCCGTGTCGAGGACCCGCTGGCCATGTACGCCGCCGACCTGTGCACGCTGCCGGCCAGCCTCGCCGGCGTCCCGGCGATCTCGGTGCCGTGCGGGCTGTCCGACGGCCTGCCGGTCGGCCTGCAGGTGATGGCGCCGCCGCTGGCCGACGACCGCTGCTACCGCGTCGCGGCCGCCGTCGAGGCCGCGCTGGGCGCGCCGCTCACCGACCGCCTGCTGGAGCGTGCCGCGTGAACGGCGCGCTCAAGGCCGCGTGGGGGCTGACCGCCTTCGTGGTGCTGGCCGGGCTGGTGCTGTGGCTGGTCACCGGCGAGGCCGTCTTCGCCGTCTTCATCGTCCTGGGCCTGCTGACCGGCGTCGGTGCCTGGCTGACCGGGCGCACCACCCCGAAGGGAGACCGCACCCCGTGAGCGAGCCCCTCGTCGACTTCGACGACGTCCTCACCCGCTACGAGCCGGTCATCGGCCTGGAGACCCACGTCGAGCTGGGCACCGAGTCGAAGATGTTCTGCGGCTGCACGACCGCCTTCGGCGCCGAGCCCAACACCCAGACCTGCCCGGTGTGCCTGGGCCTGCCCGGCTCGCTGCCGGTGGCCAACGCCGCCGCGGTCGAGTCGACCATCCGGATCGGCCTGGCCCTGGGCTGCCGGATCGCCTCCTGGTCGCGCTTCGCCCGGAAGAACTACTTCTACCCGGACATCCCCAAGGGCTTCCAGACCAGCCAGTACGACGAGCCGCTGTGCACCGCCGGGCACCTCGACGTCGAGGTCGACGGCGAGACCTACCGCGTGGAGATCGAGCGGGTGCACCTGGAGGAGGACACCGGCAAGAACCTGCACGTGGGCGGGGCCACCGGCCGCATCCACGGCGCGGAGTACTCGCTGGTCGACTTCAACCGGGCCGGGATCCCGCTGGTCGAGATCGTCACCCGCCCGGTCGCCGGGGCCGGCGCGAAGGCGCCCGAGGTCGCCCGCGCCTACGTCACCGAGCTGCGCGAGATCATCCAGACCCTCGGCGCCTCCGACGTGCGCATGGAGCAGGGCAGCCTGCGCTGCGACGTGAACACCTCACTGGCCCCGGTCGGCAGCCTGGAGTGGGGCACCCGCACCGAGACGAAGAACGTCAACTCGCTGCGCTCGGTCGAGCGGGCCGTGCGCTACGAGATGCGCCGGCAGGCCGCGGTCCTCGACGGCGGCGGCCGGATCGTGCAGGAGACCCGCCACTTCCACGAGGACACCGGCAGCACGTCGCCGGGGCGCAGCAAGGAGGAGGCGACCGACTACCGGTACTTCCCCGAGCCCGACCTCGTCCCGCTGGCCCCCGACGCCGAGTGGGTGGAGAAGCTCGCCGCCGGGCTGCCCGAGCTGCCGGCCGCCCGCCGCGCGCGGCTGCGCGAGGAGTGGGGCCTGTCGGCCACCGAGATGGCCTGGCTGGTCAACGCCGGCGCCCTCGGGGTGGTGGAGGAGACCGTCGCCGCGGGCGCCTCGCCGGCCGACGCGCGCAAGTGGTGGCTGGGCGAGCTGGCGCGCCGGGCCAACGACGCCGGGGTGGAGCTGACCGCGCTGGCGGTCACCCCGCGGCAGGTCGCCGAGCTCAGCGCGCTGGTCGCCGAGGGCACCGTCAACGACCAGCTGGCCCGCCAGGCGCTCGACGGCGTGCTGGCCGGGGAGGGCGACCCGCGCGCCGTCGTCGAGTCGCGCGGGCTGGCCGTGCTGGGGGAGTCCGACGAGCTGGTGGCCGCCGTCGACGCCGCGATCGCCGGCGCCCCCGACGTCGTCGCCAAGGTGCAGGGCGGCAAGGTGCAGGCCCTCGGCGCGCTCGTGGGCGCGGTCATGAAGGCCACCCGCGGCAAGGCCGACGCGGCCACGGTGCGCCGGATGCTCGAGGAGCGGGTGCTCGGGAGCTGAGTCCGGGCGGGTGCGCCCGGCGGGCGCACCCGCTCAGACCGGGCTGGAGCCGGTCGAGCTCGGCGGGAGGATCCGCAGCACCCGGTCGTCGTCCTCGGCGGGGGTGCCGACGCCGTCCCGGTTGGACGTCGTGATCCACAGCGCGCCCTCGCCGTCGAGGACGACGGTGCGCAGCCGCCCGTAGCGGCCGCCGAGCAGCTCCTCGGGCACCTCGACGACGCCGCCCTGGCCGTCGACCTGCACGGCGTAGACCCGCTGCCCGTCGAGCGCGCCGAGGAACACCGTGGTGCCGGCGGCGGCGCACCCGCCCAGTCCGCCGGCGCCGTTGTCGACCGTGTGCACCGGCGGGACCGTCGCGGCACCGGGGGTGGGCCAGCCGTGGTCGGTGCCCTCGCTGAGCCGGTTGAGCTCGTCGGGCCCGGCCGCGGACTCGTCGACGGCGTAGACGACGGTCGGCTGGTCGCCGGTCAGGCAGACGGCGGTGACGTCGGAGAAGCCGCTGCTGAACACCGGCCCCGCGGCGTTGGCCGGCTGCCCGAAGACGTCGATGTGCAGCACCTTGCCGCCCAGCGACGTCAGGTCCTGCGCCAGGGCCGGGTTCCCGGTGTCCCCGGTGCCGACGTAGAGCGTGCCGTCGGGGGCGAACTGCAGGCCGCCGCCGTTGTGCGTCTCCCCGCGCGGGATGCCGGTGTAGACCGGGTTGGGCGTGCCGCCCATCGGGAAGCGGACGACGCGGTTGTCGGTCGCGGTCGAGACGTAGGCGTAGAACAGCCCGTCCTCGTCGAACGTCGGCGACAGCGCCAGGCCCAGCAGCCCGCCGTCGCCGGCGGTGTCGATCCCCGGCAGCACCATCAGCTCGCGCGGGGGGGAGCGGTCGGGGAACACCTGCAGCAGCCGGCCGGTCTCCCGCTCGCCGACCACCGCGCTGCCGTCGGGCAGCACGACCAGCCCGGTGGGCACGGTCAGGTCGGTGGCGACGACGTTGGGGTCGCCGGCGGTCTGCCCGGAGCCGGGCTCGGCGGGCTCACCGGGCGCCGGGGCGGGGGAGGACTCGGTGGGCGGGCCGACCTCCGGCGGGGCGCCCTCGGGCAGCGGCCGGAACGGCCCGCGCGGCTCGTAGCCGTCGTCGCCGCAGCCGGCGAGGACCAGGGTCAGGGCCACCGCGCAGGCGGCGCCGGCCGCCCGCCGTCCCCGCTGCCGCCTCACCCGGTCCACAGTACGGGCGGATCCCGGCGCCACGGTGCCACCGGGCGGCCCGCGGCGGCGGGTGCCAGTCTCGGGTGCCGTGGCCCCCGAGATCCGCGGTACCGACGTCGCCGGACCCGACGAGACGCTCACCGTCCTGGTCCCCACCTGCGAGCTGGCCGACGCCGCCGGCGCGCTGTCCCCGCGGGTGCGCGCGCTGGTCGCCGACCCCGGCGACGGCCCGCCGACCGGGGAGGCCGCGCAGGCGCAGGTCTGGGTGCCGCCCTTCGGCGGGTCGGTCCCCCCGCCGGAGTTCCTCGACGCGCTGCCGCGGCTGCGGCTGGTGCAGCTGCTCAGCGCCGGCGCCGAGCGCTTCGCCGGCCGGCTGCCCGACGGCATCGCGCTGTCCAACGCCCGCGGCGCGCACACCCCCGCGACGGCCGAGTGGGTGGTGGCCGCGACGCTGGCCGCACAGCGCGGGCTGCCCGACCTGGTGCGCGAGCAGGACGCCGGGCGGTGGTCGCCGCGCACCTTCTCCTCGCTGGTCGGGGCGCGGGTGCTCGTCGTCGGCGCGGGCGACATCGGCCGCCGGGTCGGCGCGATGCTGTCCGGCTTCGACGTCGAGCTCACCTACGTCGGGCGGACCGCCCGCGACGGCGTGCACGCCACCGCCGAGCTGCCGGGCCTGCTGCCGCACGCCGACGTCGTGGTCGTCCTCGTGCCGGTCACCGACGAGACCACCGGCCTGGTCGACGCCGCCTTCCTCGCCGCGATGCCCGACGGTGCCCTGCTGGTCAACGCCGCGCGCGGGGTCGTCGTCGACACGTCCGCCCTGCTCGCCGAGCTCACCGCCGGCCGGCTGCGCGCCGCCCTCGACGTCACCGACCCCGAGCCGCTGCCCGAGGGCCACCCGCTGTGGTCGGCGCCCGGGCTGCTGCTGACCCCGCACGTGGCCGGCACGGTGCCCGACGCCGGCCCCCGGGCGCAGGCCGCCGTCCTCGCCCAGCTGCGGCGGGTGCTGGCCGGCGAGCCGCTGGCCGACGTCGTCGACGCGTACTGAGACGCCGGCCGAGCGGGGATGATCGGCAGACGTGGCTGTCCTCGCACGTCTGCGGCTGAGCAAGGTCGCGCTGCTGCCCGTCGTCTTCCTCGCCGTCTGCGTGCTGCCGTTCGCCGCCGCGTCGCCCGCCGCCGCACTCGTGCTGCTGCTGCCGCTGGCCGCGGCGGCGTGGGTGCTGCGGGTCGGGGTCGACGTCGACGACGCCGGCATCACCACCCGCGGGCTGCTCGGGCAGCGCCGGGTGGCGTGGGACGACCTGGCCGGCATCCGCGTCGGGCGCAACGCGCGGCTGCGGCTGGTCACCCGCGAGGGCGGCGAGGTGCCGCTGCCGGTGCTGCGCGCCCGCGACCTGCCGCGGCTGGCCGGGTGGTCCGGCGGCCGCTTCGACGTCCCTCAGCCGCCGTCGGCCTGACCGGCGAGCACCTGCAGCCGGGCGGCGGTCCGGCTGCCCTCGGCCGCGGTGTAGACGACGACCTGCAGGCCGGGGGCGTCGGCCGGCGCGAGCTGGTGGTGCTCCAGGAACAGCGTGCCCACCTCGGGGTGCTCGAAGCGGCGCTCGGCGGAGCTGAACCGGTCGACGTCGTGGCTGGCCCACCCGGCGCGGAAGTGCGGGCTGGCCGCCTCCAGCCGGGACACCAGGTCGACGACGGCGGGGTCGGCCAGCCGCGGGCCGACCTCCGCGCGGAACTGGGCGAGGAACCGGCGGCTGTCGGTGGCCCAGTCGCCGAGCAGCGCGCGCACCGCGGGGTCGGTGAACACCAGCCACAGCAGGTTGCGCCCGGCGGCGGGGACGCGGGCGACACCGGGGTAGAGGCGCTCGTAGGCGCGGTTCCACCCGGCGATCGACCAGTCCGCGGTGATGGCGTAGGCGGGGGAGGGGCCCAGCGCGTCGAGCAGCCGCTGCACGTGCCCGGGCATCCCCCCGGCGGTGCCGTCCGGGGCGGGGCCGCCGTGCCCGGTCAGCCCCAGCACGTAGCCGTGCTCGGCCGGGGACATCCGCAGCGTGCGGGCCAGCGCGTCGACCACCTGACGGGACGGGTGGATGTCGCGGCCCTGCTCCAGCCACGTGTACCAGGTGTGGCTCACCCCGGACAGCAGCGCGACCTCCTCGCGGCGCAGCCCCGGCGTCCGGCGCGCCCCGGACGCCGGCAGCCCGGCGGCCCGCGGGTCGACCTGCCGGCGGCGGGAGCGGAGGAACTCCGCGAGTTCCCGGCGGGCGGGAGTGGGCACGGCCGGCCTCCTCGGTGGTGGTACCGGTACCAGTATCGAGCGCGCCTGGGACGGCCCCGCCGACCGGCCTACCCTGCTGTTCCGTGACCACCGTGGAGGAGCCCCGCGCCACCGCCGACGTCAAGCCCCGCAGCCGGGAGGTGACCGACGGCATCACCCGCGCCCCGGCGCGCGCGATGCTGCGCGCGGTCGGCATGGGCGACGACGACTGGGACAAGCCGCAGGTCGGCGTCGCCTCGTCCTGGAACGAGATCACCCCCTGCAACCTCTCGCTGGACCGGCTGGCCAAGCGGGCCAAGGAGGGCGTGCACGCCGCCGGCGGCTTCCCGCTGGAGTTCGGCACCATCTCCGTCTCCGACGGCATCTCCATGGGCCACGAGGGCATGCGCGCCTCGCTGGTCAGCCGCGAGGTCATCGCCGACTCGGTGGAGACGGTGGTGTTCGCCGAGCGCCTCGACGGCACCGTGCTGCTCGCCGGCTGCGACAAGTCGCTGCCGGGCATGCTCATGGCCGCCGCGCGACTCGACCTCGCCAGCGTCTTCCTCTACTCCGGGTCCACGCTGCCCGGCCGGCTCGGCGACCGCGACGACATCACGATCATCGACGTCTTCGAGGCGGTCGGCGCCTGCGCCCGCGGGCTGATCACCGAGGAGGAGCTGGGCGCCGTCGAGCGCGCCGCCTGCCCCGGCATGGGGTCCTGCGGCGGCATGTACACCGCCAACACCATGGCCAGCGTCGCCGAGGCGCTGGGCATGGCGCTGCCCGGCAGCGCCGCACCGCCGGCGCCGGACAGCCGCCGTGACGCCTTCGCCGTCGCCTCCGGCGAGGCCGTGGTCAACCTGCTGCGGAAGGGGATCACCGCGCGGCAGATCATGACCCGCGAGGCGTTCGAGAACGCGATCACCGTGGTCATGGCGCTGGGCGGCTCCACCAACGCCGTGCTGCACCTGCTGGCGATCGCGCACGAGGCGGGCGTCGAGCTGACCCTCGACGACTTCAACCGGATCGGTGACCGCACCCCGCACCTGGCCGACGTCAAGCCGTTCGGCCGCTACGTCATGACCGACGTCGACCGCATCGGCGGCGTCCCCGTGGTCCTGCGCGCGCTGCTCGACGCCGGCCTGCTGCACGGCGACACGCTCACCGTGACCGGGCGGACGATGGCCGAGAACCTCGCCGAGATCGCCCCGCCGGACCCCGACGGGGCGATCATCCACGCCATGTCCGAGCCGATCCACACGACCGGCGGGCTGACGATCCTGCGCGGTTCGCTCGCGCCCGAGGGCGCGGTGGTGAAGTCCGCCGGCTTCGACCGCGACGTCTTCGAGGGCACCGCCCGCGTCTTCGACGGCGAGCAGGGCGCCATGGACGCGGTCACCGAGGGCACGCTGCGGGCCGGCGACGTCGTCGTCATCCGCTACGAGGGCCCCAAGGGCGGACCGGGCATGCGCGAGATGCTCGCCGTGACCGGCGCGATCAAGGGCGCGGGCCTGGGCAAGGACGTCCTGCTGCTCACCGACGGCCGCTTCTCCGGCGGCACCACCGGCCTGTGCATCGGCCACGTCGCGCCGGAGGCCACCGAGGGCGGCCCGATCGCGCTGGTCCGCGACGGCGACCCGGTGCGCCTGGACCTCACCACCCGCACGCTGGACCTGCTGGTCGACGACGACGAGCTGGCCCGCCGCCGCGCGGACTGGGCGCCGCTGCCCCCGCGCTACACCACCGGCGTCCTCGGCAAGTACGCCAAGCTCGTCGGCTCGGCGGCCTCGGGCGCCATCTGCGGCTAGGGCCCGCCACCCCCTCCTTGGGGTGAGCGGGCGCCCCGGCGGGTGTCCCCGGTCGGCCGGGGTGCCGACACCCCGGGTGTGGACCGACGGACGAGGTGGCTGTTCGCGGCGGCCGTGCCGGCCGTCGCGGTGTGCGTCGCCGCCGCCGTGGACCCGGCCCTGCACCTGTCCGGGGACGTCGTCGCCGGCCTCGCCGGGGTCGCGACGGCGGCCGCGCTGTGGGCCGCCAGCCGCTCGGGCGAGGCCGCCGACCGCCCGTGGCGGCTGCTCGCCCTCGCGCCGCTGTTCCCCGTCCTCGCGCTGCTGGTCTCGTGGACGGTGCAGCCGGACACCGTGCTGCACCAGGTCGTGCTGCGCTGGCTGCCGACCGTCCCCGGCTACGTCGTCACCGTCGCCGCGCTGCTCGGCATGGCCGGGCGCGCGGGCCTGCGCCGCACCGACCCCCGCACGGTGCTCGAGCTGGCCCTCTTCGGTGCGGCGGCGCTGGTGGTCATGCAGGTGCTCATGGTCGGCCCCGGCAACAGCTGGACCGCCCTCTCGCTCGGCGCGCAGCTCGTCCTCGGTGCCGCCGTCGTGGCCACCGGCGCGGTCATGGCCGCCGCCCTGACCGTCCTCGGGGCCGTGGAGGCCCACCGCCAGCGCATGGCCGCCGTGCTGCTCGGCGCGCTGGTCCTGCTCGCCAGCGCCCGCGGTGCCGGGACCTCCGCCGCGCTGCTCGGCGCGCCCGACGTCGTCGCGGCCACCCGCGTCGCCGTCGTCGTCGGGCTGGCGCTGCTGGTGCTGGCCCGCTCGCTCGACACCGGCCCGGCCGCCGACCCCGACGCGGTCCGCGTGCCCCTCAGCGGTCCCGCCGTCCAGCTGCGGTCGGTGCTGCCCCAGCTCGCCCTGGTCGTGGTGGTCGCCATCGTCGTCGGGTCGCTCGCCCTCGGTACGGGGCCCACCTGGGTCACCCTCGCCGGCGCGCTGCTGTGCGTGGCGCTGTCGGCGGCGCACCGCTGGGTCACCGCCCGCGAGGACCACCAGCGCAGCGCCCGGCTCCGCCACGACGAGGCCTACTTCCGCAACCTGCTGCACTCCACCCGCGAGGCGGTGCTCGTCCTCGACCGCCGGCTGCGCGTGGACTGGGCGTCCCCGGCGCTGGCCGCGCTGCTGGGTGTCGCGCCGGGCGAGCTGGCCGGCCGCGACCTGCTCGGTGGCGCCCCCGGCCGGCCCGGGACGATGGACCCCGAGGACGCCGCCCGGCTGCGCCGCGCCCTCGACGGCGCCTCCGACGGCACCGGCGGGCTGGTCCTGCTGCGGCTGCGCGACGCCGCGGGGGACACCCGCCACCTGGAGGCCAGCGTCTCCGACCTGCGTGCCGACGACGCCGTCGCCGTGGTCGTGCTGCACTGCCGCGACGTCACCGAGCGCGAGGCCCGCGAGCGCGCGCTGGAGGAGGTCGCCTACACCGACGGGCTCACCGGCCTGCCCAACCGGGCCGGCTGGGAGGCCGCGCTGACCGCCGCCCTGACCGCCGAGCCGACCGGACCCCGGCCGGCCGTGCTGCTGGTCGACGTCCGCGGACTCGACGCCGTGCGGGAGGACGCCGGCCGCGACACGGTGTCCGCCGTCCTGGTCGAGCTCGGCCGACGGCTGCGCGCCACCGTCCGCGGCGACGAGGTGGTCGCGCGCATCGCCGGCGGCACGTTCGGCGTCCTCGCCGCCGGCCCGTCCGACACCGCCGCCCTGCTCGCCGACCGCTGCCTGGCGGTGGTCGAGCAGCCGGTGGCCACGCCCGCGGGCGTCTTCGACCTCACCGGCGACGTCGGTGTCGTCCTCGCCGAGCCCGGCCTCGACGTCGCCGAGCTCACCGCCCGCGCCGAGCTGGCCGTGGCCACCGCCCGCACCTCCGGCTCGGCCCGCGCCACCGTGTGGACCCCGGCGCTCGGCGCGGCCGCCGTCCGCCGCGACCGGCTGCGGGAGGACGTCGCCGGCGCGGCCGGACGGGGCGAGATGTGGGTGGCCTTCCAGCCGATCGTGTCGATGGAGGAGCAGCGGGTCACCGGCGTCGAGGCGCTGCTGCGCTGGCGGCACCCCGAGCTCGGCGACGTGCCGCCGCGCGAGTTCGTCCCGGTCGCCGAGCGCGCCGGCGTCATCGCCGACCTGCAGCGCTGGGCGCTGCGGGAGGCCTGCACGGTCACCGCCGCGCTGCCGCTCGTGCAGGGCCTGCCGCTGCGGCTGGGCGTCAACATCTCCGCCGCGCACGTCGCCGCCCGCACCCTGGTCGAGGACGTCGCCGCCGCGCTGTCGGCCGCCGGCCTGGAGCCCGAGCGGCTGGTCCTGGAGATCACCGAGGAGACCGTGCTCGCCGACGACGGCCCCGCGGCCGGCGACATCCAGGCGCTGCGGCTCATGGGCGTGCACGTGGCGCTCGACGACTTCGGCACCGGCTCGTCCTCGCTGGTGACCCTCGTGCGGCTGCCCATCGACGTGCTCAAGCTCGACCGCGCCTTCGTCTCCCGCGTCGACCGCGACCGGCAGAGCCGCGCGCTGTGCGAGTCGGTGGTGACCATCGGCCGCACGCTCGGCCTCGACGTCGTCGCCGAGGGCGTGGAGACCCCCGCGCAGCTGGGCGTGCTGCGCGGCCTGGGCATCGGCTTCGCGCAGGGCTTCCTGCTGTCCCGCCCGCTGCCGCCGGCCGAGCTGGTGCAGGTGCTGAGCGAGGGTGCCGGCGCGCTGTGGCCCGGCCTGGTCGGGCTGTCGGCCGACGGGGACGAGACGCGGGTGGTCCCGGTGGTCCGCGGTGCCTGACCCGCGCCCGCGCGCCGTCCCCGCCGCGCTGGGACTCCTCGCCCTGCTGGCCGCCGGCGCGACCACCGTCCAGCTGACCGGTGCCCCCGGGAGCGCCGCGCTCGTGCACGGCGCGCTCGCGCTGGCCGCGGGGACCGTCGCCGCCGTCCTCGCCGGGTCGGCCGGCCGCCGGCCGGGCCGGCCGGGCCGGCCGTGGCGGGTGCTGGCCGCCGCTGGCGGCCTGCTGGCCCTGGGCCAGCTGCTCACCGTCACCGCCCCGGCCGGCGGCCCGGTCACCGGCGGCGCCGGGGGCCTCGCCACGCTGCTCGCCGGCCCGGTCGCCGTCGCTGCGGCGGTCTGCCTGCTGCCGCCCCGCGCGCAGCGCCGGCTCGGCAGCCGGGTGCTGCTCGACGGCCTGGTCGTCACCGCCTCCGTGGTGCTGCTCGTCGGCGTCCTGCTCGCCGGCGTCGTCCGCACCGTCGGCACGCCGGGGCCGGGCCTGGTCACCCGCGGCCACCTCCTGGCCGGGGCGCTGCTGTGCGGCGTCGGGCTGGTCACCGTCACCGCGGTGTCCGAGCAGCGGCGCCGCTCCGCCGGCTGGCTGCTCACCGCCTTCGCGGCCATGGCCGCCGGGGCGCTCGGCAACGCCGCCCTCCGCTCCGTCCCCGACGCCGGGCAGGCCCGGCTGTGGGGCGTGCTCACCGTGCTGGCCTGGCTGGGGGCGCTCGGCGCCGTCCTGTGCGCGGCCGCCGCCGACCGCACCGGCACCGGCGCGGCCGACCCGGAGGGCGGGCGGCGCCGCGCGCTGCCGCTGCGCGGCGGGGTGCTCGCGCACGTCGCGGCCACCGCCGCGCTGGTCAGCCTGAGCGCCGGCGTGGTGGCCGGCCGGCCGCTGACCGCCGCCGAGGCCGCCGGTGCCGCCGTCCTGCTGCTGCTCACCTCCGCCCGCACGCTGTGCTGGGCCCTCGACGCCGCCCGCCTCACCCGCCGCCTGGAGCGGACCGAGGGCTGGTTCCGCGCGCTGGTCCACAGCGGCGACGCCGTCACCGTGGTCCTGGACGGCACCGGCACCATCACCTCGGCGACCGGGCCGGTGCAGGACCAGCTCGGTCGCGCCGAGGTCGACCTGCGCGGCCGGGCGCTGGCCGACCTGCTGCACCCCGAGGACCACGACCTGCTCGTCCGGGTCGCCGCGGCGCTGCGCGACGGCACCCCCGAGGGCCTGCCCGCCACCGGCCGGCTGCGCACCGAGGACGGCACCTGGCGCGACGTGGAGGTCGCCGGGGCCGCCCGCACCGGCGACCGGCGCGCCGGCGACGGCCTGGTGCTGCACCTGCGCGACGTGACCGAGCGCCGCGCCACCCACCGCGAGCTCGAGCGGATGGCCTACACCGACTCGCTGACCGGCCTGCCCAACCGGGCCCGGTTCATGGCCGCGCTCGAGGCCGCCCTCGACCGCGCCGGCCGGGGCCGCAGCGCCTGCGTGCTGCTGGTCGACCTCGACGGCTTCAAGGCCGTCAACGACGTCGCCGGCCACGACGCGGGGGACCGGCTGCTGTGCGAGGTGGCCGACGCGCTGCGCGCCGAGGCCCGGGCGGGTGACCTGGTCGCCCGCCTCGGCGGCGACGAGTTCGCCCTCGTCGTCGACGCCGGTCCCGAGGACGCGCTCGTCCTCGCCGAGCGGCTGGTCGCCCGGCTGGACCACACCCGCCGCCACGGCGAGGCCGGCCCGCTGCTGCACGTCTCGGCCAGCGTCGGCGTCACCGAGGTGCTGCCCGGTGCCGACGTCTCGGCGACCGTCCGCGAGGCCGACCTGGCGCTGCGCACCGTCAAGGCGCAGGGCAGGAACGGCGTGCGGGCGTCGGGGGAGGCCCTCGTCGAGGAGGTCGCCCGCCGCAGCCGGCTGGCCCGCGACCTGCCCGGCGCGATCACCGGCGGCCAGCTGCGGCTGGTCTACCAGCCCGTCGCCGGCACCGTGGAGCAGCGCGTCCTCGGCGTCGAGGCGCTGGTCCGCTGGGACCACCCCGAGCTCGGCCCGGTGTCCCCGGAGGAGTTCATCGGCCTGGCCGAGGAGGACGGGCTGATCGTCCCGCTGCAGCGCTGGGTGCTGCAGACGGCGACCGCCGAGCACGCCCGGCTGCTGGCGGGCGGCCGCGACCTCAAGCTCGGCGTCAACATCTCCGTGCGCCACCTGCAGGCCCGCTGCCTGGTCGAGGACGTCACCCGCGCCCTGCACCGCTCCGGCCTGCCGGCGCACCTGCTGATGATCGAGGTGACCGAGAGCGTCCTCATGGACGACGACGAGCGGCTGCTCGCCGAGCTCGCCGAGCTGTCGGCCCTGGGCTGCATCGTCTCCCTCGACGACTTCGGCAAGGGGTACTCGTCGCTGGCCTACCTGGCGCGGCTGCCCGTGCAGGTGCTGAAGATGGACCGCGGCTTCGTCTCCGGCATCGACACCGACCCGCGCGGGGCGGCGCTGGTGGGCAGCGTCGTCGACCTCGGCCGCACCCTCGGCATGGACGTCGTCGCCGAGGGGGTCGAGACCCCGGCGCAGCTGGCGGTGCTCACCCGGCTGGGCTGCGCCTTCCTGCAGGGCTGGCTGATCGGCCGCCCGGTGCCGGCCGCCGAGCTGCCCGCGCTCGTCGGCGGGTTCGACCCCGCACCGCTCGCCGGGGCCGTCCCGGTCCCCGTCGCCGTCCCATGAACCGGCCGACACGGTCCCACTGCATGGGACGGTCTGGTTGACGTCGCGGCGGCGGAGGCGCACAGTGTCGTCGTGCCCTCCGCCTGCCAGCTCCTCGTAGTCGCCTAGCGCGCCGGTCGCCCGACCGACGCGCTGTCCCCCTCTGTGCCCGCGGCACGAGGGGTTTTTTGTTGCCCGAGCTGGCACCCGAACCGCACGCCCCCGCACGTCCGGCCCAGGAGACGCCCCGCATGACCACCACCCCGAGCGAGTCCGCAAGCCGAGAGGCCGCCGCCGCCCTCACCGGCGTCGAGACGACGGCCCGCTCGATCGCCGAGTCCGCCGCCCGGCCCGCGTCGGGCATCACCGGCGCGCAGAGCCTGGTCCGCTCGCTGGAGGCCGTGGGGGTCGAGGTGGTCTTCGGCATCCCGGGCGGGGCGATCCTGCCGGCCTACGACCCGCTGTTCGACTCGCACGTCCACCACGTCCTGGTGCGGCACGAGCAGGGCGCCGGCCACGCGGCCACCGGGTACGCGCAGGCCACCGGCCGGGTCGGCGTCTGCATGGCCACCTCCGGCCCGGGCGCGACCAACCTGGTCACCCCGCTGGCCGACGCCTACATGGACTCGGTCCCGATCGTGGCCATCACCGGCCAGGTGCCCAGCGCCGCGATCGGCACCGACGCCTTCCAGGAGGCCGACATCCGCGGCATCACGATGCCGATCACCAAGCACAACTTCCTCGTGACCGACGCCGCGGAGATCCCGCAGCGGATCGCCGAGGCCTTCCACCTGGCCGCCACCGGCCGCCCCGGCCCGGTCCTGGTCGACATCCCCAAGGACGTCCTGCAGGCCACCACCGACTTCGCCTGGCCGCCGCGGCTGGACCTGCCCGGCTACAAGCCGACCACCCGCCCGCACGGCAAGCAGGTGCGCGAGGCGGCGACGCTGATCGCCGGCGCCCGCCGCCCGGTCCTCTACGTCGGCGGCGGGGTGCTCAAGGCCGGCGCGACCGGGGAGCTGGCCGAGCTCGCCGCGCTCACCGGCGCGCCCGTCGTCACCACGCTCATGGCCCGCGGCGCGTTCCCCGACAGCTCGCCGCAGCACCTGGGCATGCCCGGCATGCACGGCACCGTCGCCGCGGTCACCGCGCTGCAGAAGGCCGACGTCCTCGTCGCCCTCGGCGCCCGCTTCGACGACCGGGTGACCGGGAAGCTGTCCACCTTCGCGCCCGGCGCGCTGGTCGTGCACGCCGACATCGACCCCGCCGAGATCGGCAAGAACCGCAGGGCCGACGTCCCGATCGTCGGGGACGCCAAGGAGACGATCGCCGAGCTGGTCGGCGCCCTGCGCGCCGAGCACGAGGCCGGCCGCCGGCCCGACCTCACCGCCTGGTGGGCCCAGCTCGACGACTGGCGCACCCGCTACCCGCTGGGCTACGACTGGCCCGAGGACGGCTCGCTGTCGCCGCAGTACGTCATCGAGCGGCTCGGCGCGATCGCCGGGCCCGACGCGGTCTACACCTCCGGCGTCGGCCAGCACCAGATGTGGGCCGCGCAGTTCATCCGCTACGAGAAGCCGGGCACCTGGCTCAACAGCGGCGGCGCCGGGACGATGGGCTACGCCGTCCCCGCGGCCATGGGCGCCAAGTACGGCCGCCCCGAGGCCACCGTCTGGGCCATCGACGGCGACGGCTGCTTCCAGATGACCAACCAGGAGCTGGCCACCTGCGCCATCGAGGGCATCCCGATCAAGGTCGCCGTCATCAACAACGGCAACCTCGGCATGGTCCGGCAGTGGCAGACCCTCTTCTACGAGGGCCGCTACTCGAACACGCGGCTGCACGCGCGCAACGCCGACGGCACGCCGAAGCCGGTGCGCATCCCCGACTTCGTCGCCCTCGCCGAGGCGCTCGGCTGCGTCGGGCTGCGCTGCGAGACCAAGGACGACGTCGACGCCGTCATCGAGAAGGCCATGGCCATCGACGACGCCCCCGTCGTCATCGACTTCGTCGTCGGCGCCGACGCCCAGGTGTGGCCGATGGTCGCCGCGGGCGCCAGCAACGACGACATCCTCGCCGCGCGCGACCTGCGCCCGGTCTTCGGCGACAACCAGGTCTGAGGGAGTACGCGCATGTCCCGCCACACCCTGTCGGTCCTGGTCGAGAACAAGGCCGGTGTCCTCGCCCGCGTCTCGGCGCTGTTCAGCCGGCGCGCGTTCAACATCGAGTCCCTCGCGGTCGGGCCCACCGAGAACCCCGACCTGTCGCGGATGACGATCGTCGTCGACGCCGAGTCCGCGCCGCTGGAGCAGGTGACCAAGCAGCTGAACAAGCTGGTCGAGGTCATCAAGATCGTCGAGCTGGACGGCGGCGCGGCGGTGCAGCGCGAGCTGCTGCTGGTCAAGGTGCGCGCGCCGCTGGCCGAGCGCACCACCGTGCTGCAGACCGCCGAGCTGTTCCGCGCCCGCGTCGTCGACGTCAACACCGACACGGTGACCCTCGAGGCCACCGGCACGCCGGACAAGCTGCAGGCCCTGCTCGCCGTCCTCGCCCCGCTGGGGATCAAGGAGATGGCGCAGTCGGGCACCGTCGCCCTGGGCCGTGGACCGCGCTCGATGAGCGGCGCCGGTACCTTGCGCCCGGTCGACCGCAGCGCCTGAACCCGACCGTCCGAACCGGCCTTCAGCACGATGAAGGCACCACACCAGAGGAGCACCACCGCATGGCCGCCGAGATCTTCTACGACGACGACGCCGACCTGTCGATCATCCAGGGGCGCACCGTCGCCGTCATCGGCTACGGCAGCCAGGGGCACGCCCACGCGCTGTCGCTGCGCGACTCCGGCGTCGACGTCCGCGTCGGCCTGCCCGAGGGCTCGAGGAGCCGGGCCAAGGCCGAGGCCGAGGGCCTGCGGGTGGTCACCCCCGCCGAGGCCGCCGCCGAGGCCGACCTGGTCATGGTCCTCGCGCCCGACCACGTGCAGCGGACGCTCTACACCGAGTCCATCGAGCCCAACCTGCAGGACGGCGACGCGCTGTTCTTCGGCCACGGCTTCAACATCCGGTTCGGCTACGTCAAGCCCCCGGCCGGTGTCGACGTCGCCATGGTCGCCCCCAAGGGTCCCGGCCACCTGGTCCGCCGGGAGTTCGAGAACGGCAAGGGCGTGCCCTGCCTGGTCGCCGTCGAGCAGGACGCCACCGGGGAGGCGCTCCAGCTGGCGCTGTCCTACGCCAAGGCCATCGGCGGCGCCCGTGCCGGCGTCATCCGGACGACGTTCGCCGAGGAGACCGAGACCGACCTGTTCGGCGAGCAGGCGGTGCTCTGCGGCGGCATGTCGCACCTGGTCACCGCCGGGTTCGAGACGCTGACCGAGGCCGGCTACCAGCCCGAGATCGCCTACTTCGAGTGCCTGCACGAGCTGAAGCTGATCGTCGACCTCATGTACGAGGGCGGCATCGCCAAGCAGCGCTGGTCGGTGTCCGACACCGCCGAGTACGGCGACTACACCTCCGGCCCGCGGGTGATCGACGCGCGCGTCAAGGAGACGATGAAGGACGTCCTGGCCCGCATCAAGGACGGCTCC
Source organism: Geodermatophilus sp. SYSU D00766 (assembly GCF_054049915.1). Taxonomy (NCBI): domain Bacteria; kingdom Bacillati; phylum Actinomycetota; class Actinomycetes; order Geodermatophilales; family Geodermatophilaceae; genus Geodermatophilus; species Geodermatophilus sp. SYSU D00766. The sequence goes on from NZ_JBJGYI010000037.1 coordinate 44,925, forward strand.
TGGGCCGCGGAGTTCATCGCCGACCAGGACGCCGGCGCCCCCGACTTCAAGCGCCGCCGCGCCGAGGCCGAGGCGCACCCCATCGAGGAGACCGGCCGCCAGCTGCGCGGTCTGATGAGCTGGGTGTCGGCCTCCGACGACTACACCGGCACCGCCGACCGCGGCTGAGCCCGGACACCGAACGGCCCCCGCTGCCCGTGGCAGCGGGGGCCGTCGTGCGTCCGGGCCCGGGGGCTCAGTAGGACAGGCCCCGCGAGGCGAAGTACTGCTTCGACTGCGGCTGCTGCAGCAGGAAGATGATCAGCCCCGGCAGCAGGAAGCCGAGCAGCGCGGAGAACTCGAACCCGCCGCCGACGGCCAGCGAGACGACCAGGGTCAGCAGCTGGATGCCGACCGAGGCGTAGCTGCCCAGCAGCAGCAGCCGCGGACCCTTGCCGGTGAGCACCTGGATGCCGCCCACGAGCACCACCACGGCGGTGGCGATCGCCAGGAGGGTGACCAGCCCGAGCAGCGGGCTCAGCGCGAACAGCAGGCCGATGCCCAGCAGCGCCAGGAGGCCGAAGAGCGACCCCAGGCCGCCGATGACGACACCGATGACCGCCGCGGCCGTGACCTGACCGGGACGCTGCCCGGCCGGACCGCCGGAGGGGGAGGGGCCGCCGAAGCCGCCGTAGGGCGCCGCCGCCTGGCCGTAGGGCTGCTGCCCGTACGCCTGCTGGCCGTACGCCTGCTGCCCGTACGGCTGCTGGCCGTAGGGCTGCTGACCGTAGGGCTGCTGGCCGTAGGGCTGGCCGGGCGCCCCGGCTCCGGGCTGACCCCCCGGCGGCGTGTTCTTGTCGAAGCTCGGGCTGGTCATGTGCCTGCGGATCTCCTCTGGACGGGACGGGCGCCGGGTCGGCGGTCGGCGGAGTGTAGGGCGGGGGACACGATCCGTGGGGAGCGCGCGGCGCGGCCGCTCCCTCCTCCGGGGGACGGTCAGCGGCGGTCGCGCACGGCGGCGAACCAGGACCGCGACGCCGGCCGGTTGGGCAGCACCGCGACGGCGATCCCCACGGCGAGCAGGGCGACGGGCAGCAGCCCCACGCCGCCGCTGACCAGAGCCGTGACCAGTCCCAGGGTCGTGAGCAGCGCGAACGCCGCACCGGCGGCCGTCAGCAGCCGGCCGCCCCTGCCGCGCAGCGTCTGCACGGAGCCGCCGGCGGCCAGCCCCGAGATGGCGAGGAAGACGACGCCGAACACGGCGTACCCGGGGCTGATCGACACCGCGGAGAAGAGCAGCAGCGCGTACACCAGCGTGTAGACGGCCAGCAGCAGCCCCAGCGCCCCCGCGGCGACCACCGGCCCCGGACGCGGGACCGGCCTGCCGGGGCCGGGGACGGGACCGCCGCCCACCGTCAGCGGCCGCGGCGGGCGCGGTGCGCGGCGAAGAAGGCGGCCGCCGGCTTCATGGACAGCAGGACGACGATCGCCAGCGCGCCCAGGAAGAACAGCAGGCTGGTGATGATCCCGCCGGCCCCCGCGGTCTGGGAGTCGGCGAGGTTCCCGACCAGCCCCAGGAGCGTGACGGCCAGGGCGATCGCGCCGCCCACGAGCAGCAGCACGCGGCTGCGCCCGGTGAGCGCCCACACCGAGCCCCAGATCATCAGGACCGTCCAGATCAGCGCCAGCAGGCCGAACACCAGGAGCACGCCGCCGAGCGCGCCGGCGACGGCCTCGAAGCCGGGGATCTCGTTCTCGACGTCGCTGCCGGCGCTGCTGGTCACCGCTCCGGCGAACAGCAGCAGCAGGCTGAACAGCACGCCGATGGCACCGAAGACGAACCCGAGGACCACCGCCGTCACCACGCTGCCGGGCTTGGCCGGGACGCCGCCCTGCCCGTACTGCTGGGCGTACCCGGGCTGGCCGTACTGCTGCCCGTACTGCTGGCCGTACTGCTCGGTGCCGTAGCCCTGCTGCCCGTACTGCTGGGCGTACCCCTGCTGCCCGTACCCCTGCTGGCCGTACTGCTCCTGGCCGTACTGCTCCTGGCCGTACTGCTCCTGGCCGTACTGCTCCTGGCCGTACTGCTCCTGGCCGTACTGCTCCTGGCCGTACTGCTCCTGGCCGTACTGCTCCTGGCCG
>NZ_JBJGYI010000038.1:0-46812 GCF_054049915.1 Geodermatophilus sp. SYSU D00766
CCGGTGTCGTGGCAGTGGTCGCCTTCAGCAGCTCCACTCCACGCCCGGAGGTCCTCCCTCACAAGATCCGTCAACTAGATCCCGTGGTCACACGCTCCCGACCAACGTTTCCGGTCAGTACAGCTAGTCCCGCGCCGGTCGGGCCGGCCACCTCCTGGTCCGGCCGTCGCTCGTGCTCTGCCCCGCACGCGTGGGCAGAGCACGAGCGCGCGCACCACCCCTGTGCCGGTCCGCCCTTCGTGCTCTGCCCCGCACGCGTGGGCAGAGCACGAGCGCGTGCCGGATGTCCCCACGACGGCGTCCGGCGCCGTACCTTCCCGCGCCGTGTCGACGGTGCAGACGGAGAAGAGGCCGCAGGAGCGGCGCGGATGGCGCAGCGGGGACCCGCTGCCGCCCCACGACGGTCCCGGGGCGGTCGGTCCGCCGCTGCGCTGGGCGCGCCGCTTCACCCCGCTGGGCATCGGCCGCCGCGCGGTCAGCCTGCAGATGTCCGGCGGCCGGCTGTCGATCACCCGCACCGCGACGTGGCGCGGCCGGCGGCTGGTGGTCGACGCCCCGCTGGCGGAGTTCCACAGCGCCGCACCCTCGCGGGGCGGCCGGGGACTGCACCTGTGGCACGGGGACCGGCTGTTCCGGCTGACCGGGGTGTCGACCGCGCCGTCCTCCGGCACCGTCGACCTCGGCGGCGGGGACGACCCGATCAGCGGGCTGATCGCCCTGGTCCTCCTGCCCGTCCTGCTGGTCGGCGCCCTGGGCGACTACACCGACAAGCTTCAGTCCCAGCGCGAGACCGTGCAGGCGACGCTGCGGTGGCTCGGCCCGGTGCTCGGGCCGCCCCCGCCCGGGCTGCAGGTGCGCCCGCCGCTGCCCGGCGGCCCACTGACCGCGGCCCGCTGGCTGCTGCGGTCGGCCGTCCTCGGCGCCCTGGTCGCCGGGTTCGTGTGGCTGCTGGTGCGGTGACCCCGCTCAGAGCGAGCGGATCAGGTGCCGGAAGAAGACCGCGCCGCGGTGCAGCGCGGCAACGCTGATCCGCTCGTCGGCGGCGTGCAGCGCGTCGAGCTCGCCGCGGGAGAGGTCGAAGGGCATGAACCGGTAGACGCTGTCGCTGATCTGCGCGAAGTGCCGCGCGTCGCTGGCCTGCACCATGAGGTACGGCGCCACCGCCGCCTCCGGGTACACCGCCCGGACGGCGGCCTGCAGGGCCGCGTAGGCCTCGGTGTCGGTCCGCGAGACCGGTGACGGGTCGGTCCCCGACAGCACGGTGACCTCGACCGAGGGGTCGGCGACCACCCGGCGCAGCCGCTCGACGGTCGACTGCACCGTCTCGCCCAGCGCGATGCGGACGTTCAGGTGCGCCCGCGCCCGGGTGGCCAGCACGTTGCGCGCCCCGCTGCCCTCCAGCTCGGTGACCGCGACCGTGGTCCGCACCAGCGCGTTGGCCTCGCGGCTGGCCCGCGCCAGCGCCGTCGCGAGCACCGGCCGCAGCACGGGGGCGTGGGCGAACAGCGCCCGGTACGCGCCCGTGGCGTGCCGGCCTGCGGCGTCGACCATCCGCAGCACGACGTCGTGCAGCCGGGCCGGGAAGGGCGCGGCGTCCAGCCGCACGATCGCGCGGGCCAGCCGGGCCGGGGCGCCGTCCGGCGTCGGCGAGGAGGCGTGCCCGCCGGGGTCGGTGGTGACCAGCTCGACGTCGAGCAGTCCCTTCTCGGCCAGCCCGACGACGGCGATCTGCCCCGGCACCCCCGGGAAGACGCCGGTCACCACGGCGCCGCCCTCGTCGACCACCGCCCACGGCCGGATGCCGCGGTCGCGGAAGGCCTGCACCGCCAGCTCGGCGCCGACGCCGAGGACCTCCTCGTCGTCACCCGAGAAGACGTACACGTCGCGGGCCGGGACGTGGCCGGCCGCGGCCAGCGACTCAACCGCCTCCAGGACGGCGACCAGCGAGCCCTTGTCGTCGACGGCGCCGCGGCCGTGCACGACGCCATCCTCGACCGCGCCGGAGAACGGGTCGCGGGTCCACGCCTGGCCGGTGACCGGGACGACGTCGTGGTGGGCCATGAGCACCAGCGGCGGCCGGTCGGTGCCGCTGCGCCAGCGGTAGAGCAGCGCCCCGTCGCCCAGGACCTCCCGCTCGAGCACGCGGTGGGTGTGCGGGTAGAGCTCGGCCAGCCGGTCCCGGAACCGCCGGAAGGCGGCGGCGTCGACCTGGCCGGGGTCGCGGGAGGACACGGTGGGGATGCGGATGAGCTCGGCGAGGCGCGCCGCGGCGGCGTCGGCGTCCAGGCCCGCGGCGTCCGCGGGCGGGACGGGGGCGTGCCGCGGCCGGAAGCGGGCGACCCGGCGGGCGGCCGCGGCGGCAACGGCGGCGGTGCAGCCCAGGGCGAGCGGGGCGATCCTCACGCCGGCCTCCTCACGCCGTCTCCCGCACGCCCACGGCCTCCGGCCGGTCGGAGAACGCCAGCCGCGGCACGAACACCAGCGACAGCGCGGCCAGCCACGCCGTCGCCCCGCAGACGGCCCACACCGTGACGTAGCCGGCCAGCGACCCGGCGGTGCCCTCGGACCCGTCGGCGGCGGCCGGGGCCCCGGCGGCCAGGGCGACGGCGAAGACCGCCGAGGCGAAGCTGCCGCCCAGCACCTTCGTCGTGTTGGTCAGCCCGGTGGCCACGCCGGTGCGCCCGGGCGGGGCCGCCGCGGCCGCCGCGGCGGGCAGTGCGGCGACCAGCGCACCGGAGCCGAGGCCGGCGACCACCATCGCCCCGAGGACCTGCGGCAGCGTGTCGTGCAGCGGCACCAGCAGCAGGTACCCGAGGCCGGTGAGACCGGCGGCGCCGATGAGCGTGACCCGCGGGGTGGTGGCCTGCGAGACCCGGGAGAACTGGCTGGCGCCCACCAGCATCGACACCACGTAGCCGCCGATGACGATCGACACCTCGCTGGTCGACAGGCCCAGCCCGTAGCCGTAGACCTCCGGGTCGGTGCGGGCGTAGGTCGACAGCGGGCCCTGTGCGCCGAGCACGCTGACGCCGAAGAGCCCGGCGGTGAGCTGCACCGGCCACATGCTGGGGGAGCGCAGCACCCGGAAGTCGACCAGCGGGTCGGGACGGCGCAGCTCGTATTGGACGAACGGCACGACCAGCAGCACGCCGAGCGCGGTCACCAGCCAGGGCCACGGCTCGGCGGCACCGTTGACCCGGACGAACGTCAGCCCGCCGGTGATGACCAGCAGGACGACGCTGAGCAGGGCGACGCCGGTGACGTCGACCTGCCCGCCCGTACGGTCGGTGCTCTCCGGCACGCGGGTGAGCACGACGACGCAGACGCCGACGACGAGCAGGCCCGGGACCAGCAGCACCAGCCAGAACCGCCCCGCCAGGGCGGCACCGACCTGCCCGCCGCCGAGCGCGCCCACGATCGCGCCGGCCTGCAGCGCGGCGACGATCATCCCGGTGGCCCGCCGGGTGCTCGCCGCGGCGTCGGCCCGGCCGCGCGAGCGCGAGTGGATGAGCGCCACCTGCAGCGGCAGCCACGCCGAGTAGACGCCCTGCACCGCCCAGGCGACGAGGAAGACGCCGAAGTCCTGCGCGAACGCCAGCACCACCGTCGCCGCCGCGGTCACCGCCGCCGAGAGCAGCAGCATCCGGCGGTGGCCGTAGAGGTCCCCCAGCTTGGCCAGCACCGGCACCGCGATCGCCGAGAGCATCAGCTGGGCGGCCTCGAGCCAGTTGACGTCGGCGTCGTGGATGCCGAGGTGGCGGGCGACGTCGGTGAGCAGCGGGACGTAGTAGCCCTGCAGCACGCCGCTGGTGAACTCGACGAAGACCAGCCAGCCGACCAGCCCCCCGCCCAGCCCGGCGATGCGCCCGGCGCGCAGGGCGGTGCCGCTGCCGGTCATCCGACCGGGTCGCGCCACACCGGGCAGGACATGCACCGCGGCCCGCCCCGGCCGCTGCCCAGCTCCGAGCCCGCGATCCGCACCACCTCGATGCCGGCCGCCTCCAGCGCGGCGTTGGTCACCGTGTTGCGCTCGTAGGCCACGGCCAGCCGCGGCGCCAGGGCGAGGGTGTTGTTGCCGTCGTCCCACTGCTCGCGCTCGGCGGTGACCGGGTCCAGCCCGGTGTCGATCACCCGCAGCCGCTCGATGCCCATCGCCTCGGCGGCCGCCACGACGAAGGGCCGCGGCCCGGTCACCGACAGCTCGGCGGTGTCGGCGTCGTCGGGGGGCTCGTCCCCGGCGGTGACCGTCCAGGCGACCAGCGAGTCGGCGACGGCGGGGTACATGACCATCGCGTCGACGTCGACCATCGTGGCGATGGTGTCCAGGTGCATCGTCGCCCGCTCCTGCGCGATCGGGACGACGAGCACGGTGTGCGCCAGGCCGCGGGCGAACACCCGGCGCGCCAGCCGCTCCGCGCCGCCCGGCGTGGTCCGCTCCCCGACGCCGACGGCCAGCACGCCGGGTGCCAGCAGCAGGACGTCACCGCCCTCGAGGTGCTCCAGCGAGGCGTCGTAGAGCTGCCCGCTCCCGGCGAAGCGCGGGTGGTGCGTGGCGATCGCGCGGAGGATGGTGCTCTCCCGGTGCCGCGCCGGCATCGCCAGCGAGGTGATCGCCACCTGGTCGCCGACCCACACCGACGAGTCGCGGGTGAACAGCAGGTTGGGCAGCGGCGGGACGACGAAGTCCGCGCGGTCCATGATCTGGTAGGCCAGCCCGCGGCCGCCGCGCAGCTCGTCGTGGGCGAGGCCGCCCATCAGCGTGCCGGCCAGGTCCTCCGCCGCGAGCCCGGCGAGGTGGTCGGTCGCGGCGTGCTTGAGGGTGGCGCCCAGCCGGGGGTCGTCGACGGCGGCGGCAATCAGCTCGCTGCGCGCGGCGGGGTCGTCGAGCACGTCGGTCAGCAGCCGGCCGAGGTAGAGCACCTCGACGCCGCGGCCGGTCAGCGCCGCGGCGAACGCGTCGTGCTCCTCCTGCGCGCGGGCCACCCACGGCACGCCGTCGAACAGCAGCTGGTCGTTGTTGCGCGGGGTGAGCCGGCGCAGCTCGGCGCCGGGACGGTGCAGGACCACCGTCCTCAGCGGGCCGACCTCGCTGGTCACGCCCAGGGACGCGGGGGCGGTCGCGTCAGAGGGGGCCGGAGCGTTCACGGGGACAGAGGCTGGCACAGTGGCCCGGCCGCTGCCGTACGGGGTCCTCCGATCGGGGCGGACGACGCCCGGAGGCTGCCGTGGACCTGTTCGACCTGACCGGGAAGGTCGCCGTCGTCACCGGCGGCACCCGCGGCATCGGCCTGATGATGGCCCGCGGGCTGCTGCAGGCCGGGGCGTCGGTGTACGTCTCCTCCCGCAAGCCCGAGGCCGGTGAGCAGGCGGTGGCGGAGCTGTCGCCGCACGGCCGGGTCGAGTCGATCCCCGCCGACGTGAGCACCGAGGCCGAGTGCGTCCGGCTGGCCGAGGAGGTCGCCCGGCGCGAGGAGCGGGTGCACGTGCTGGTCAACAACGCCGGCGCCACCTGGGGCGAGCCCTTCGAGACCTTCCCCGCCTCGGCGTGGGACAAGGTCCTCGACCTCAACGTGAAGGCCCCGTTCTTCCTGACCCGGGCGATGGTCCCGCTGCTGGCAGCCGCCGCCACCGACGACGACCCGGCGCGGGTGATCAACGTCGGCAGCATCGACGGGCTGCACGTGCCGCAGCTGCCGACCTACTCCTACTCGTCGAGCAAGGCCGCGCTGCACCAGCTCACCCGCCACCTGGCCAAGGAACTCGGGCCGCGCCGGATCACGGTGAACGCCGTCGCGCCGGGGCCGTTCGAGTCGAAGATGATGGCCGCCACGCTCGCCGCCCGCGGTGACGAGATCGCCGCCAGCTCGCCGCTGGGCCGCATCGGCCGCCCCGACGACATGGCCGGCGTCGTCGTCTACCTCGCCAGCCGCGCCGGCGCCTACGTCACCGGCGCGGTCATCCCCGTCGACGGCGGCCGCGCGACCACCCTCTGACGGGGTCCGCCATCAGGCGGGGCGCTCCTGCACCGGCGGCTCGACGGCGGGCCGCCGGGCCGGCGCGGACCGGCGACGGCGCGGCGGGCGGTGCGCCTCCTCGGCCGGGACGCGGGCCAGGTGCGACTCGGCCAGCGCCACCTGGTGCGGCGAGCCGACCTTGCGGCCCTGCTCACGGGCGCCGGTCCACCAGTCGCGGGCGGCGACGGTGTCCCCGGTCTGCTCGGCGATCCGGCCCAGCAGCTCGTCGTAGGCGCCCAGGCTGAAGGCCGGCGTCCCCAGCACCGCCTGCCGGCCGCGGAAGGGCAGCAGCGCGACGGTGGCCATGGTGATCTCGGGCTCGTCGCCGAGGTGCAGCGCGGTCTCGGCCTGCAGCAGCACCGCGACGTCGCTGGCCCAGTCGCGGATCTGGGTGCGCCCCCACCGGGCGCGCAGCCGCCGGGCCTCGTGCAGGTCCCCGGACTCCGCGGCGGCCAGCACGGCCATCAGCTGCAGCAGCGGGTTGCCCTCGTCGCCGGTCTCGACGAGCAGGTCGATCGCCTCGGGCAGCCGGCCGTCGCCGCGGCGCAGCGCGAACTGGTGGGCCGCGAACGCGTGCCGGGAGTGCGGCGTCACCCGCCGGTACAGCTCGTGGGCCTCGGTGGTCAGCTCCTCGGCGCGGGCGGCGTCGCCGGCGAGCCACGCGGCGCCGGCCTGCTGCCACAGCACGTGCGGGCGCACCTCGGGCCCCGACAGCGAGAACGCCAGCCGCCGCCCGGCCTCCAGGTCGGCCTCGAAGCCGGCCCGGTCGGTGAGGTGCAGCCGGATCGCGGCGCGGTGCAGCCGCGCGTAGAACTCGGTGCGCCGCGGCAGCCCGCGGCCGGCCAGCGCCAGCGCCTCGTCGGTGGCCGCCAGCCGCAGCTCCGCCGCGCCCGGCCGCCCCCACACCGCCAGCGAGTAGTTGTTCAGCACCCGCCCCAGCAGCTCCGGGTCGCCGGCGCCGCGGGCCAGCGCGACGGCCCGCTCGGCGTAGCGGACGCCGCGCTGCAGGTCCTCGCTGAAGGCCAGCTCGACGCCGAGGGTGCCGAGCAGCCGCGCGGTCAGCCGGTCGCGCTCGGCCTCCGTGGCGTCCGGCGCGATGTCGTCGCGGTGTTCGAGCAGGTCCTCCAGCAGCCCCACCATCTCGGTGTCGACGACGCCGTGCGGCCGCCAGTTCCACAGCGTCACCGACCCCCAGACGGCGGCCGACTCGAGCATGCAGCGCCGGTCGCCGAGCTCGCGGGCCAGCGCGAGCGCCTCGCCGACCACCTCGTGCGCCTCGGTGCGCTGCCCGCTGCGCAGCAGGTCGTTGCCGAGCGCGGTGAGCAGGTCGTGCCGGGTGCGGGTGGCGTCGGGCGCGGTGGGGTCGAGCAGCCGCAGGGCACGCCGGGTGTGCAGGGCGGCCTCGCCGTCGGCCAGCCGGGCGCGGGCCACCTCCGCCGCCGCGGTCGACCACCGCAGCCCGGGTCCGGGCCCGGAGATCGGCGCCGCCTCGACGAAGTGGTGCGCCAGCCGCTCGACGAGCGCGTCGTCGGCGCGGCCACCGGTGACCCGCTGCTCCAGCGCGGTGCCGAGCCGGGCGTGCAGCTGCGCGCGGCGCAGCGCCGGCAGGTCCTCGGCGAGCACCTCCTGCACGAGGGCGTGGGTGAACCGCCAGCTCCACGGCGCCGAGCCCTCGCCCACCAGGCCCGCGGCGGCCGCGGCGTCCAGCGCCGCCAGCACGGCCTCGGCCGGCTCCCCGGTGGTGCGCAGCAGGTCGAGGGTCACCTCGCGGCCGGCGACGGCGGCCAGCTCCAGCACCGGGCGGGCGCCCTCCGGCAGCCGGGCCAGCCGGGTGCGCAGCACCTCGACCACCGACGGCGGCACCGGCACCCGGTCCAGCCGCAGGTGGCGGGCACCGCGCATCCACCGGGTCAGCTCGACGACGAAGAACGGGTTGCCCGCCGTGCGGTCGTGCACCGTGGCGGCCAGCGCCGGGTCACCGGCCCGGCCCAGCTGGGCGGCCAGCAGCGAGCCGACGTCGTCGGGGGTCAGGCCGTCCAGGGCGAGGGTGACGGCGGCCGGCTCGCGGGCCAGCCGCGCCAGGCAGTCGCCCACGGCCTCGGGCAGGTCCTCCCCGACGCTGCGGACGGTGACCACCACCAGCAGCGGCACCCGCGGCAGGTGGCGGGCCAGCAGGCCGAGCAGCTGCACGGAGGTCTCGTCGGCGCCCTGCAGGTCGTCGAGCACCACCAGCACCGGCCGGGACCCGGCGGCGGCGACCAGCCGCGCGCGCACGTCCTGGAACAGCCGGAAGCGGGCGGCGTCGGCGTCGGTCTCGCCGTCCTCGGCGACCGGGGCCGGCGGCTGCTGGCCCAGCTGCTCGAACACCTGCGTCCACGGCCACAGCGGTGGGGCGCCGGCGTCGTCGGCGCAGCGGCTCTCGGCCACCGCCCACCCGGCGGCCCGGCTCATCGCGGCGACCGCCTCGGCCAGCCGGGTCTTGCCGATGCCGGCCTCCCCGCCGAGCACGACGACGGCCGGGCGGCCGGCGGCCACCCCCTCGGCGACCGCCTGCAGCCGGGCCAGCTCGTCGCGCCGGCCGACCAGCGTGTCGTCGGCGGGCGCGGTCAGGGGGGCCGGTGCCGAGGGCGCCGGCGGCACGACCGTCAGCGCCGGGCGCGGCGGGCGGCGGGCCAGCGCCGGGTCCTGGCGGAGGACGCGGCGCTCCAGCTCGCGCAGCTCGGGACCGGGGTCGATGCCCAGCTCCTCGCGCAGCAGCTCGGTGCAGCGGCGCAGCGCGTCGAGGGCGTCGGCCTGCCGGTCGGCGGAGTAGAGGGCGGTGACCAGCCGGGCCCACAGCCGCTCGCGCAGCGGGTGCTCGGCGACCAGGCGCTGCAGGTCGCTCACCGCGGCGTCGGCCCGCCCGGCGGCCAGCAGCGCGTCGCAGCGGCGCTCGCGGGCCCGCACGTGCAGCTCGGTCAGCCGGTGCCGGTCGGCGGCGCCCGGACCGTCGCCGAGCTCGGGCAGCGGCTCGCCCCGCCACAGCTCCAGCGCCCGGTCGAGGGCGGCGACGGCGGCGTCGGGGTCGGTGTCGGCGGCGCGGTCGCCCTCCTCCACCAGCCGGGCGAAGCGCAGGCTGTCGAGGTCGTCGGGATCGACGGCGATGCGGTACCCGGGTGCCCGGGTGAGCAGCACCGTCGCCGGCTCGCGCGGCCCGCGCGAGGGCTCGAGGACCCGCCGCAGGTGGGAGACGTAGGCCTGCAGGGTGCCGGTGACGGTGGGCGGCGGCTCGTCGCCCCACAGCGTCTCGACGATGCGGTCGACGGCGACCACCCGACCGGCCTCGGCGAGCAGCAGGGCCAGCAGGGCGCGGGGCTTGGCGCCGCCGACGTCGACCGGCCGGCCGTCGGGGCCCGTGACCTCGAGGGGTCCGAGGACGCGGTACCGCACGAGGCGGGATCTTCGCAGGTCCGGGGCGGAAACGGGAGGGGGTCGCGCGCGGGGCGCCCGGATCGGCTCCCCATGCGAGACCTGCAAGTCCTCTCCAAGTGGCAGGCAAGACCGCGTCGCGAGGGTCGTCGCCGATCCGAGCCCCGCCGTCCACCCCCACCGCCCGAGGAAGCCCGAGGAAGCCCGCCATGACCCTGACCGAGGCCGCCCCCGCCCTCCCCGTCCCCTCCGACCTCGACGTCGACGACCTGCGCCTGGAGGTCCGCGGCCCCGTCCTCGCCGCGGGCGACGCCGGCCTCGCCGCCGAGGTCGCCACCTGGAACACCGCGGTCACCCACACGCCCGCGGTCGCGGTGGGCGCGGTGTGCGCCGCCGACGTCGTCGCCGCCGTCCGGTTCGCCACCGCCCACGGCCTGCCGGTCGCCGTGCAGGCCACCGGCCACGGCCCGGTGCGCAACGCCGACGGCGCGGTGCTGGTCACCACGTCCCGGATGCAGGGCGTGCGGATCGACCCGGGGGCCCGCACCGCCCGCGTCGAGGCCGGCGTGAAGTGGACGACGGTGCTGGCGGCCGCCGCCGAGCACGGGCTGGTCGGGCTGTGCGGCTCGTCGTCCGACGTCGGGGTGGTCGGCTACACCCTCGGCGGCGGCGTGGGCCCGCTCGGCCGCCGGTTCGGCTTCGCCGCCGACTCCGTGCTCGCCGTCGAGATCGTCACCGCCGACGGCGAGCTGCGCACCGTCACCGCCGGGTCCGACCCCGAGCTGTTCTGGGCCGTCCGCGGCGGCAAGGGCAACTTCGGCGTGGTCACCGCGCTGGAGTTCCGCCTCTTCGCCGTGCCCGCGCTGGTCGGCGGCGGCCTCTTCTTCGCCGGTCGCGACGCCGCCGCGGTGCTGCACGCCTACCGCGCGTGGGCGCCGACGCTGCCGGAGGAGGTCACCTCCTCCATCGCCGTGCTGCGGATGCCGCCGCTGGAGGAACTGCCCCCGCCGCTGCGCGGGCAGACCGTGGTGCACCTGCGCTTCCTCTACGCCGGCGACGACCCCGATGCCGCCGCCGCGCTGCTCGCGCCGATGACCGGCGCCGGTGAGGTGCTGCTCGGCGGGGTCGGGCCGATGCCGCCCACCGCGCTCGACGCCGTCCACATGGACCCGACCGAGCCGATGCCCGCGTGGGAGAAGGGCGCGCTGCTCGCCGACCTGACCGCGGAGACCGTCGACGCGCTGCTGGCCGTCGCCGGCCCGGAGGTGCAGGTGCCGCTGGTCATGGTGGAGATCCGCCAGCTCGGCGGGGCGCTGGGCCGGCCCGCGCCGGTGCCGGACGCGGTGCCCGGGCGGCACGCCCCCTGGTCGGTGTTCGTGGTCGCGCCGATGGTGCCCGAGCTGGCCGAGGTCGTGCCGCACGTCGGCCGGGGCGTGCTGGCCGCGCTGGCGCCGTGGACCGCGCCCGGCGGGCTGGTCAACTTCCTCGGCGACGTCGACGGCCCCGCGGAGGTGCTGGCCGCCTGGGACGCCGGGTCGCGCGAGCGGCTGCTGGCCGTCAAGCGCGCGGTCGACCCCGGTGACGTGTTCTCCGGCGGTCACGCCGTGCGGGCCTCCGGTGCCTGACGCCCCGCGGCTGCCCCGCTCGCTGCGACGGCGGGCGGGGACGCCACCGGCCGTGCCCCCGCCGGGCTGGGCGCCGTCGGCCGAGCGTCCGCTGCACGCGTGCCCGGACCCGGCGGAGGACTCCGCCGGGGAGTCGGCCGGTCAGGGAGCAGAACCCCCGGATGGCAGGTCCCACGGGGACCGAGTCGCCGCCTGACCGCCCGCGGACCTGCTCAGGTGTCCTGAGGGGCGGGCACCACGGTGACCTCCAGCCAGGTGTCGCTCCCGAAGTGCACGCTGTTGCGCGACAGGTACGGCGGCACGGGCAGGTCGAACTGCGCGTACCCGTGTCCGACGCTCTCCCGCAGCAGGTCCGTGCGGCTGCCCAGCTCCAGCCGGAGCCTCTCCCCGGCCCGCAGCAGCACCGGAGCCGGCGTGAGACTGAAGCGCAGGACGACCGGCGCACCCGGGGTCAACGGCTCGCGACGGTCGGCGTCGAGGGCGATCTCGACGGCCGAGCCGCGGGTGGGGTCCTCGGTGCGGGTGGCCGGTCGCAGGCCACCCAGGGACAGCAGGTGCGAGCGGCCCTCGCCGTCGACGCGGCTGAGCCGCGCCAGCACGTAGGAGTCGATCTCGGTGCAGCTGAAGGACAGCTGGGCGGTCACCGCGCCGGCCAGCCGGAGGTCCTCGTCGACGGGGAGCTCGAAGGCCAGGGTCTGCGGCGCGAGGTCGTCCAGCCCGGGGAGGACCGGCACCCCGTAGGGCACGGCTGCCCACGCGTTGGAGCCGGCTCCCGCGGGCTCGGCGCCCAGCCGGTGGGTGGCGGAGTCCGCGCCCCCCGACCCGAGGTGGAGCCACCGGGTCTCACCGGCCGGGGGTGGGAAGGCGGTGTCGGCGGCGAACTCGCCGACGCCGTCGACCCAGTAGCGCACGTGTGGCTGCTCGGCGTAGCCGTTGTCGACGCGGCGGAGCACGTGGTCGAAGAAGGCGAGCGCCTCGCCCTGCCAGGCGTAGACCGGCAGGTCGTACACCGGCGGCCCGATGACCAGCCACCTGTCCCCGGCGGGCGTGCCGGCGTGCTCGACGAGGTCGTAGGCGCCGAACTGGTGCAGGTTGAGGTAGCCGGTGTTCTGCACCGCGACGAAGGGCACGTCGATCGCGGCCAGTTCGGCGCGGGTGACCTCGCGGGCGGTGCTCCCGGTGCGGGTCTTCTCGTCGAACAGCCACCGCGCGTAGACCTCCGCGTAGCCGCGGGTGGGGGTGCGGGTGAGGAAGGCGGCGAACAGGCGCTCCACGTGGGCGTGCACCGCCTTCTCCAGCAGCGGGTGCGCGGCCCCGTTGGTCAGGTGGCTCAGCAGCGCCCGCCGCTCCGGCGACACGCGCAGCTCCTCCTGGCCCTCCGTGAAGTTCGCGCCCATCCACAGTCCGAGGAAGAAGCTGGCGGGGACGCCGCCGAACTGCACCACGTGGCGGAACAGGTCGGTGGACAGCTCGTTGGCGAAGAACGCCCTCAGCGCCGGAGGCCGGCGGGCGGCGACGGCCGGCTGGGTCAGCGCGTAGTACGAGGTGCCGAACAGCACCACCTCGCCGGTGCACCACGGCTGCTGCGCGGCCCAGGCGATGACGGCCTCGTGGTCGTCGACGTCCCGCGGGTCGAGGAAGGGCAGGGGCTGCCCGCCCGAGCGGCCCGTGCCGCGGCGCTCGACGACGACCGGGCAGTAGCCGCGGTCGGTGAACACCGGCGGCGAGCCGATCTCGTTGGACCCGGTCGGCACGCCGGCGGTGTGCAGCTCGGTGCTGTACGGCCCGAAGGACACCACCGCCGGGTACCGGCCGGACACCGCAGGGGTGTAGACGTCGGCGTTGAGCTCGACGCCGCCGGCCACCGGGACGCGCTGACCGGCCAGCACCCGGTTGCCCAGCCCGTCCATCGCGACCGCACGCGGCTGCCACCCGGCGTACTGGATCCCGCTGGTCGAGCCCCTCAGGGGGACGCGCGGCGTCATCTCACGAGGATCCCTCCCGGTCGGGCAGCAGGACGCCGGGGTTGCAGACGCCCCGGGGGTCCAGCCGCTGCTTGACCGCCCGCAGCACCGCGACGCCGAGCGGGCCGACCTCGCGCTCCAGCCAGGGGCGGTGGTCGGCCCCGACGGCGTGGTGGTGGGTGAGCGTGCCGCCGGCGGCCAGCAGCGCGTCGGTGGCCGCCCGCTTCGCCGCGAGCCACTGCGGCAGCGGGAGGGCGTCGTCGCGGTCGGCGAGCACGGTGACGTAGAGCGAGGCGCCGGTGGGGTAGCCGTGCGAGACGTGGCTCATCACCAGCGGCTGCCTCCCCTCGCGGCCCAGCGACGCGCGCAGCGCCGAGCGGACGGCGTCGTACACCGCGGGCAGGTCGGTCCAGGTGGCCGCCGTCTCCAGCGTCTCCACCAGCAGCCCGGCGTCCATGAGCCGGTCGCGCAGGTACGGGGCGGCGTAGCGGTGCCGGCGCCACGACTCGCCGACCCGCCGGCCGAGCGGCACCGCCCCGTGCTCGCGCAGCACCGCCAGCGCCGCCCCGCGGCGGGCGCGCACCAGCGGCGGCAGCCCCTCCCACCCGACGACGAGCAGGCAGCCGGCGCCGCGGCCGCGGGCCCGCAGCGACCCGCGCAGCAGCCGCGCCCCGGTGCCGCCGGCGTTCAGCAGGGTGGCGCGGGTCTCGTCGGGGTCGGAGAGCCGCACGACGTCGGGCAGCAGGTCGTGCCGCGCCAGCCGCTGCAGACCCGCCAGCCCGTCGGCCCAGCTGCGGAACGACCAGCCCTCGTAGCGGGCGGCCCGCGGCGCCGGCCGCACCCGCAGCCGCAGCTCCGTGATCACGCCGAGCGCGCCCTCCGAGCCCAGCGCCAGGCCGAGCAGGTCCGGCCCGGCGGCCGACGCCGGCGGGTGCCCGAGCTCGAGCACGCCCGACGGCGTGGCCAGCGTCAGCCCGGCCACCAGGTCGTCGAAGCGGCCGACGCCGGTGGAGGCCTGACCGGCCGAGCGGGTGGCCGCGTAGCCGCCGACGGTGGCGAACTCCCAGCTCTGCGGCAGGTGCCCGAGCGTCAGCCCGTGCGGCGCCAGCGCCGCCTCCAGGGCCGGGCCGCGCGCGCCCGGGCCCACGGTGACCAGCGACGACGCGACGTCGACGTCGGTCAGCGACGCCATCCGCGCGAGGTCCACCGCCAGCGACGGCCGGTCGTCGGGGTCGACGCCGGCCAGCCCGCCGACGACGCTCGTGCCGCCGCCGAAGGGCACCACCACGACGCCGCGCTCGCTGCACAGCGCCAGCAGCGCCGCCGTCTGCGCGGTGCTCCCGGGCAGGACGACGGCGTCCGGGGCGCCCGCGGCGTCGCCCGCGCGCCGGCGGAGCAGGTCGGTGTAGCTCCGGCCGCCGGCCCGGCGCAGCCGCGCGTCGCGGTCGGTGCGCACGTGCTCCTCGCCCAGCAGCGCCACCAGCTCGGCGTGCACGTCGGCGGGCAGGCGGGAGGGCGCCAGCCGGATCTCGTCGACGGCGACCGGCGGGGTGGGCCGCGGGGTCCAGCCCAGCTCGCGGGCCAGGTGTCGGCGGGCGGCCCTCGGCAGCGCCGCGGCGAGGTCGGGCGCCTCGGAGGCGCTGCCGGGCCCCCAGCCCTGGACGGTCAGTTCCGGCTGCTCGGACACGGCTACAGTCTGCCGGTGCGCCGAGGGCGACCCCGCAGGTGAGCGGCGACCCCGACCTCGGCCCGGCCCGCCGCGCGGCCGACCTCGAGGCGCTGGCCCGCGGCGCCGACGTCGTCGTGGTGGGCGGGGGAGTGACCGGCGCCGGGGTGGCGCTGGACGCCGCCGCCCGCGGCCTGTCGGTGGTGCTGCTCGAGCGCGCCGACCTCGCCGCCGGCACCAGCCGCTGGTCGAGCAAGCTCGTGCACGGCGGGCTGCGCTACCTCGCCCACGGCGAGCTCGGGCTGGCGCGGGAGTGCGCCCGCGAGCGGGCCGTCCTCATGGGGACCACCGCGCCGCACCTGGTGCGGCCGCTGCCCTTCCTCGTGCCCGATGCCGCCGGCCGGGACGTCAGCGCGGTCGGCGCGCTGGGCGGGCGGCTCGGGGACGCGGTGCGGCGGTCGGTGTCCGGCGGGCGCGGCTCGCTGCCGGGCACCCGGCGGGTGGGGGCCGCCGAGGCCGCCCGGCTGGTGCCGGCGCTGCGGCCCGGTGGGGGCGGTGCGCTGTTCTGGGACGGCCAGCTGACCGACGACGCCCGGCTCGTCGTCGCCCTGGCCCGCACCGCCGCGTCGCTGGGCGCGCGGGTGCTGACCGGCGCGCGGGTGGTCGCCGTCGACGGGCGGGAGGTGGCCGCCGTCGTCGACGGGGAGCCGGTGACGGTGCGGGCCGGCGCCGTCGTCAACGCCACCGGCGTGTGGGCGCAGGCGCTCGCCCCCGGGATCCGGCTGGCGCCCTCCCGCGGCTCGCACCTGGTCGTGCGGGCCGACCGGCTCGGCGACCCGCTCGCCGCGCTGACCGTGCCGCTGCCCGGGTCGCGGTCGCGGTACGTGTTCGCGCTGCCGCAGCCGGGCGGGCTGGTGTACCTGGGCCTCACCGACGAGCCGGTGCCCGGACCGGTCCCCGACGACGACCCGCGGCCGGGCGAGACCGAGGTCGACGAGCTGCTCGGCACCGTGAGCCGGGTGCTGGCGGTGCCGCTCACCCGCGACGACGTCGTCGGCGCCTACGCCGGGCTGCGGCCGCTGGTGCTGCCCGCGTCCGCCGGAGCCGGGCCCGGGGACGCGACCGCCGACCTCTCCCGCCGGCACCTGCTCCAGTGGGACGGACCGGTCCTGTCCGTGGTCGGCGGCAAGCTGACCACCTACCGGGCCATGGCCGCCGACGCCGTCGACGCCGTCGTGGCGCGGCTGGGTCGGGGCGCCCGCCGCTCGCGCACCGCGTCCCTGCCGCTGGTCGGCGCGGCGCCGCCGGCCGAGCTGGCCCGGGTCCGCGCGCCGGCCCGGCTGGTCGCCCGCTACGGCACCGAGGCGCCGCGGGTGGCCGCGCTGGGCGCCGGGCCGGTGGTGGCGGGCCGGCCGGAGACGGTGGGGGAGCTGCGCTTCGGGGTGCTCGCCGAGGGCGCGCGCACGGTGGGCGACCTGCTCGACCGGCGGGTGCGGCTGGGACTGGTCCCTGCCGACCGCGAGCGCGCCGTGCCCGCCGCGCAGGCCGCGGTCGCGGGCGGGGGTGGCGACCGGTAGGACAGGCCCGTGACCGCCCCGACCCTCGACGTCGACCCCTGGACGGTCCGCGAGCCGCGCGTGGACCCGGCGACCCTGCCCGTCGCGGAGTCGCTGTTCGCCCTGTCCAACGGCTTCCTGGGCATCCGCGGCACCCTGGACGAGGTCGAGCCGTGCGGCATGCGCGGCACCTACCTGTCCGGGGTCTTCGAGACCCACCCGCTGTCCTACCCCGAGGAGGGCTACGGCCAGCCGGAGGAGGGGCAGGCGCTGATCACCGTCGCCGACGGCACCCCGCTGCGGCTGCTGGTCGACGGCGTGCCGCTCGACGTGCGCGAGGCCCTGCCGGAGGTGCACGAGCGCACGCTGGACCTGCGCGCCGGCACGCTGGACCGCCGGGTCCGCTGGCGCACGCCGTCCGGGACGACGGTGGAGCTGACCTCCCGACGGCTGGTGTCGCTGGTGGAGCGGTCGGTGTGCGCGGTGCGCTACGAGGTGCGCACCCTGGACGGGCGGGCGCACGTGGTCGTGCGATCCGAGCTCGCCGCCGGGGCGGTGACGCCCGAGGGCGTGCAGAACGACGACCCGCGCGTGGCGGCCGTCCTGGACGACGCCTTCGAGCCGCGCGCGCAGATCGGCTCGCCGACCGGCGGCGCCCTCGTCGAGCGGACCCGCCGGACGGGCATCACCGTCGCGGCGGCGGTCGCCCACCGGGTCGAGGGCGGGCGGACGCGCACCGACGTCGACGAGCAGCACGTCACCACCACCGTCGCCGCCGACCTGGGCCCGGGCGACGCCGTCACCGTCGTCAAGGTGGTCGGCTACAACTGGTCGACCGACGCCGGGTCCGACTCCGTCCTGGGCCAGGCGTCGGCCGCCGTGGACTCCGCGCTCGACCTCGGCTGGGACGGCCTGCTCGACCGACAGCGCGCCGCACTCGACGAGGTGTGGGCGACCGGCGACGTCGAGGTCGACGGCGACCCGGAGCTGCAGCAGGCGCTGCGCTACAGCGTCTTCCAGCTCGTCTGCTCGGCCGCCTGCATCTCGGGGGCCGCCGTCGGCGCCAAGGGGCTGACGGGGATCGGCTACAGCGGCCACACCTTCTGGGACGTCGAGGGGTTCGTGCTGCCCGCCCTCACCCTCCTGCGCCCGGACGCGGCGGCCCGGCTGCTGCGCTGGCGCGCCTCCACGCTCGACGCCGCGCGGGACCGCGCCCGGACCCTGGGGCGGTCGGGTGCGGCCTTCGCCTGGCGGACGATCGACGGGCGGGAGACGTCGGCCTACTGGCCGGCCAGCAGCGCGGCGGTGCACGTCAGCGCCGACGTCGCCCGGGCGTTCTGGCTGTACGGGAACGTCACCGGTGCCGACCTCGACTCCGTCGGGGGCCTGGAGGTGCTGGTGGAGACGGCGCGGATGTGGGCGTCGCTGGGCCACGAGGACGTCGCCGGCGCCTGGCACCTGTTCGGCGTGACCGGGCCGGACGAGTACACCGGCGTCGTCAACGACAACGTGTTCACCAACCTGATGGCGCGGGCCAACCTCCGGCGCGCCGCCGAGGCCTGCCGGCGGCACGAGGCGCGCGCCGCGGAGCTCGGGGTCGACCACACCGAGACCGCCGCCTGGCGCGCCGCGGCCGACGCCGTGTGCGTGCCGTGGGACGAGAGCCTGGGCGTGCACCCGATGAACGACGACTTCACCGCCTTCGCGGAGTGGCCCTTCGAGGAGGAGCGGGACCGCTACCCGGTGCAGGAGCACCACCACTACGCCGAGTTCTACCGCCGCCAGGTGCTCAAGCAGGCCGACCTGGTGCTGGCGCTGTGGTGGTGCCGGGAGGAGTTCACGCCCGAGCAGGTGGCCCGCGACGTGGAGTACTACGAGGCGCGCACGGTGCGGGACTCCTCGCTGTCGGCGGCGGTGCAGGCGGTGGTGTGCGCCCAGGCCCAGCACCCCGACCTGGCGCTGCGCCACCTGCGCGAGGCCGCGCTCGTGGACCTGCGCGACCTGCAGCAGGGCACCGCCAAGGGGCTGCACCTGGCCTCGGTGGCCGGTGCCTGGCTGGCCCTCGTCGCCGGCCTCGGCGGGATGCGCGAGGACGCCGGCGAGCTGGAGCTCGCGCCCCTCCTGCCGGCCCGGCTCTCGCGGACCGCCTACTCCGTGACCTGGCGGGGCCGGCTGCTGCGCGTCGAGACCACCCGGGAGGGCACCACGGTCACGCTGGTCCGCGGCGAGGGCCCGGTGACCGTCGTCGTCGACGGGGACCCGCTGTCCGTCGCGCCCGGCGCCCCCGCCCGAGCGCCGCTGCGCGCGCCCACCCCGCTACTCGGCGAGCCGCGGCAGCCGGCCGGCCGCGAACCGCGCGCCTGACGTCCCAGTCTCTGGGAAGGGTGTTCCGCAGAGCGGGACGGCGGGGTCAGGATGCCGTCGTGGACACCTACACGCACGGGCACGCCGAGCCCGTCCTGCAGTCCCACCGCTGGCGCACCGCGGAGAACTCCGCCGGGTACCTGCTGCCGCACCTGCGACCGGGCCTGGAGCTGCTCGATGTCGGCTGCGGTCCGGGGACGATCACCGTCGACCTGGCCCGCCGGGTGGCCCCGGGACGGGTGCTCGGGATCGACGTCTCGGCCGACCCGCTCGGCGAGGCGCGGGACCTGGCGGAGCGCGAGGGCGTCGCGGTGACCTTCGCCGTCGGCGACGTCTACGCCCTCGACCTGCCCGACGACGCGGTCGACGTCGTCCACGCCCACCAGGTGCTGCAGCACCTGACCGACCCCGTGGCGGCGCTGCGCGAGATGGCCCGGGTGTGCCGGCCCGGCGGGCAGCTCGCCGTCCGCGACGTCGACTACGCCACCGTCGTCTGGCACCCCGCCGACCCCGGGCTGGACCGCTGGCTGGCGCTCTACTCCGCCGTCGCGCGGGCCAACGCCGCCGAGCCCGACGCCGGGCGGCACCTGGTGGCCTGGGCGCACGCCGCCGGGCTGCGCGACCTCACCGCCACGGCGTCGGCGTGGTGCTACGCGTCCCCGGCCGAGCGGGAGTGGTGGGGCCGCTCCTGGGCCGGCCGGGCCACCGCGTCGGCCTTCGCCGAGCAGGCCCTGGCCTACGGGCTGGCCGCGCGGGACGAGCTCGAGGAGCTCGCCGCCGCGTGGCTGCGCTGGGCCGCCGCGGACGACGGCTGGCTGGCGATGCTGCACGGCGAGCTGCTCATCCGCGTCTGCTGAAGGACCTCCGTGCCCCCCACCGCTCGCACGCTCGCGGCGGGCCCCTGCACGCGGACCGACCGCGACGGAAGGACCGTCAGTCCTGGCGGGCGGCGTTGGCCTGGACGGCGGTGCTCACCCACTGCGCCAGGCCCGGCGCCGTCTTCTCGTAGGTGGCGGTGAACCGCTCGTCCTCGACGTACATCCGGCCGAGCGCCGCGTGCATCTGGGGCGGGCAGTCGTAGAACCACCGGCAGATCTGCTGCCGCGCCTCCTCGGCCAGGTCCATGCCCTGCGCCGAGTCGGGCGCGACGCCGGCCCGCAGCGCGTCGGCCATCCGGCGGGTGAGGTCCTCGCCCTCGCCCTTGATGCGGACCCAGTCCTCCTTCGAGTAGGCCGCGGCGCGCCGCGAGGACTCCCGGTAGGCGTCGGTGTCGCCCCAGCGCTCCTGGACCTCGGCCTCGTACCGCTCCGGGTCGTGCTCGCCGAAGACCTCGAACCGCTCCTGCGGGGTCAGTGAGATCCCCATCTGTCTGGCCTCCATCTCCTTCTCCACGGCCGCGACCATCGCCCGCGTCCGCTCCAGCCGGTCCCGCAGCAGCCGGTGCTGGCGGCGCAGGTGCTCGGCGGGGTCGGCGGACGGGTCGTCGAGCAGGGTCGCGACCTCCTCGAGGGGGAACCCGAGCTCGCGGTAGAGCAGCACCTGGTGCAGCCGGTCCAGGTCCGCCCCCGAGTAGCGGCGGTAGCCGGCCGCGGTGCGTCCCGACGGCGACAGCAGGCCGATGCGGTCGTAGTGGTGCAGCGTGCGCACCGTGACCCCGGCCAGCGCGGCCACCTCACCGACGTTCACGCGGGTCCCTCCTCCCTGACGGCGACGAGTGCACAGCCTGACGCCGCGTCAGGGTCAAGCGCGATCCCCGGACGGCGGCGCACGGGTGTCTGGGCGAGGATGCCGGGGTGGCCGCTGAGGACGTCTCGCCCGAGGACCCCTTCCCCCGGCAGCGCGTGCCGGTGCTCGGCACCGAGATGGCCTACGTCGACGTGGGCGAGGGCGACCCGATCGTCTTCCTGCACGGCAACCCGACGTCGTCCTACCTGTGGCGCAACGTCGTCCCGCACGTGCAGCACCTCGGCCGCTGCATCGCCCCGGACCTGGTCGGCATGGGGGAGTCGGGGAAGCTGCCGGACCCGCAGCGGGGCACCTACTCCTTCACCACCCACGCCGCGCACCTGGCCGCGTTCCTCGAGGCGGTCGGCGTCGAGCGGCGGGTGACCCTGGTGCTGCACGACTGGGGCTCGGCGCTGGGCTTCGACTGGGCCCGCGCGCACCCCGAGGCGGTGCGCGGCCTCGCGTTCACCGAGGCGATCGTCACGCCGATGACCTGGGCCGACTGGCCGGCCGACGCACGCAAGATCTTCCGCACCATGCGCGGTGACGACGGCGAGACAGTCGTGCTGGAGAAGAACGTCTTCGTCGAGCGGATCCTGCCGGCATCGACGCTGCGCGGGCTGTCGCCGGAGGCGCACGAGCGCTACCGGCGGCCCTTCGCGACCCCCGAGGACCGCTGGCCCACGCTGGAGTGGCCGCGGCAGATCCCGCTGGACAACGTGCCGCCGAAGGTGCGCGACGTCGTGTCGCGGTACGGCGTCTGGCTGCGCGGCAGCGCCGTGCCGAAGCTCTTCCTGAACGCCGAGCCGGGGTCGATCCTGGTCGGGCGGCAGCGGTCGCTGGTCCGCACGTGGCCGTTGGTCACCGAGGTGACCGTGCCCGGCGCGCACTTCGTCCCCGAGGACTCCCCGCACGCCATCGGCCGGGCGCTGGCCGACTGGATCCCGACGCTGCCCTGAAGCGGGCTGTCGGGTTTCTCCAAGACCGCGCCGCCGCGGACGGCCAGGGTGGGCGCATGGCGATCACCGACGGCCGGCCCGGCGGCTACACGACCCTGACCCCCTTCCTCGTCTGCTCGCCCGCGGCCGAGGCGATCCGCTTCTACGAGGACGTCTTCGGCGCCACCACCGTCAGCCGCACGGACGGCCCCGACGGCACGGTCGCGCACGCCGAGCTGCAGTTCCCCACCGGCCGGCTGCAGCTGTCCGACCCCAACCCGCAGTTCGGCCTGGTCGCCCCCACCGGGCAGGCCGAGGACCGGGTCAGCGGCTCCACCTGCATCTACGTCCCCGACGTCGACGCGGTCTTCGCCGCCGCCGTCGCGCGGGGCGCCACCGTGCGCGAGCAGCCGGCCACCTTCGTCACCGGCGACCGGTTCGCCTCGCTCTACGACCCGTTCGGTCACCGCTGGGCGGTCATGACCCGGGTGGAGGACGTCAGCCCCGAGGAGGCCGAGCGCCGGCTGTCGGAGTGGGCCGCGTCGGGTGCCCTGGAGAGCTAATCGAGGGCGCGGCGGCGGAAGCCGACGAGGCTCAGGACGCCGAACACCGCCAGGAACCCGGCCAGTGCCAGCGCGCACACCGGCAGCGGCAGGTGCGGTACGTCCGGCGTCATCTCCGCGCGCAGCGCCTCGCTGAGGTAGGTCAGCGGGTTGACCGCGCACACCACCTGGAACCAGCGCAGCGTGTCGAGCGCGGGCCACGGGAACTGGGTGGAGCCGGTGAACAGCAGCGGGGTGAGCACGACGGCGAAGACGACGTTGATCCGGTTCGGCGTGACGAAGGTGCCCAGGACCATGCCCATCGCCGCCCCGACCAGGGAGCCGAGCACGAGGAACACCGCGAGCAGCGGCACGTCGGACCAGGTCACCGGCAGCGTGCCCAGCACCCACCAGCCGATCGGGAACATCACCGCCGCGGCCACCAGCGCCCGCGCGGTGGAGAAGACGATCTTCTCGACGGCGACCAGCGCGGTCGGCAGCGGCGCGAGCAGCCGGTCCTCGATCTCCTTGGTGAACGAGAAGTCGATGACCAGCGGGAAGGCGGTGTTCTGCAGCGCGGTGAGGAAGGCGGCGAGCGCGATGACGCCGGGCAGCAGCACGCCGGAGTAGGCCGAGGACGCGAAGCCGAGCTCGACGAGCACCTTGCCGAAGACGAACAGCAGGAACACCGGCTGCAGCACCACCTGCAGCAGGAAGGGCACGAACTCCCGGCCGGTGACGAACACGTCGCGCCACAGCAGCGCGGTGAAGGCCCGCCACACGTCGGGCCGGGCGGGCCCGGCGACCCCGGTGGCGCTCCGTGGCGTGTCGACGGCGGTCATCGCAGCTCCCGTCCGGTCAGGCTGAGGAAGACGTCCTCCAGGCTGGGCTCGCCCATGCGCACGCCGGTCAGCCGGGCCCCGCGGGCGGCCAGCACCTCCGAGACCGGCCCGACCGTCGTCGCGGCGTCGGCGGAGAGGTAGAGCCGGGCCCGCAGCCCGCCGGAGTCGGCGACCGGCTCGACCCGCTCGGCCTGCGGCAGCGCGCCGAGGGCGGCCAGCACCGCGTCGTCGCTGTCCCCGGGCGCCCGCTCGACGTCGACGTCGAGGGTGGCACTGCCCGGCAGCGACCGGGTGAGCGCGGCCGGGGTGTCCAGCGCGAGCAGCCGGCCGGAGTCCATGATCCCGACCCGGTCGGCCAGCGCCGCGGCCTCCTCCATGTCGTGCGTGGTGAGGACGACGGTGACGCCGGTGTCGCGCAGCTCGCGCACCCGCTCCCACACGAACAGCCGCGCCTGCGGGTCCAGCCCGGTGCTCGGCTCGTCGAGGAAGACCACCTGCGGGGCGTGCATGAGCGCCCGGGCGATGAGCAGCCGCTGCGCCATGCCCCCGGAGTAGTCGTCGACCCGGTCCCCGCCGCGGTCGCCGAGACCGAGCCGCTCGAGCAGCTCGTCGGCCCGGCGGTTGCGCTCGGCGCGGCCCACCCCGTGGTAGGCGGCGTGGAAGACCAGGTTCTGCCGGGCGGTCAGCGAGCGGTCGAGGTTGGAGCGCTGCGGCACCACCGACAGCCGGCTGCGCGCGGTGACCGGGTCGGCGGCGACGTCGACCCCCGCCACCCGCGCGGTGCCGCCGGTCGGCAGCACCCGCGTGGTGAGGACGCCGATCGTGGTGGTCTTGCCCGCGCCGTTGGGGCCGAGCAGCCCGAAGACCTCCCCGCGGTCGACGGCGAACGACACCCCGTCGACGGCGTTGGTCGGGCGGCCCGGGTAGCGCTTGACCAGTTCGCTGACCTCGACCGCGGCGTCCATCGACGGCGATGGTGCCACCTCCGGCCGACACCGCCGCCGTCACGCCGTGGGCGCAGCGGCCGCGCCGCGGGCGCCGTCGACGGTCGGCGCGGCGCCGTCCCCGGGCAGCGTGCGGTTGCCGAACGACCGCAGCCGCGGCGCCCAGCGGCGCATCGCCGACCGGTGCGGATCGGCGCGGGCGAAGGCCCGGACGGCGGCCTCGTCGTCCCACCACGACACGGTGGTGAAGGTCCGGGCCAGCGGCTGCGCCCGCAGCAGCAGCGAGCGGGCGCCGGGGGAGGCGGCCACCTGGCGGCGGATCGCGAGCGAGGCGGCGAAGAAGGCCGGGACGTCGGTGAGCCGGCGCAGCCGCAGCTCGGTGAGCAGCACGACGCCGGGCCCCTCGACGGTGCGGCCGGTGGTCCAGGGCAGGTCGGGGATGGCGGGCACCGGGTCCTCCTCGGGTGACTTAACAGGTGTAAAGCCACCGTAGACCCGTCGCTTAACGCGTGTAAAGTGGCTTCCGTGGCCCGGGACCTCCGCAGCGACCTGCTCACCGCCGCCGCGGTGCTGGTGGAGCGGACCGGCTCGGCGGACACGGTCACGCTGCGCGGGGTCGCCCGCGAGGCCGGGGTCAGCGCGCCTGCGGTCTACGGGCACTTCGCCGACCTCGACGCCCTGCTCGACGCGGTGGTGGAGCGCGGCTTCACCGACCTGGTGGCGGCGATCGCGGCGGCCACCGACGGCGTCCCCGACCCGGTCGAGCGGCTGCTCGCCGGCTGCCGGGCCTACGTGCGGTGCGGGCTGGCGGCGCCCGGCCGCTACCGGGCGATGTTCGGCGCCCGGCAGGTGCCGGCGGGGGACCGGGCCTTCGCCGTCCTGGTCCGGGCCGTCGACGCCTGCGTCCGGGCCGGCCGGTCGGCCAGCACCGACGTGCGCGCCGACGCCGGCCTGGTGTGGACCGCGCTGCACGGTCTGGTCACCCTCTGGGCGGGGTGGGACCGGCCCTGGCCCGACCCCGAGGAGCAGGTCGGCGCGCTGGTGACGCGGCTGGCGCTGCTGTCCCCCGAGGTCAGCGGCGGGAGCGCTTGACGGCGTACATCGCCGCGTCGGCGCGGCGCAGCAGCGTGTCGGGTGTGTCCCCGCGCCGCGACAGCGTGACGCCGGTGCTCGAGCGCAGCGGCGGGCCGCCGTCGGTGGGCTCGCCCAGCACCCGCCCGATGCGGGCGGCGAGGGCGTGCGCGGCGGACTCGCTGCCGGTGCCGGGGCACAGCACGACGAACTCGTCGCCGCCGATGCGGGCCACGGTGTCCCCGGGGCGCACGGCCGAGCCGAGCGTGGCGGCCATCCGCAGCAGCGCGGCGTCGCCCGCGGCGTGCCCGAGGGTGTCGTTGATCGCCTTGAAGTCGTCGAGGTCGCAGTAGAGCAGCGCCGCCGGCAGGCCCTCGCGCTCCTGCACCCGGAGCGCCTGCTCGATGCGGTCGACCAGCAGGGCGCGGTTGGGCAGTCCGGTCAGCGCGTCGTGCAGCGCCGCCTCGCGCAGCCGGGCCTCGAGCCGGCACTGCGCGGTGACGTCCATCAGGGCGACGACGGCGCCGGTGACCCGGCCGGAGGCGTCGACCACCCGGTCGCCCGAGGCCCGCAGCAGCCGCGGCGACCCGTCCGGGGAGGTGATCGCCAGCTCGACGTCGCGGACCCGGCCCTCGTCGAGGACCCGCTGCAGCGGCAGCTCCGACACCGCCATCGGCCGGCCGTCCACGGTGGTCAGCCCGAACGCCTCGACGATCTCCGGGGTGAGCCGGGCCTGCTCGACGGCGTGCTCGTCGCCCAGGCCGTGCCACTGCCGGGCGACGCGGTTGAACATCGTCAGCCCGCCGTCGGCGTCCGCGGCGACCACCCCCACGGGCAGCGCCTCCAGCAGGGCGCGGGTGAAGGCCTCCGAGCGGCCGGCGTGCGCCGCGGCGGCCTCGGTCTGGTCGCGGGCGGCCGCGTTGGCGACGGCGAGGTCGGCCAGCTCGCGGGCCTGTCGCCGGCGCTGGAACAGCGCCACCACGACCGAGGCGAGGTCGGCCAGCCGCTCCCCGGCGTCGGGGGCGAAGGCGTGCGGGGCCTCGTCGAAGACGCACAGCGTGCCCACCGTCGTGCCGTCGACCACGAGGGGCGCGGTGGCGTAGGCGCGCACCCTCGCACGCCGGCCGTCGACCCACGGGTTGGCGGCGTGCACGGGGTGGCTCGCCAGGTCGTCGTACACCTGCGGGCCCGGGGAGCCGGTGGTCGTGGCCGAGCACAGCGACTCGTCGCGCGGGGTGCTCGCGCCGTCGAACCCGTGGGGTGCCAGCTGGTGCTGCCAGCGGGTGTCGAGCAGGTTGACCGTGGCGCAGGGGACACCGGTGACGGCCGCCGCCACCCGCACCACGGCGGCCAGCTCGGCGTCCTCGGCGGCGTCCAGGACGCCGAGGTCGGCCAGGAGCCGGGCCTGCCGGGCACGCAGCTCGGCGAGCTCCTCGGGTGGGGTGCAGACGCGCATGCCACCGGATCGGCCCTCCTCCGGGCCGCCTGCAGCGACCCGGGGGAGGCGTCCCCCGATCAGGTGAGCGCGCGCACGACCTCCACGACGGCGAGCACGGCGAAGACGACGAACAGCACCGCCGCCGCCCGGCGGATGAGGGCCACCGGCAGCCGGTCGGCGAGCTTCTTGCCGAGGAACACCGCCAGGCCGCTCACCACGAGCAGCGCCGCCCACGCCCCGATGAAGACCGACACCGGCGAGTCGTAGCGGGCGGCCAGGCCCGCGGTGGCCAGCTGCGAGAGGTCGCCCCACTCGGCGGCGAACAGCACGCCGAAGGAGATCGCGGCCGCCCGCAGGAACGACGTCCGCTCCCGTGCGTCCGCGGCCTCCCCGCCGTCCTCGGGTCCCTCGTCGGCGCTGCGCCACAGCAGCACCGCGCCGACGAGGAACAGCACGGCCACGACGCCGGCCACCAGCGCCTCGGGCAGCAGCGAGAGCAGGCTGCCGGCGGTGACGGCGATGGCCACCTGCAGGCCGAAGGCCGTGCCGACGCCGACGAACACCGGCAGCGGCGGGAACCGGGTGGCCAGGACCAGGCTGGCGAACAGCGTCTTGTCCGGCAGCTCGACCGGCAGGACGAGGACGAACGCCGTCACGACGACGGACAGCACGATCACGGGTGGGTCTCTCTTCCGCTCGGCACGGCCGGGCGGGGGCGCACGCCTCCGACCGGCAGTGCGACGACTGCTCGGCCGAAGGTCTCGCCCACCCGCGCGGGGCGCGGGCCCGCTGACCGGGCGGCTCCCGCGGGAGCGCGCCAGCGTGTCGACCAGCGGACGGGGGGCTACTCCCCTTCTCGGCCGCCCACCCTAGCCGACGGCGCGCGGGAAACCCGGTGCGCGCGGGTGTGGCTCCGGTTACCGTCCGCCCGTGCCCTTCCGTTGACGCCCGTCCCGCACCCCGCTGCCGGCCGCCGCCCGGCCACTGGCCCGCCTGGCCGTGGCCTGGACCGCGCTGTCCGGGCTCGCCCCGGTCTACCCGCTGTACGCGCTGCTGTTCCTCGACACGGGGCTGTCGCAGGCGCAGGTGTCGGGCCTGTTCGCGCTGTGGTCGGTGACCGCCCTGCTGGCCGAGGTCCCCACCGGCGTGCTCGCCGACCGCTGGTCCCGCCGCGGGGCGCTCGTCCTCGCCGGCGTGCTCGAGGCGGCCGGTTTCGTGCTGTGGACGGTCGCGCCCGGCCTGCCCGGGTTCGCCGCCGGCTTCGTCGTCTGGGGCGTGGGCGGTGCCCTGGCCTCCGGCGCGGCCGAGGCGCTGGTCTACGACGGCCTGACCGCCGTCGGCGCGGAGGACGCCTACGTCCGCGTGCACGGCGCGACGACGGCGGCCGAGCTGCTGGTGCAGGTGCCGACCGCGCTGCTGGCCGGGGTGCTCGTGCAGGCCGGCGGCTACGCGCTGGTCGGGTGGGTCAGCGTGGCGGTCTGCCTGGCCGCCGCGGCCCTGGCCACCCGGTTCCCCGAGCCGCCGCACGTCGCCGACGACGACGAGCCGGAGGTCCCGCTGCGCCGGGCGGTCGGCGCCGCGCTGCGCCGGCCGGGCGTGCTCCTGGTCGTCGTCGCCGTCGCCGTGCTGGGCGGGCTGGACGCGATCGAGGAGTACTTCCCGGTCATGGCGCGCGAGCAGGGCGTGCCCACCGAGCTCGTCCCGGCCGCCGTCCTCGTCGTCGCGCTGGCCGGGGCGGCGGGTGCGGCGCTGGCCGGCCGGGCGGCGCGGCTGCCGTCGCGGGCGCTGCCGCTCCTCCTGCTGTTGTCGGCGGTGCTCCTCGCGATCGGCGCGGCGGTCGACCACCCGGTCGCCGTCGCCGCCGTCGCGGTGTCCTACGGGCTGTACCTGGCGGTGCTCGTGGTGGGGGAGACGCGGCTGCAGGAGCAGGTGCCCACCGCGGTGCGGGCGACGGTCACCTCGGTCGCGGGGCTGGGCATCGAGGCCGCCGCGCTGCTGGTGTTCAGCGCGTGGGCGCTGGGTGGGGCGGGCGCGGTGGCGGTGCTGTTCCTCGCCGTCGTCCCGGTCACCTGGTCGGCGTTCCGGCCGGTCCCCGTCGACAGGTGAGCTCTCACCGCGACAGAGGCACCTCCGGAGCGGGCGGCCGCACCGACAGCCGGGGCAGCAGGGCGTGCACCAGCGGCCCGATGGCCAGCGCGTACAGCACGGTGGCGACGCCCAGGGTGCCGCCGAGCAGCCAGCCGGCGGCCACGACCGCCACCTCGATCGACGTGCGCACCAGCCGCACCGAGCGCCCGGTGCGGCGGACCAGGCCGGTCATCAGCCCGTCCCGCGGCCCCGGACCGAGGTGCACCCCGATGTAGGCGGCGGTCGCGACGGCGTTGAGCAGGATCCCGGCCGGCACGAGCCCGACCCGGACGGGCAGGGACCCCGGCTCCGGGAGGACGGCGAGCACGGCGTCCAGGGCCAGGCCGATGACGACGACGTTGCTGACCGTGCCCAGCCCCGGCCGCTCGCGCAGCGGCACCCAGGCCAGCAGCACCAGCGCGCCGACGACGATGGTGACCACCCCGAGCGACCAGCCGAGCTGGCGGGCCAGTCCCTGGTGCAGCACGTCCCACGGCATGACGCCCAGGCCCGAGCGCACCAGCAGGGCCATCGACAGGCCGTAGAGCACCAGCCCGGCGTAGAGCTGGACGAGGCGACGGGGTCCGGGGAGCTGGCGCACGGCACCGATCCTGCGTCAGGACCGGCCCGGGGGCCGCAGGCCAATCTGGGCGAGTGGCCTGGCCCGCCCCACCTACCGGGCGGTGCGGCGGGCGATGCGGGCGGCGAAGACCCCGGCGGCGTGGCCGTTGTCGATCGTGCTGACGACGACGCCCGGGGACGCCGCGGTGAGCATCGTCAGCAGCGCCCCGAACCCGCCGAAGGAGCCCGGCTGCCCGGTCGAGGTGGGCACCGCGACGATCGGCACGTCGGTCATCGCCGCGACCGTCCCGGCCAGCGAGGCGTCGAGCCCGGCGACGACGACCAGGCAGTCGACGTCGTCGAGCAGCGTGCGGTCGGTGAGCAGCGAGCGCAGCCGGCCGCCGCCCACGTCGTCGACGCGCACCACCTCGGTGCCGGTGACCCGCGCGACGAACGCCGCCTCCGCCGCCACCGACGCGTCGGCGCTGCCGGCGCAGAGCACGCCCACCCGCCCGACCGGCTCGGGGACCGGCCCGACGGCGGCCGACATCGCCGCGGCGTCGACGGTGGAGCCGGGGTGCTCGGAGGCCAGCGCGACGAGGGTGTCGGCGCCGGCGCGGACGACCAGCGCGGGCCGGTCGGGGTGCGCGGCGCGGGTCTCGCGGACCAGCGCCAGCACCTGCTCGGTCGAGCGGCCCACCCCCCAGACGACGTCGGGCTCGGCCGGCACGGGGCGCCCCGGCGGCGCGGCGGGCGCGGGGCCCAGCGACGGCTCGCCGGGGGCGCCGAGCGACAGCGGCGGGTCGGCGGGACGGGGCGCGGGGGTGCTCAGCAGCGGCGAGAAGCCGCCCACCGGGTCCAGCGGCGAGGCCGGCACGGGCGCAGGGCGCGGCGTCGGCAGCGGCGTGTCCGGTGCGCGGGTCTGGGTGAGCGCGGACAGCGCCACGACCCGGTCGCGGCCGCTGCGCTTGGCGTCGTACAGCACCCCGTCGGCGGCGGCGAACAGCGTGCGGCGGTCGTCGCCGCGGGTGGCCGAGGCGATGCCGACGCTGATGGTCACCGGCACGGGGACACCCAGCGCGGCCCAGTCGTGGCCGGCGACGGCGCGGCGGATCCGCTCGAGCGCGTGCTCGGCCTGCTCGGCGGTGGTGTCGGGCAGCAGGACGACGAACTCGTCGCCGGCCCACCGGCACACCTCGTCGGTGTCGCGGCAGCCGGCCAGCAGCAGATCGGCGACCGTGCGCAGCACCGTGTCCCCGCCGGGGTGGCCGACGGCGTCGTTGATCGCCTTGAACCGGTCGACGTCGACGACCGCCAGGGCCGGGGTGGTCCCCGCGCTGAGCAGCCCGTCGAGGCGCGCCTCGGCGTAGCGCCGGTTGGGCAGGGAGGTCAGCGGGTCCTCGTAGGCCTGGCGGCGCAGCTGCCCGGCGGCCCGCTCGTTCTCCAGCAGGCTCTTGCGCCGGCCGAACAGCTCCACCCAGCGGGTGCGCCGCTCGTCGACCCGGTCGAGCTCGTCGGCGAGGTAGGCCTGCAGGTAGGGCAGCGCGCGCCCCGCGTCGTCGAGCTCGGCGTGCAGCGTGCACAGCTCGCGCAGCGCCGCCCGCCGCAACCGCGGCAGGCCGTGCTCGGTGGCCAGCGCCAGTGCCTTGGCCAGCTGCTGGTCGGCGCCGCGGCCGTCGCCCTGCCGCCGCAGCGCGCGGCCCAGGGCCAGCAGGGCCGAGGCCAGCAGCGCCCGGTCGCCCCGGGCGCTGCTGGTGCGGACGGCGGCGCGCAGCGGGCCGGTGGCCGCGGCGTGCTCGCCCAGGCCGACCAGCGCCCAGCCGTGCACCACCTGCGCGGCGACGACGCCGCCGGCGTCGGGCGGCAGCTGGGCCAGCGCCCGCTCGGCCAGCGCCCGCGCCTCGGCGAACCGCGGCCGGGCCGAGTCGGCGTCGCCGTCGTCGAGCAGGGCCTCGCCGAGCTCGGCGCACAGCTCGCCCAGGCAGGTGGCCGCGCCGGCGGCGAGCACGTCGGGGTCCTCGTCGGGGCCGAGGACGCCGGCGGCGACCGCGGCGGTCGCCGTCTCCAGGGCGCGGCGCTGGTAGTCCAGCGCCAGCGGCATGAGCTCGAGGTCGGCCAGGACGCCGGCGAGGGTGCCGAGCGTGTCGACCAGCAGCGCGCTCGGCGGCAGCTGCGGGTCGAGCAGGCTCGCGGCCTCGACCGCCTCGTCCATCGCGGCGTCGATCCGGCGGGACAGCAGCTCGATGCGGGCGTGCCGGGCCAGCCCCGCGGCACGCTGCAGGTCGTCGTCGCTGGCGTCGAAGGCGGCCTTGGCCGAGCGGACCAGCGCGATGGCCAGGGCGGCGTTCGCGGCCGACTCCGAGCGCGGGTCGTCCTCGCCCGCCTCCGCGGCCGCCGCACCGTCGCCGCGGTCGAGCAGGCCGGCGACGCCGGCGTGCAGGTCCAGCGACTCGGTGGCCTCGGGCGCGTCGAGGGGCTCGCCGACCAGCGTGAACCCGGCGACCCGCAGCCGGCGCACCAGCAGCTCGGCGCGCAGGGTGTCGGCCCAGGCGCGGCCGAGGCCCGCGGCGTCGGCGGGGTCGGCGTCGGCGGGGACCTCGTACGGCGAGGAGGGGTCGACGACCGACAGCAACCGCTCGGCGTCGTCGAGCTGCCAGTTGGCGAGGGCGGCGGTCACCCGGTGGTGCAGGGCTCCCGGTGGCACCAGCGCACTGTGCACGTCGTCGGGGAGGGAGTCGAGCGCCCGGGCTCCGGCACGCCGGAGCCGACCGCCGGCGTCGTCCGTCCCGTCACTGGCGTCCCAGGCGGGGCGCCCCGTCACGGCGCCGCCCCGCCCGCGGGCAGGTCGTCGTCCGCCGTGGGCGCGTCGTCGACGAGCCCGGGGGCGCGCACCCGGTTGCGCCCGCCGCGCTTGGCGGAGAACAGGTGCAGGTCGGCGGTGTCGAACAGCGACCGCCAGCCGACCGGCGCGTCGCGGTCGTCGGCGACCGCGGGCGCGGTGGCCACCCCGATGCTCACGGTGATCGGCTCGGACAGCGGCAGGTCGGCCCAGTCGGCCTCGGCGACGGCGGCCCGCAGCCGCTCCGCGGCGGCCAGCGCCTGCGCCTGCGTGGCGGCCGGCAGCACCACGAGGAACTCGTCGCCGGCCCACCGGTACACCTCGTCCCCGGCCCGGCTGTGCTCGCGCAGCAGCGCCGCCACCCGCCGCAGCACCTCGT
Organism: Geodermatophilus sp. SYSU D00766; assembly: GCF_054049915.1. Classification (NCBI taxonomy): domain Bacteria; kingdom Bacillati; phylum Actinomycetota; class Actinomycetes; order Geodermatophilales; family Geodermatophilaceae; genus Geodermatophilus; species Geodermatophilus sp. SYSU D00766. The sequence continues at coordinate 32,004 of NZ_JBJGYI010000038.1, forward strand.
CGCCGTGGGAGTGCGAGGCGTCGTCGTTGACCTCCTTGAACCGGTCGACGTCGACGACGGCCAGCGACAGCGGCTCGGCGCCCAGCCGCATCCCGGCCAGCCGGCGCTCGGCGCTGCGCCGGTTGCCCAGCCCGGTGAGGGCGTCCTCGAGGGCGTGCCGGCGCAGCACGGCGGCCTGCCGCTCCACCTCGCGCAGCCGGCTGCGGCGGACGAACATCTCCGCCCACAGCTCCCGGCTGCGCGCGTGCGCCCGGCCGGTGTCGGCGCGGTAGGCCTCCAGCCAGTACAGCGCCTCGGCGGGGCGGCCCATCGCGGCGGTGGCCTGGCCGAGCTCGAGCAGGCACTGCCGGTAGCGGCGCCGGTCGGCGGTCGCGGCGAAGGCGCCGGAGGCGTCGACGAGCAGGTCGGTGGCCTCCTCCCCGCCCCCGCCGCCGCTGTGCTCCTGCGAGAGCCGGGTCAGCAGCCGGGCCAGCGCGAGGTCGGCGTAGCCGCGCAGCCACGTGCCGCCGCCGCGGTGCACCCGCCGGTGCACCGACCGCAGCGGGCCCAGCGCGCCGTCGAGGTCGTCGTGGCAGCACAGCGCCCAGGCCTGGACGACGTCGAGCAGGTCCTGGTCGCCGGGCTCGGGCTCGACGGGCAGCGCCCGGGCCTCGGCGGCCGCGGCGAGGGCGGTGCCGGCCAGCGCCCGCGCCCGCGCGGCGTCCCCGCGGCGGCGCAGCGTCTGGGCGAGCTCGACGTTCTGCTGCGCGCACAGCCGCAGCAGCTGCCAGCGGTCGGTGAGGTCGGGCAGCCGGGCGGCGACCTCGTGCCCCCGCTCGGCGTGGGCGACGGCGAGCTCCTCGAGGTCGAGCGCGGTGAGGGTGAGGGAGAGCCACAGGTGCGCCTGGTGCAGCACGCGGGTCGGCTCGGCGGGGACCTGCTCGGTGAGCAGGCTGGCGTCGACGGCGAGCAGCATCGCGGCGTCGAGGTGGTCGGCGGCGGCCTCGACGTGCGCGAGGTAGGCCAGCACCAGGGCCGTGCCCGCCGACGCCGGGCAGGCGCCGAGGGCCTCGCGGGCGGTGGCGACTCCCGCCGCGGTGGCCTCCCGGTCGCCGTCGACCAGGCCGCGGCGGGCCGCGAGCGCCGCGGACCAGGCGGCCCAGCCCGGGTCGCCGGCGGCGGCCAGCGCGGGCTCGGCGTCGTCGAGCTCGGCGCGGAAGGCGTCCGCGTCGTCGCGGGAACTGGCGACCAGCAGGCGGCGCAGCGCAGCGTCGAGGTCACCCTCGGTGAGGGCAGACGGGCCGGGGGTCACGCACCCCTCCTCCCCGACGCCGGTCGTCCGGCCGCTGCTGGCCGGCGGTGAGGCAGCTCCCCCCGGACGGGACGGGGCCCCTGCCCGACCGCACTACCCTCGTCGGGTGCCCCAGACGCCTCCGACGCGGTTCGCCTATCTCGGGCCCGAGGGTACCTTCGCCGAAGCGGCGCTGAGCAGGGCCGTCGCCCCCGGGGAGGGCGTCCGGCAGCCCGCCGCGAGCGTCGCCGCGGCCCTGGCGGCCGTGCGCGCGGGCGAGGCCGACGCCGCCCTGGTGCCGCTGGAGAACTCGGTCGAGGGCTCGGTCCCGGCCACCATGGACGGCCTGGCCGAGGGCGACCGGCTGGTGGTCACCCGCGAGGTGTTCCTGACCGTCTCCTTCGTCCTCGCCGCGCGACCTGGGGCGACCCTCGACGCCGTGGGCAGCGTGGTCAGCCACCCCCACGCGCTCGCCCAGACCGCGCGCACCCTGGCCGGCCTGCTCCCCGGCGTCCCCGCGCTGCCGGCCTCCTCGACGGCGGCCGCCGCCCGCGCCGTGGCCGAGGGCGCCCACGACGCCGCCGTCTGCGCGCCGATCGCCGCCGAGCGCTACGGCCTGGTGCCGCTGGCCGAGGACGTCGCCGACCACCCCGGCGCGGTCACCCGCTTCGTGCTGGTGTCGCGGCCCGGGGCGCTGCCGGTCCCGACCGGCAACGACAAGACGTCGCTGGTGGTCGTCGTCGCCGACCGCACCGGCGCCCTGCTCGACGTGCTGCGCGAGTTCGCCGTCCGCGGGATCAGCCTGACGCGCATCGAGTCACGGCCCACCCGCGACCGGCTGTGGGTGTACTCCTTCTCCCTCGACTGCGAGGGCCACGTGGCCGAGGCGCGGGTGGGGGAGGCGCTGGCCGCGCTGCACCGGGTGTGCGAGGACGTGCGCTTCCTCGGCTCCTACCCGCGCGCCGACGGCCGCACCAACCGCCCGGTCCCCAACGAGTCGGCCGACACGGCCTTCGCCGAGGCCGGGCGGTGGCTGGCGCGCCTGCGCACCGGCGAGGTCTGACCGGGCACTTCCGCGGAAGTGCCCGCTCTAGGCGGGCTCGAGCTCCCGCTCGGGCTCGGGCTCCGGGCGGCGGGCCAGCCGGCCGGGCCACCAGGTGCGGTCGCCGAGCAGGTACACCGCCGAGGGCACCACCAGGGTGCGGACGACGAACGTGTCGAGCAGGACGCCGAAGCCGACGATGAACGCCAGCTGCACGAGGATGAGCAGCGGCAGCACCGCCAGCGCCCCGAAGGTGGCCGCCAGCACCAGGCCGGCGCTGGTGATCACGCCACCGGTGACGGCCAGCGCGCGCAGCACCCCCTGCTTGGTCCCGTGCCGCTGCGACTCCTCCCGCGCCCGGGTCATGAGGAAGATGTTGTAGTCGATCCCCAGGGCGACCAGGAACACGAAGCCGATCAGGATGATCGTCGGGTCGCTGTCGGCGGTGCCCAGCAGCGGCTCGAAGACCAGCGCCGAGACGCCGATGGTCGCGGCGAAGCTCAGGACGACGGTGCCGAGCAGCACCAGCGGCGCGACGATCGCCCGCAGCAGCAGGGCGAGCACCACCGTGATCACCAGCAGCACCAGCGGCACGATCACCCGCAGGTCGCGCGCCGAGGTGTCGAGGGTGTCGAGGTTGGTGGCCGTCGTCCCGCCGACCAGGGCGTCGGGGTCGGCGTCGCGCACCGCCTCGCGCAGGTCGGCCACCGTGCGCTCGGCCGCGATGCTGTCGGCGGCGTCGGCGAGGGTGGCGTCGAGCTGCACCAGCCCGTCGACCTCCTGCGGCTGGGCGTCCGGCGCCGGCGGGCCGTCCGACCCGGTCACCGGGGTGACGGCGGCGACGCCGGGCACCGCGGCCGCCGCGGCGGCGACGTCGGGCCAGGTGTCGGCCGGCGTGACGATCACCGCCGGGCTGCCGCTGCCGGCGTCGAAGTGGCGGGCGAGCGCCTCCTGGCCCTGGGCACCCTCGGGGTTGCCGCGCACCGCCTCGGACAGCGGCAGCCCGTCGGCCTGGAACGTCGGCGCGAAGACCGCGGCGGCGAGCAGGGCGGCGACGCTGATCGCCAGCACCCGGCCGGGCCGGCGCCCCACCGCGTCGGCGGTGCGCTGCCACCCGCCGTTCCGCTTCGGCTCGCTGCCGTAGCGGGGCCGGAAGGGCCAGAAGGCGGCGCGGCCGAGCAGCACGAGGACGGCGGGCAGGAAGGTCAGCGAGGCGACCACCGCGAGGACGACGTTGACCGCCGAGATCGGCCCCAGGCCGCGGTTGGAGGCGAGGTCGGAGAACAGCAGGCAGAGCACGCCCAGGACGACGGTGGCGCCGGAGGCCAGGATCGGCTCGACCGAGCGGCGCAGCGCGACCCGCATCGCCGCGACCGGCGACCGCTCCACCCGCAGTTCCTCCCGGTAGCGGGCGACCAGCAGCAGGCCGTAGTCGGTGGCCGCGCCGACCACGAGGATCGAGGCGATGCCCTGGCTCTGCCCGTTGACGGTGATGATCCCCTCGCGGGCCAGCAGGTAGGAGACGGCCTGGCCGGCGGTCAGCGCGAGGCCGGCCGTGCCGATCACCAGGAACGGCAGCAGCGGACTGCGGTAGACCACCAGCAGGATGAGCAGGACGACGCCGAACGCGGCCAGCAGCAGCAGCCCGTCGATGCCGGAGAAGCCGTCGGCGAAGTCGGCGAACACGCCGCCGGGGCCGGTGACGTAGGCGGTGGTGCCCTCGACGTCGTCGACGGCCCGCATCTCCTGCACCACCTCGGGCAGCGCCTCGCCGAGGTCGGCGCGCAGCGGGACGACGGCCTGCAGCGCCTCGCCGTCCTCGCTGGGGATCGGCGGGGAGGGCTCCCCGGCCAGGGCGTCGGCCTCCTCCGCGACGGCGGTGACCTCCGCGAGCGCGTCGCCGACCGCCTGCTGGGTGGCCGGGTCGATCGGGCCGTCGCCCTCCCACACCAGGACGACCGGGATCGCCTCCTCGTCGCGGAAGCGCTCCTGGAGCTCGGTGACGCGGGTGGACTCCGCGCTGTCGGGCAGGAAGGCGGCGTTGTCGTTCTCCTGCACCTCGGTCAGCCGCCCGCCGATGGCCCCGAGGGGAGCGGCCAGGCCGAGCCAGAGGACGGCGACCAGAGCGGGCAGGAGCCAGCGCAGGAGGGTGGTGCGTCGGGGCATCGGGGGCGACCCTTCGGTGCTCTAGAATCTCGACGTTCGAGACATTACGGGGGTGGGTGGATGACGCGCAACGACAGCGACCGGGTGGCGGTCACCCTCTTGCTGCGACGGCTGACCGTGGAGCTCGACGCCGTCGGTCAACGCTTCGCCGACGCGCACGGACTCGGACGCACCGACGTCCGTGCGGTCATCGCGATCATGGACGCCGCCCGCGCCGGCGAGCCCCTCACCGCCGGGGGGCTGGGCGCCGCGGTGGGTCTGAGCTCGGCGGCGGTGACCGCACTGCTCGACCGGTTGGAGCGGGCCGGTCACGTGCAGCGCGTGCGCGACGCCGCCGACCGCCGCCGCGTCGTCCTGCAGATGACCGAGCCGACGATGGCGGCCGGCGCCGCCTTCTTCGGCGGGCTGCAGCGGGGGCTCATGGCGGCGATGGCGGACTTCACCGACGACGACGTCGCCGTCGTCCGCCGGTGGCTGGCCGGGATGACCGAGGTGATCACCGCCCACCGCTGAGCACCCGCGCACCGATCGGCATAGGAGGCGATACGCACGTCCTGGAGCCCAGGACGTGCGTATCGCTTCCTGTGCCTGGAGCCCTACAGGTACAGGCCGGTGGACTCCTCGATCCGCTCGGCGGCGACGGCGTGCACGTCGCGCTCGCGCAGGATGATCAGCTCCTCGCCGTGGACCTCGACCTCGTGCTGGTCCTCGGGGGAGAAGAGCACCTGGTCGCCGACCTTCACCTGGCGGACGCCGGAGCCGACCCCGCGCGCCTCGCCCCACACCAGCCGCTTGGCAACCTGCGCGGTCGCCGGGATGAGGATGCCGCCGGTCGAGCGACGCTCGCCGTCCTCTCTGCGGAGGGACACGAGGATCCGGTCGTGCAGCATCTTGATCGGCAGGCCGCTGCCCTTGGCGACGTCGGATGGCACGCGATCACGGTACGCGGGGGCCTGGTGACCCCTGAGCACCCGACCCGCTGGTCTCGCTCGGGGCTCCCTGTGGCAGGTGGAGCCATTCCAGAAACCCGGGACTGCTGTGACGAGTGGTGCGACTCGCCAGTGAACGTCCACTTCCGATCAAGTTCTTTGGCAGTTTTGGAGACCCTCAAGGCACGGAACAGTCCCGTCTCATACAGGGGACACAACGTCACACCTCGGCGCCCGCGCGGCGCCGGTGCTGTTCCGGAGAGGGTGAGAAGTGAACGCAGGAACGAAGGGCCGCCGCTCGGTGGCCTGGCAGCTGGCGGCGGGCGCCGCGGGCCTGTCGGTGGCGCTGGGCGGCTCGGTGCTGTTCCCGGGCCTCGCCGCCGCGGCCGATTTCGACGATGAGACCTGGGTCGGCCCGGTCATCACCGGCCACTCGACCTGTGAGTCGACGGTGACGCTGGAGTTCGCCGAGGTCGTCGTCGACGAGGAGACCAGTCAGAACTTCTCGTACTGGGCAAACGTCTCCGCCGCCCCGGAGGCCGGCAGCTCGGCGGGGGACGTCGTCCTGGACGAGACGGAGTGGCAGGAGCTCACGGTCCTGCCGTTCGGAGACGGCCTCGCCGCCGAGGTCCCGCTGACCGATGGGAAGAGCTACCGCATCGTCCTCGAGGCCCGCGAGGACAGCTTCGGGAGTTTCCGGAAGAGCGCGGACAGCGAGCCACTCGACGTCGCCGTCTCCGGGGCCCCGTGCGGTACCGAGAACCCCGGCACGCAGGACCCCGGCACGCAGGACCCCGGCACGCAGGACCCGGGCACGCAGGACCCGGGCACGCAGGACCCGGGCACGCAGGACCCGGGCACCCAGGACCCGGGCACGCAGGACCCGGGCACCCAGGACCCGGGCACCCAGGACCCGGGCACCGAGGACCCGGGCACCGAGGAGCCGACGCCTGAGAAGCCGGTCGACATCCCGGTGACCCCGGTCAAGGACCCGGGTGGCACGCCGCAGGTGCCCAGCGCGCCGATCGTGCCGACCACCGTGCCCAGCACCCCGCTGAAGCTCACCACCGACCAGGGCGCCGACACGGAGCTCAGCGTCGGGGAGAAGCTGACGATCAAGGGCGAGGGCTTCATGCCCTTCTCGAGCGTCTCGGTGATCATCTACTCGGAGCCCCGCGTCCTGACCACCGTCCTCGCCGACGCCCAGGGCCGCTTCGAGGTCGAGGTCACCGTCCCGTCGGACCTGCCGGCCGGGAACCACTCGCTCGTGGCCTCCGGTGTGGATCCCGACGGCAACGAGCACTTCCTGCGCCTCGACGTCACCGTCGACGAGGCCGGTGCGGTCGCCGTCACCACGGCGTCGTCGTCCGGCGGTGCGCTGGCCTTCACCGGCGCCGAGCCGCTGGTGCCGGCCCTGCTCGGTGGCGCCACCCTCGTCGGTGGTGGCCTGCTGGTCCTGGTGAGCCGTCGCCGCAAGGCCGCGCAGCAGGACTGACCGACACCAGGTAGACGCCGGCGGCCCCGGCGGTCCGCTCCCCAGGGAGTGGCCGCCGGGGCCGTCGGCGTCTCAGCCCCAGCCGAGCTCGTGCAGTCGCTCGTCGCTGATGCCGAAGTGGTGGGCGATCTCGTGGACGACGGTCACCGTCACCTCCTCGACCACCTCCTCGGCGGTCTCGCAGACGTCGCAGATGGCCTCGCGGTAGATCATGATCCGGTCCGGCAGCGTGCCGCCGTACTGCCAGCCGCGCTCGGTGAGCGCGAAGCCCTCGTAGAGCCCCAGCAGGTCGGGCTCGTCCTCGTTGCGGTCCTCGACCAGCACGACGACGTTGTCCAGCAGCGCCATGAGCTCGGCCGGCACCGCGTCGAGGGCGTCGGCGACCAGCGACTCGAAGACCTCGCGGGGGAGCGGCCTCACCAGCTGGTGGGCAGCGGGCGGCCCTCCTCGTAGCCGGCCGCGCTCTGCACCCCCACGACCGCGCGCTGGTGCAGCTCGTCGATGGTGCGGGCGCCGGCGTAGGTGCACGACGAGCGCACCCCGGCCACGATGCCGTCGACGAGGTCCTCCACGCCGGGGCGGGCCGGGTCGAGGTACATGCGCGAGGAGCTGATGCCTTCCTCGAACAGCCCGGCGCGGGCCCGCTCGAAGCCGCTCTGCGCCGCCGTCCGCGCCTTGACCGCGCGCGCCGACGCCATCCCGAAGGACTCCTTGTACAGCCGGCCGCCGTCGTCGTGCATGTCCCCGGCGCTCTCGTAGGTGCCGGCGAACCAGGAGCCGACCATCACGTTGGCCGCGCCCGCGGCCAGGGCGAGCGCGACGTCGCGCGGGTGGCGCACCCCGCCGTCGGCCCACGCGTGCCGGCCCAGCCGGCGGGCCTCGGCCGCGCACTCCTCGACGGCGGAGAACTGCGGCCGGCCGACGCCGGTCATCATCCGCGTGGTGCACATCGCGCCGGGGCCCACGCCGACCTTGACGACGTCGGCGCCGGCCTCGACCAGCTCGCGGGTGCCCTCGGCGGTGACCACGTTGCCCGCCACGACCGGCGTCGTCCCGGCCACCGCGCGGACCGCACGCACCGCCTCGACCGCCTTCTCCTGGTGGCCGTGCGCGGTGTCGACGACGAGCACGTCGACCCCGGCGGCCAGCAGCGCCGAGGCCTTGCCGGCGACGTCGCCGTTGATCCCGACGGCGGCCGAGGTGAGCAGCTGGCCGGTCGCGTTGACCGCGGGCGTGTAGAGCGTCGAGCGCAGCGCGCCCTTGCGGGTGATGACGCCGACGAGCCGGTCGCCCTCGACCACCGGCGCGGCGCTGACCCGCTCGCCGGAGAGCACGTCGAACGCCTTCGGCAGGTCGGTGCCCGCGGGGATGGTCAGCGGGTGCTCGGCCATGACCTGCCCGAGCTGGCTGAACCGGTCGACGCCCTGGCAGGCGCCGTCGGTGACCACGCCCACCGGCACGCCCTCCTCGACCACGACGACGATGCCGTGCGCCCGCTTGGTCATCAGCGACAGCGCCTCGCCGACCGTCGACGTCGGCGACAGGGTGATCGCGGTGTCGTAGACGGGGTGCCGGGCGTGCACCCAGGACACGACCTCGGTCACGACGTCGACCGGGATGTCCTGCGGCAGCACCGCCAGGCCGCCGCGGCGGGCGATCGTCTCGGCCATCCGGCGGCCGCTGATCGCCGTCATGTTGGCGACGACGACCGGGATCGTGGTGCCCACCCGGTCCGGCGTGGTCAGGTCGACCTCGAGCCGCGAGCCCACGGTGCTGTGGTTGGGCACCATGAACACGTCGGCGTAGGTGAGGTCGGTGGCCGGGCGGTTGCCGCCGAGGAATCGCATGCCCCCGAGTGTCCCAGCACTCCCCCGTGCGGGGAGGTGTCACCGCGGGTCCGGCTCCTCCCGGGCGCGCCTCTCTACGATCGGGGGGTGATCGACCTGCGCCTGGTGCGCGAGCACCCCGACGTCGTCCGTGCCAGCCAGCGCGCCCGCGGTGCCGACGAGTCCCGGGTCGACGCGCTCCTGGCCGCCGACGAGGCCCGCCGCGCCGCCGTCAAGCGCGCCGACGACCTGCGCGCCGAGCAGAAGACGGCCTCCCAGGCGGTCAAGAAGGCCGGCCCCGAGGAGCGGCCCGCCGTCCTGGAGCGGGCCCGGGCGCTCGCGGCGCAGGTGAAGGAGGCCGAGGAGGCCCAGCGCGCCGCCGACGCCGCCCTGCGCGTGGCGCACCTGGCCATCCCGAACGTGGTCGCCGACGACGTCCCGCCCGGCGGTGAGGACGACGCGGTGACCCTCCGGACGGTGGGCGAGGTCCCGTCCTACGACTTCGAGGTGCGCGACCACCTGCAGATCGGCGAGGCGCTCGGCGCCATCGACACCGAGCGCGGCGCCAAGGTCTCCGGCGCGCGCTTCTACTTCCTCACCGGCCCCGGCGCGCTGCTGGAGTTCGCCCTCGCGCAGCTCGCGATCACCCGCGCGGTGGCCGCCGGGTTCACCCCCGTCGTCGCCCCCGCGCTGGTCAAGCCCGAGGCGATGGAGGGCACCGGCTTCCTCGGCGAGCACGACGAGGAGGTCTACCGCGTCGAGCGCGACGACCTCTACCTCGTCGGCACCTCCGAGGTCGCCCTGGCCGGCATGCACGCCGACGAGGTCCTCGACCTGTCGGCCGGCCCGCGCCGCTACGCCGGCTGGTCGTCGTGCTTCCGCCGCGAGGCCGGCTCCTACGGCAAGGACACCCGCGGGATCATCCGCGTGCACTGGTTCGACAAGGTCGAGATGTTCAGTTTCTGCCGCCCCGAGGAGGCCGCCGCCGAGCACCTGCGGCTGCTCGCCTGGGAGGAGGAGTTCCTCCAGGCGCTCGAGCTGCCCTACCGCGTCGTCGACATCGCCGCCGGCGACCTCGGCACCAGCGCCGCCCGCAAGTACGACATCGAGGCGTGGTTCCCCAGCCAGGGCACCTACCGGGAGCTCACCAGCACGTCGGACTGCACCACCTTCCAGGCCCGCCGGCTGGCCATCCGCTTCCGCGACGCCGACGGCCGGCCGCAGCCGGCGGCCACGCTCAACGGCACGCTGTGCGCCATCGCGCGCACCATCGCCTGCCTGCTGGAGGTGCACCAGCGCGCCGACGGGTCGGTGCACGTCCCGGTGGCGCTGCGGCCCTGGCTGGGCGGTCACGAGGTGCTCACGCCCGGCATGACGCTGGCCGCGCCGGTCCCCCCGGCGGCTGCGTGAGCGAGACCGTGCCCCGCGCCGTCCTCTCCGGTCACGTCCCCTCCCCGGACGCCGACCGGGTGGTCGAGCCCGGCGACCTCGGCAGCTGGCGCCCGCGGCTGGTGGCCAGCGACCTCGACGGCACGCTGCTGACCTCCGAGGGCGTGGTCAGCCCGCGCACCCGCGCGGCGCTGGACGCCTGCTGGGCCGCCGGCATCCCCGTCGTCGGCGTGACCGGGCGCGGGCCGCGGCTGCTCGACAGCGTCCGCACCGCGCTCGACGGGCGCGGCATCGCCGTCCTCGCGCAGGGCGGCTACGTCGTCGACCTCGACCGCCGGGAGGTGCTGCGCGCGGTGGGTCTGCCGCGCGAGCAGGCCATGGCCGTCATCGAGCGGATCGAGTCGGTCGCCGGCGACCTGATCCTGGCCGTGGAGGACGCCGCCGAGCAGGCCGAGGCGTTCGCGCCGCTGCGGGTGCAGCACGGCTTCGACTGGCCCTACCCGGAGCCGGCGCACCTGCTGCCGCGCCACGCGGTCGTCCCCGAGGGAGCGGTGCTCAAGGTGTTCCTGCGCTCCTCCACCCTCGGCCAGGACGAGCTGCTCGCCCGCGCCCGCCGGGTGGTCGACCCGGCCGAGGCCGAGGTCACCCACGCCGGGCTGGGGTTCATCGAGGTGCTGCCGCCGGGCGTCACCAAGGCCACCGGCCTGGCCGTCGCCCTCGAGCACCACGGCGTCGGGTTCGCCGACGTGCTCGTCTTCGGCGACATGCCCAACGACCTGCCCATGATCACCGCGGTCACCGAGGCCGGCGGGCGGGCGGTCGCGGTGGCCAACGCCCACCCCGCCGTCCGCGCGGCCGCCAGCGCGCTCACCGGCGGGCACGACGCCGACGGCGTCGCCCGCTACCTCGAGGCGGTGCTCGCCGGTGTCTGACTGGCGCCCCCGGCTGATCGCCAGCGACATGGACGGCACGCTGCTGCGGTCCGACGACACCGTCAGCGACGCCACGGTCGCCGAGCTGCGCCGCTGGCAGCACGACGGCGTCCCCGTCGTGCTCGCCACCGGCCGGCCGCCGCGCTGGATGCACCGCATCCGGCAGGTCGTCACCGAGGGCACCGCCGTCTGCTGCAACGGCGCGGTGCTGCTCGACCTCGGGCGCTTCGAGATCCTCGAGGAGGAGGCGCTGCCCCCGGCGGTGCTCGGCGAGATCACCGCCGGCCTGCGCGCCGAGCAGCCCGGCACCTGGTTCGCCGTCGAGTACGGCCTGGAGTTCCGTCACGAGCCGGTCTACCGGCCGCGGTGGGACGTCGACGCGCCCGGCGTGGCCGAGGCCTCGCTGGAGGAGATGGTCGCCGCGCCCGCGGCCAAGCTGCTGGCCCGCCACGAGGACCTCGACCGCGACACGTTCGTCGCGCTGGTGGAGCGCGTCGTCGGCGACCTCGCCACGGTGACCAACTCCTCCTCCGACGCCCTGGCCGAGATCTCCGCGCGCGGCGTCACCAAGGCCAGCGGGCTGGCCCGGGTCGCCGCGCGGCACGGCGTCGGTCCCGAGGACGTCGTCGTCTTCGGGGACATGCCCAACGACATCGCCGCCTTCGACTGGGTGCGCGAGGGCGGCGGCCGGGCGGTGGCCATGGCGCACGCCCACCCCGACCTGCTGGCCGTGGCCACCGACGTCACCGTCGGCAACGACGACGACGGCGTCGCGGCCTTCCTCGCCGCCCTCTAGCCCGGCTTGAGATCGCGCCCTCCCTGCCGATGTGTCGGAGCGACCGGCACCCCGCCACGGAAGGCGATCCATGAGCCAGACCCCCGCCCGCGTCCCGACGTCCGCCGAGCCCCGCTCCTCGGGCTGGAGCCTGCACACGAGGCTGCTCGGCGCGATCCTCGTCGTCGCGCTGACCACGCTGGGGGTCGGGCTGTTCGGCATCGCGCGGATGTCGGTCCTCGCGGACAAGGCCGACCAGGTGTACGACGAGGGCGCCACGCCGCTCGACGGGCTGCGCCGCCTGCAGGTCGACTGGTGGGAGCTGTCGGCGCACACCGCGCGGGCCAACATCCCGACGCTGCCGCCGGCCACCCTCCAGGAGGCCCGGGAGTCCGCCGCCGCCGCGGGGGAGGCCATGGTCGAGCACGCCGACGCCGTGGCCGGGATGCCGCTGTCCGACGACGCCCGCGCCGGGTTCGAGGAGTACCGGACCGCGTCGCAGACCTACCTGACGGCGCTCGCGCGGCTGCAGACCCTGCCGCCGACCTCGCCCGACGCGCTGCCGCTGCTGCAGACGATGTCGCAGAACGAGGACGTCATCGAGGAGTCGCTGACCGCCGCCACGACGTCGGCCGCCGCTGCCGCCCGCGCGACGGTCGCCGAGGCCCGTGACGCCTACGCCTCGGCGCGCACCCTCACGCTCGTCGTCGTCGGGCTGGGCCTGGTCGTCTCCGTCGTGCTCGCCCTCGCGGTGGCGCGCAGCGTGACCCGGCCGGTGCAGCGGATCCGCGAGGTCCTCGGCGAGGTCGCCCGCGGTGACCTGCGGGTGCGCGCCGGCGCCACCGGCGGCGGTGAGCTGGGCGAGGTGGCCCGGTCGCTCGACGAGACCCTCGACGCGCTCGGCGGCGTGCTGACCCTGGTCCGCGACTCCGCCGACCGGCTGCAGGGCGCCTCCACCCAGCTCGACACCGCCGCCGGCAGCATCGCCGAGTTCTCCCGCGCCGCCTCCGACCAGACCGACGTCGTGGTCGCCTCGGCCGGTGAGGTCGCCGCCAGCGTCGACACCGTGGCCACCGGCTCCTCGCAGATGGAGTCGGCGATCCGCGAGATCGCGCACAACGCGACCGAGGCCGCCCGGGTCGCCGGTCAGGCCGTGGGCGTCGCGGAGACCACCACCCGCACCGTCGGCAAGCTCGGCGACTCCTCGCAGGAGATCGCCACCGTCGTCAAGCTGATCAACGGCATCGCCGAGCAGACCAACCTGCTGGCGCTCAACGCCACCATCGAGGCCGCGCGGGCCGGCGAGGCGGGCAAGGGCTTCGCGGTCGTGGCCAGCGAGGTCAAGGAGCTCGCCCAGGAGACCGCGCGGGCCACCGAGGACATCTCCCGCCGGGTCGAGGCCATCCAGGCCGACACCGCCGGCGCCGTCGAGGCGATCAGCCGGATCAGCTCGGTGATCGGCGAGATCAACGACTTCCAGGCGACCATCGCCGCCGCCGTGGAGGAGCAGACGGCGACGACCAACGAGATGAACCGCAACGTGGCCGAGGCGGCGGGCGGGACCCGTCAGATCGCCGCGGCGATCACCGGCCTGGCCGACGGCACCCAGCAGACCAACGCCCGCGTCGGCGATGCCCGGCAGGCCGCCGCCGAGCTGGCGCGGATGAGCGGTGAGCTGCAGGACGCCGTCCGCCGCTTCTCCGTCTGAGCGCGGGCTCCGCCGGGATCAGGTGACCTGATCGTCGGGCGTCCTCCCGCACCGCCCACCGTGCAGGAGGACGCCCGCAGGTGAGGGAGGACGTCGTCCGGGCGCCGCAGCGCGGGCCGCTCAGGCGACGGCGTCCTCGGGGTCGGCTCCCGGCTCGGGGCACCGGACCACGCGGAACGGGCGAGGGCCGGCCGGCGGCTGGGCGAGCAACCGGGCCACCCGTACGAGCGCCGGGCTGGAGGGGCCGAGGTCCTCCTGCGTGACCCGGACGACGCGGACGTCGTGGTCGCGGATCCGGTCCTCGCGCCGCTTCTCGTCCCACAGCACCGCCTCCGGCGAGCGGCCGTCGCGCGGGGCGGCGTACTTGACGCGGCCGTCGAACTCGACGGCCAGCGCCGCCTCCTCGTACCAGGCGTCGACCCGGCCGAGGAAGCCGCGGGGACCGTGCAGCTCCACCTGCAGCTCGGGGCGGGGGAGTCCCGCCTGCAGCAGCGCCAGCCGCCCCCGCGTCTCCAGCGGCGACTCGGCGCGGCCGTCGGCGAGGCCGAGTGCACGTGCGGCGGCCCCGATGCCCACCCAGTGCGTCTGCCGCAGGACGGCGGCCTGCAGGGCGCCCCGCCCCACCTGCTGTGCCTGCATCGCCGCGTCCATGGCGATCACGGCGTCGACGAGGGACCAGTCGCGCGCGCAGTCGATGAGGGTGCGTGCCGCGGTGGTCACCCGGAACGCTCCGTCGTCCACGACGTCCTCGGCAGGCAGGGCGGCCGCCGCGATGCGGTACCCCCGGCCGCACCGCCACTCGTCGGCGTGCGTGAGGCGCACGTCGTCGTCGGCCTCGCGCGGCAGGACGAGCCCGTGGAAGCGGGCTGCCGACGCGTGGCTCAGGACCGGGCCGGGGTCCAGGACGGCGAGCGCGGCGGCGCACACCAGCAGGTGGCGCGCGCGGGGGTCCTCGGCCGTCGCCAGCCACCGCGCCGTCGGCACGTACACGCCCCGGCGCAGGCGGTGCCAGGCCCGGGTGCGCACGGCACTGCGGACGTCGTCGGGGCGGTAGCCGGCGCGCCGGGCGTCGTCCACGGTGAAGACGCCGCCACGACGCCGCGCGGCGAGCTCCAGGTTCGGGTCCACGCGGGGAGCCTGCGCCTGCGGAGCGCTCGCGGGGACGGTCCGGGCGGATCCGTGGACGGGCTCCGTCGGCGCCGTCGACCTGTAGACAACCGCGTCCTCCCGCACCGCAGCGCGTCCTCCCGCACCGCAGGACGTGCGGGAGGACGCCC
>NZ_JBJGYI010000039.1:0-45697 GCF_054049915.1 Geodermatophilus sp. SYSU D00766
CGGGCCGGGGCCCGCGCACACCCGCGAGTCTCCCCCACCGGCGAGGCCAGCGGGGTGCCCGGTGGGCCGCCGACGGCGTTAGCGTCGCCGCGCGGGCACGAGGGAGGACGGCGATGCACAGCGACCGGATGCACACCCACGCGGCGGACACCCACGCGATGGACACCGCGGAGTACCTGCCGGCGCTGAGCCGCACCGACGCCCGCTTCGCCGACGCCGCCGCCGAGGCCGTGCTGGCCGCCGGCTGGCGGGCGCCGGTCCCCGGCTGCCCGGACTGGACGCTCACCGACCTGGTGCGCCACCTCGGCGAGGTCCAGCACTTCTGGGCCTGGGTGGTGCGCACCCGCGCGACCTCCCCGGAGGGCTACCCCGAGCCGCCGCGCCACCCCGACGACGAGCTGCTCGGCTGGTCGGTCGCGCAGGCGGCGGAGCTGGAGACGGCGCTGGCCGCCGCCGACCCCGCCGACCCGGTGTGGACGTGGGCGCCGCCGCACGACGTCGGCTGGGTGCTGCGCCGGCAGTGCCACGAGGCGGTGGTGCACACCGCCGACGTCGAGCAGGTCCTCGGCGACGTCCGGCCCATCCCGGCCCGGCTCGGGCTCGACGGCCTCGACGAGTGGCTGGAGGTCATCGTCCCCGGCGCGCTGCCCGACGGGCCGCCGCCGGGCGCGCACCCGGTGGTGCTGCACGCCATCGACGCCGGGGTGGAGCGGACGCTGTTCCCCGGGTCGCGCCCGCACCCGGTGGCCACGCTGCGCGGCACCGCCGGCGACCTGCTGCTCACCTGCTGGCGGCGGCTGCCGCTGGAGGTGCTCACCGTCGACGGCGACGGCCTGCAGGCGGCGGCGATGATCGGCGCCGTGCGGTCGGAGTGAGCCCGCTCGGGCAGGTGCTCGGGGTCCGCGCTCAGGGCCAGGTGCGGGCGTGGCGCTCGAAGGCCTCGCCGGTCTGGACGCCGACCACGCAGAACACCAGCCCGGCCGGGTCGGTCATCTGCCAGAACGAGCCCATGTCGGCCTTCCGCCGGGCGCCGAGGGCCTCCAGCCGCGCGACCTCGGCGGGGATGTCGTCGGTCTCGACGTCGACGTGCCAGCGCGGCGGCGTCCCCTCCCCGGTGCGCTGGACCTCCAGGGACACCGCACCGCCGAGGAACCCCAGGGAGTTCCAGGCGGGGTCGGCCATGTCGGGTTCGACGGGGTTGCCGGTGGCCGCCGACCAGAAGTCGAGCCCGGCGGGGTGCACCTCCGGCGGCAGGTCGAGCAGCAGGACGGCGAGGCGGCTGCGGTGCGGCATGCCGGTCAGGCTGGCAGAGCGCGTGCAGGCGCGCCGTGTTCCGGCACGCGGAACGCCGCACGAGCGCACCCGTTCGCGAAGCGGTGTGCTCTTCCGGCGTCCGCAGAGCGGTGACTGCGCCATCCGCGCACACCACCTCGGCGGAGCCGAGCGCTCAGAAGGGCGGCCAGGGCAGCGCGGGCCAGTGCCCCGACGGCTCGGGGTGCAGCTTGCTGCGCAGCAGCTCGGCCACCCGCTGCTGCGTGCAGCGCACCTCGCGGCGGGTCAGGTGCTCGTGCAGCGCCTCGCCGAGGTCGCCGCGCAGGTCCTCGGCCAGCCGCTCGAGCACCTCCAGCGCCGCCAGGGGCAGCGGCTTGCCCGCCCAGCGCCACAGCAGGGTGCGCAGCTTGGGGTCGGGCGAGAAGCAGATGCCGTGATCGACGCCGTACACGTGGCCCTCGGCCGTCGGGATGATGTGCCCGCCCTTGCGGTCGGCGTTGTTGACCACGGCGTCGAACACCGCCATGCGGCGCAGCCCGGGGTGGTCGGTGCGGACGAAGGCGGCGAGGTCGACGTCGGGGTCGCCGTCGATCCACAGCTGCACCATGCCGGGGCCGAACGGTCCCTCCCGCAGCACGGTGGGCGGCACGACGCCCCACCCGGTGGCCTCGCTGACCAGCGCCGCCGACACCTCGCGGCCGGCCAGGGTGCCGTCGGGGAAGTCCCACAGCGGCCGCTCGCCGGCGACCGGCTTGTACACGCACTCTGCCTGCAGCTCGGCGGTGCGGATGGCGCCGACCAGCGTGACGTTGCTGGCGTCGAGCATGCGGCCCTCGAGGTCGATGTCCCCCTCGAGCAGCAGGGCACGTGCCTCGGCGTCGCTGCCCGGCGCGCGCAGCTCCTGCGCCGGCTGACCGCTGGTCATCGCACCGGCCCCGTGCTCAGCGGCGGTAGCCGTTCTGCCGCGGGCACACGTGCCCGGTGGGGTCCAGCGGCAGCGAGCACAGCGGGCAGGCGGGGCGGCCGGCGGCGACGACGCGGCGCGCCCGGGCGACGAAGGAGCGCGCCGCGCCGGGGGTGATGGTGACCCGCAGCGCGTCGGGGCCCTCCTCGGCGTCGGAGAGGATGGCCTCCTCGTCGACCGGCTCGTCGGTGGCAGCCACCGCCTCCACGACGACGGCCTGCGCCTCGCCGTCCCAGGCCAGCCCCATCGCCGCGACGCGGAACTCCTCGTCGACGGGCGCGGTGAGGGGGTCGAGGTCGTCGACGTCGGCGGTCGCGGGGACGGCGGTGCCGGGCCGGGAGGCGATCTCGTCGAGCAGCTCGTCCATCCGCTCGGCCAGCACCTGCACCTGGGACTTCTCCAGCGCGACGCTGACCACGCGGCCGTCGTCGTCGGAGGCCTGCAGGTAGAAGGTGCGGTCCCCCGGCTGACCCACCGTGCCGGCGACGAACCGGGTCGGACGCTCGAAACGGAAGACCTGGCGCGGCACGCTGCCAGGTTACGCGGCGGTACGGACACCGGCCGCGACGTCGGGGACCGCGCCGTCAGGTCGCGCCGGCTCCCCCGCCGACGACGGCGTCGGAGTCCCGGCCCCGCCGGCGGCGGGGCCGCTTCTTGGGCGGGACGAGCGCGGCGACGTCGCCGCCGGTGTCGTTGACCCGGACGACGAACGGGCGGGTCTCGGTGTAGCTGACCACCGAGATCGACGCCGGGTCGACGACGATCCGCTGGAAGGCGTCCAGGTGCAGCCCCAGCGCGTCGGCGAGGACGGCCTTGATGACGTCGCCGTGGGAGCAGGCCAGCCAGACCGCGTCGGGGCCCAGCCGGGCGTTCCACTCGCGGACGGCGGCCACCGCGCGGGCCTGGGTCTGGGCCAGCCCCTCGCCCTCGGGGCCGGGGAACACCGCGGCGGAGGGGTGCTGCTGCACGACCTTCCACAGCGGCTCCTTGACCAGCTCCTTGAGCGCCCGCCCGGTCCAGTCGCCGTAGCGGGCCTCGCCGAGCCGGTCGTCGGTCTGCAGCTCGAGGTCGCGGCCGTCGAGCACCGCCCCGGCGGTCTGCCGGCAGCGCTCGAGCGGGCTGCTCACCACCGCGGCCAGCGGCACCGGCGCGAGCCGGGCGCCCACCGCGGCCGCCTGCGCCTGCCCCGTCTCGTCCAGCTCGACGCCGGGGCTCCAGCCGGCCAGCACCCCGCCGGCGTTCGCCGTCGTCCGGCCGTGTCGCAGGAGGATGACGGTGGTCACGGAGCCGAGGGTATGGGACCGGCGCCGTCGTCCTCCCCCACCGCAGGGGATCCTCCCGCACCGCAGCGCGTCCTCCCCCACGTCCCACCGTGCGGGAGGACGCCCCACGATCAGGTCACCTGATCGTGGCGGGGCGGCTCAGTTCGGGGCGAGCACCCCGGCGCCGACCAGCGCCAGCAGCGCCAGGCCGAGCACCACCCGGTAGACGACGAACGGGGTGAAGGTGCCGCGGTCGAGGTAGCGCAGCAGCCAGGCGATGACCGACAGCCCCACGCCGAACGCGATCGCCGTGGCCAGGACGGTCGGCCCCCAGGAGATCGTCTCGCCCTCGACGCCGCCGGTGAACGTCTCGTAGACCTGGAAGAAGCCCGAGCCGAGCACCGCCGGGATGGCCAGCAGGAAGGAGTAGCGGGCGGCGGCGGCGCGGGTGTAGCCGAGGAACAGGCCCATCGTGATGGTGCCGCCGGAGCGGGAGACGCCGGGCACCAGCGCCATCGCCTGCGCCAGCCCGAACAGCAGCCCGTCGCGGACGGTGAGCTGGCGCAGCTCGCGGTCCTTGCGGCCCACCCGGTCGGCCCAGTAGAGGACCAGCGAGAACGCGACCAGCGCGATCGCCACGATCCGCAGGTCGCGGAACGTCGTCTCGATGTCGTCCTGGAACAGCAGCCCGAGGAGCACGATCGGGATGCTGCCGACGATGATCAGCCAGCCCATCCGGGCGTCGGGGTCCGACCGCTTCGACCGGTCGGTCAGCGCGCGCAGCCACGCGACGACGATGCGCGCGATGTCCCTGCGGAAGTACAGCAGGACGGCGGCCTCGGTGCCGATCTGCGTGATCGCGGTGAACGCCGCCCCCGGGTCACCCCAGCCCGACGCCTCCCCGACCACCCGCAGGTGCGCGCTGGAGGAGATCGGCAGGAACTCCGTGAGCCCCTGCACCAGCCCCAGGACGATCGCCTCGAACCACCCCACGCCGCTCAGTCCCGGCGGCGGGTCGGACGGCGGACAGGGCGGGACGGGGGTCGCGACGGCACGGGGGGTCAGCCTACGGCGGCCGCCGCGGCCGGCCCGGGCACGACCCGGCGCGCGCCGTCCACACCCGCCGCGCCCCCCGGCTCCCGTCGTCCGGCGGCGGTAGGTTGGCCCGTCGTGGAACAACGGGCGCTGGGGCGCAGCGGCCTGGTCGTCTCCCGGCTGGCGCTGGGCACCATGACCTGGGGCCGGGACACCGACGAGGACGAGGCGGCGATGCAGCTGACCGCCTACGTCGACGCCGGCGGCACCCTGGTCGACACCGCCGACGTCTACTGCGACGGCGACAGCGAGCGCACCCTCGGCCGGCTGCTGGCCGACGTCGTCCCCCGCTCGGAGGTGCTGCTGGCCACCAAGGCGGTCGGGCGCACCGGGCCCGGGCCGCTGGGCCGCGGCGCCTCCCGCGGGCACCTGCTCGGCGCGCTGGACGCCTCGCTGCGGCGGCTGGGCGTCGACCACGTCGACCTGTGGCAGCTGCACGCCTGGGACGACCTCACGCCGCTGGAGGAGACCCTCGCCGCCTGCGACGCCGCCGTCGCCTCCGGCCGGGTGCGCTACGTGGGGGTCAGCAACTTCACCGGCTGGCAGACCGCGCAGGCGGCCACCTGGCAGCGCGCCTGGCCCGGGCGGACGCCGCTGGTGAGCACCCAGGTGGAGTACTCGCTGCTGCAGCGCGGCATCGAGCGCGAGGTGGTGCCCGCCGCCGAGGCGCTCGGGCTGGGCGTGCTCCCCTGGTCGCCGCTGGGCCGCGGGCTGCTCACCGGCAAGTACCGCACCGAGACGCCGGAGGGCTCCCGCGGCGCCTCCGCGCAGTGGGCCGGGTTCCTCGACGACCTGCGCTCGGCCACCGCCGACCGGATCGTGGAGGCCGTGGTCACCGCCGCCGACGGCCTGGGCACCACCCCGCTGGCCGTCGCGCTGGCCTGGGTGCGCGACCGGCCCGGCGTCGTCGCCCCGGTGGTCGGCGCCCGCACCGCCGCGCAGCTGCAGGAGTCCCTCGACGCCGACGCCGTGCGGCTGCCGGCGGCGATCCGCACGGCGCTCGAGGACGTCTCCGCGCCGCACTTCTCCTACCCCGACCAGCGGGCCGCCCGATGACCACCCAACCGACCGGCACCGCGCCGTCCCCCGCCGCGCCCGACCCGGTCTTCGCCGCCTTCTGCGCGGCCGGGCTGTGGCCGAGCCTGGGCAGGCGGGCGGCCGCCGAGCTGCCCGCGGCCGGCATCACCACGCCCGACGACGTCACCGTCGCCAGGCTCCTCAAGCTCCCGCGGGTGGGCAAGCAGCGCGCCGAGCGGCTGTTCTCCTCCTTCCTGGCCGCGGCGCCCACCTACGACGTCGTCACGCTGCTGGTGCGGGCCGGGCTGGAGGCGAGGCTGGCGTCCTCGGCCGCCGACACCCTCGGCGACGACGCCGCCCGCCGGCTGCGCGACGACCCCTGGGCGCTGCTCGGCCTGCACGGGGTCACGCTCACCGACGCCGACCGGCTGGCGATCTCCGTCCTGCCCGGCGCCGACCGGCAGGACGGCCGGCGCGGCCGCGCGATCGTCGTCCTGACGCTGCGCACCGCCAGCCGCGACGGGCACACCGTGCTCCCGGCCGACCTGGTGGTGGCCGCGCTGCGCGCCGAGGGCGTCGCCGACCCGGCGGCGGCGATCGTGGCGGCGGTGGAGTCCGGCGACGTGCTCGACCACGACCCGCCGGAGCCGGAGGAGGACGAGGACTCCGACACCGAGCCCCCGGAGCCCGACCCGGCGCTGCGCACGCTGTCGCTGGCCCGCTACGGCATGGCCGAGGAGGCCGTCGCCGAGGGCGTGGCGCGGCTGGCCGCCACCGCGGAGCGGATCGCCGACCCCGCCGCGGTGCGGTCGGTGGCCAAGGGCCTCGACGAGGCGCAGAAGCAGGCCGTCGCGCAGGTGCTCGGCGCCGGCGTCTCGCTGCTCACCGGCGGTCCGGGCACCGGCAAGAGCCGCACCGTGGCCGCCGTCGTGCGGCTGCTGCGGGCCAAGGGCACCGAGGTGGCGCTGGCCGCCCCCACCGGCCGGGCGGCCAAGCGGCTGGAGGAGCTCACCGACCACCCGGCGGTGACGGTGCACCGGCTGCTGGGCGCGCAGGGCTTCGGCGGCGGGTTCACCCGCAACGAGGAGTGGCCGCTCGACGCCGAGGTCGTCGTCGTCGACGAGGCCTCGATGCTCGACGTCGAGCTCACCGCGGCGCTGCTGGAGGCCTGCCCCGACGGCACGCACCTGCTGCTCGTCGGCGACCCCGCGCAGCTGCCCTCGATCGGCCCGGGCCACGTGCTCGGCGACCTCATCGACTCCGGCGCGGTGCCGGTGACCGAGCTGACCACGCTCTACCGGCAGGCCGAGGGCGGCGCGATCGCCCGGCTGGCGTCGGCGGTGCGCACCGGGCAGCTGCCGCCGGTCGACTCCCCCGACCGCGAGGTCGTCGTCGTGCCCGCGACGGGCAGCGGCGAGGCGGCGCGGCGGGTCGTGCAGCTGGTCACCGACTCCATCCCCCGGGCGCTCGCGATCGACCCGCGCAACGTGCAGGTGGTGACGCCGGTGCACCGCGGGCCGGCCGGCACGATCGAGCTGAACCGGGCGCTCAAGGAGCGGCTCAACCCGGGCGAGGGCACGGTGTTCGGCTTCGACGTCGGCGACCGGGTGGTGGCCACCGCCAACCACCTCGACCTGGAGCCCATCGGGTTCGCCAACGGCGAGGTCGGCGTGGTCACCGCCACCGGCGAGGGCTCGCTGACCGTCGACTTCGCCTCCGGGCCGGTCACCGTGCCCGGCGACGCGCTGCCCGACCTCAAGCACGGCTGGGCGATCACTGTGCACCGCGCGCAGGGGTCGGAGTGGCCCGGCGTCGTCGTGGTGCTGCCGCCGGAGGCCGGCGGGATGCTGTCGCGGCCGCTGGTCTACACCGCGCTCACGCGGGCGCAGCAGCACCTGTCGATCGTGCACGCCTCGGGCGCGGCGCTGGCGCGGGCGGTGCGGGAGGTCGACGTCCGCCCGCGGCGCACCCGCCTGGCCCGCCTGCTGCGCGAGGACGCGTCCCAGGCATAGGAAGCTCTCCGCACGTCCTGGGGCCCGGGACGTGCGGGAAGCCTCCTATGCCTCGCGGCTCCCGGCGCGCAGGGCGCACAGCAGCCGCGACGTCGCCGCGTCGACCTGCCCGGCGCAGGTCAGCGGGCGCGCGAAGGGCACCCGGACGTCGCGGTGGCCGCCGGCGCCCTCGACGCGCAGCCGGTAGCCGAACCGGTCGAGGCCCAGCGGGCGCGCCGTCTCCCCCGCCGCCACCGGCACCCGGCTGCGCAGCACGGCGACCACCTCGGGGTGGTCGCGGTCGAGGTGGCGCAGCAGCCGCTCCTCGATGCCGGCCAGGGGGTCGGGGCGCGCGGCGGCGTAGTCGGCCGGGGAGACCTCCGCGCAGCCGGGGCCCTCGCGCAGCACCACCTCGGCGAGGTCCAGGCGCAGCAGGGTGGCCGCGCCGCCGACGTCGAGCAGCGCCTCCTCGGGGCGGACCTCGGCGAAGGCGACGGCGGCCGCGCGCCGGTCGGCCTCGGCGACCGGGGTCAGCCAGCCCGACAGCCAGAGCGTGGCGCGCACCGGGTCGCGCAGCGGCACCGGCGCGCGGTCGCTGACCATGAGCAGCGCGCTGACGTCGGGCGTGCGGTCGAGGGCCGCGGTGACCGCGCCGTCGCCGGGGACCAGCACGAGCACCTGACCGGCGGCGGTGGTGGCGTGCGCCAGGGGCCGGCTCGGGTCGCGCCCGGCGAGGCAGAGCGCGGCCGCGGCGCGGGTGGCCACGGTCCGCGCCCGCTCGGGAGCGGCGGCCACCGGCAGCGCCTGCGGACCGTTGCAGGTGGTCATGACTCCCCCAGGGTGTCGAGTTAGGGAAGCCTAACCACAGTGGGTCGCCCTGGGAAGCGGTCTCGCCGCTCAGGAGGACGGCGGCCCGCTGTTGCGCTCGATCACCCGGCGCGGGCCGGTCGCCACCCGCCAGGCCGGGTACGCCAGGAGGACCGGCCAGAGCACCGCACCGGCGAAGGGCGACAGGGCCTCGGCCCAGCCGGCCTCGGCCGCCCGCGACGCGAGGCCCGCCCCGGCCACCAGCAGCACCGCGGCCCACACCAGCAGCCGGACCCGCCGCCGGCGCGCCGAGCGCTGCCGGGCGGCGTCCAGCGCGACCTGGGTGCTGCGCGACCAGTCGACGACGGCGGCCCGCAGCCGCGGGTCGGTCAGCTCCCGCCCCCAGGTCGCCGCCCGCCCAGCCAGGACGCCAGCAGCGGCAGCCCCACGAGCAGGACGACGATCGAGACGACGGCGGCGGTCACGCCGGCGATCGTCGGGACCGCCGTCGGTCGGCGCGACGCGCTCCCCCGATCGGGTGCCGCACCCCACGGGCGCGGACGGGGCGGCTCAGAGCGAGCGGTCGTCCTCGTCGTAGGGCACGTCGGCCTCCTGCTCGAGGACGTCGGCCTCGTTGGCGTCGACGTCGCCGACCGACCGCAGCGACCCGGCCGCGCCGGGCGCGGCGGCCAGCTGCTGCTCGAGGGCGTCGGCCTCGGGGACGCCGTCGGCGATCGGGTCGGCCTCCCCGGCCAGCTCGGGCGCGGCCGGTTCGAGGAGCGCCTCCTGCTCCGCGCGGTCGGCGTCGCTCGCGGTACCGGGATCGGTCACGGGTCCTCCTCGTGCTGCGGACGGTGCTGGGGAAGGCGCTGTCCATCCTGCCGCCCGACCGCAGCGGGAGCAGTCCGGGAGGCGGCCGACACATGACCGGCGGGTGTCGTGCGTGGCACCATCGGCCGGGTGAGCGCGGCCGACGACTGGGAGTACGCGCCGCTGCGGATCCCGCCGGGTACGTCCCGTTCCGCAGCGGCGACCATGCTGAGCCTGCAGGTGGACGTCGGCGGCTGGGAGCTCGCCCGTCTGCAGCTGCACGCCGACGGCACCCGCAAGGCGATCCTGCGGCGCCGGGCGCGGCTGTCCTACCTGCCGATGCCGGTCACCTGAGCCTCAGGGCAGCAGCACGACCTTGCCGACCGTGCCGCGGTCGGCGAGTGCGGCCAGCGCCTGCGGCGCCTGCTCCAGCGGGAGCACCTGGCCGACCAGTGGGTCGATCGCCCCGTCGGCGACCAGCCGCACCAGCGCCTCGTGCGTCTGCCCGATCACGGCCGGGTCCTTCTTCTTGTACAGGCCCCAGTGCAGGCCGACGACGCTGTAGTTCTTGACCAGCGCGTGGTTGGCCGGCGCCTCCGGGATGCGGCCGCTGGTGAACCCGACGACGACCAGCCGGCCCTCGAACGCGATGCACTTCCGGCTCTTGTCGAACACGTCGCCGCCCACCGGGTCGTAGACGACGTCGGCGCCCTCGCCGCCGGTGACCTCCTTGACGACGGGGACGAAGTCCTCGGCGGTGTAGTCGATGACGTGGTCGGCGCCGAGCTCGCGGCACACCTCCACCTTGTGCGCGCCGCCGGCGGTGGCGATGACCTTCGCGCCGGCGGCCTTGCCGAGCTGGATCGCCGCCGACCCGACGCCGCCCGCGCCGGCGTGCACCAGCAGCCACTCCCCCGCCTGCAGGTTCGCGCGGCGGTGCAGGCCGACGTGGCCGGTCTGGTAGGTGAGGTAGAGCGCGCCGGCCTTCTCGTCGCTCAGCGAGTCGGGCACCGGCCAGGCGTCGTCGGCGTTCATCAGCGCGTACTCGGCGAAGGCACCCGGGCCCCCGGCCGGGCTGCCGATGACCCGCCGGCCGTCCTCGGTCTCCCCGCACAGCTCGACGCCGGGGGTGTAGGGCAGCGGCGGGCGCTCCTGGTACATGCCGGCCGCCATGAGGACGTCGGGGAAGTTCAGCGCCGCCGCCCGCACGCGGACCAGCAGCTGCCCCTCGGCCGGGGTGGGCGTCTCGACGTCCTCCAGCTGCAGGACCGTCGAGGGGTCGCCGAGCTCGTGTACCCGCCATGCGCGCATGCGCCCGACCCTGCCAGACGCCCGGTGACCGCCGTCACCGGCCCCGGGGGGGGGGGGGGGGGGGGGGGGGGGGGGGGGGGGGGGGGGGGGGGGGGGGGGGGGGGGGGGGGGGGGGGGGGGGGGGGGGGGGGGGTGGGGCGTCCTCCCGCACGTCCCACCGCGCGGGAGGACGCCGCACGGTGTGGGAGGAGGCCCCAGGCGCACGGTGAGGGACGACGCCGACCCGAGCCGGGACGGCGCCGTCAGAGCATCGACGGCGGGCGCAGCGCCTCCGGCACGACGGCGGTCTCGCCGGTCGCCGTCTTCGCGCTGGGCACGCCCTTGAACCGGTAGGGCACGGTGCCGACGCCGGGCTGGATGACGTAGGCCGCGCCCGCCTCGCCGGACTCCCAGGCCATGACCATCGCGTCGGCGACCTCCGCGGCCGGGATGACCGGGAAGCCCGCGGCCTCGAACTGGTCGCGGATGCGGTCGATGATCGCGGTGTCGGCGAAGCCCGGGCAGATGGCGGAGATCGTGATGCCCTCGCGGGTCAGCCGCGGCGCCATCGACCGCACGAACGCGATCGCGCCGCTCTTGGCCACGCTGTAGCCGGGGTCGGTGGGCATCGGCGACAGGCCCGCGAGCGAGGCGGTCACCACGATCGCGCCGCCGCCGGCCCGCGCGATGGCCGGGCGGGCGGCGACCGCACCGTAGACGACACCGAACAGGTCGATGTCGACCACGCGCAGGAACTCCTCGAGGTCGAGGGCGTCGTCGCTCTTGGCCGCGGAGATGCCGGCGTTGAGGTAGGCGGCGTCGAGCCGGCCGTGCTCGGCCTCGACCTGCGCGACGACGGCCTCGTTGGCCGCCCGGTCGGTGACGTCGAGCGCGGCGAACGGGCAGCCGAGCTCCTCGGCGACCGACCGGTTGCGCTCGGTGTCGAGGTCGGCGAGGACGGCGGTGACCTCCCGCTCGCGCAGCTTCGTGGCGAGGGCGCGGCCGAAGCCACCGGTCCCTCCGGTGATCAGGGCGACGGAACCGGGGCGCAGGCGCGTGGGAGAGGTCACCCCGGCATCACACCACGAGCGCCGACGGCGCCAGCGCGGCGTCGACGGCGGCGGTGGCGTGCAGCCGCGCGGAGGGCAGGAGCGGCACCGGCGAGTCCTCCGGCCGCAGCAGCAGCTCCAGCTCGGTGCACGACAGCGCGACGGCGTCGGCGCCGCGTGCGGCCAGCCGGGCGGTCACCGCGCGCAGCTCCGCCCGGGTGCCGTCGGAGAGCACGCCGCGGCACAGCTCACCGAAGATCGCGTCGTCGACCCGGTCGACGTCGTCCTCCGGTGGCACCAGCACCGTGAGGCCGGCCGCCGCCAGCCGCTCCCGGTAGAACGGCTCCCGCACGGTGCCGGCCGTCCCGAGCAGGCCGACCACCGGTCCGGGCGCGGCCGCGGCCACCGCGTCGGCGATGTGCAGGAAGGGCACCGTCAAGGCGGCCTCCAGCGCCGGGGCGACCTTGTGCATGTAGTTCGTGCAGAGCAGCACCAGGTCGGCGCCGGCGGACTCCAGGGTCCGCGCCTCGGCGGCGAGCAGCGCCGCGGCGTCGTCCCACCGGTCCTCCACCTGGCAGGCCCGGACCTCGCGGAAGTCGAGGCTGCGCACCAGCAGCGAGGCGCTGGCCAGGCCGCCGAGCCGGTCGCGGACCAGCTCGTTGGCGACGCGGTAGTACAGCGCGGTCGACTCCCAGCTCATGCCGCCGAGCAGTCCGATCGTCCTCATGGGTCCCAGCCTCGCCCCGGCCGACCTCCCCCACCAGACCGCGGGGTCGACCGGCGGACCCAAGCGCTGCTTGGATGTGGCCGTGGACTCCCGCCGCCTGCTCGTCTTCCGGGAGGTCGCCCGCGCCGGATCGCTCGCCGGCGCGGCGCGCGCCCTGGGCTGGACGCAGCCGGCGGTGAGCCAGCAGGTCAGGCGGCTGGAGTCCGAGGCCGGGACGCCGCTGGTGGTGCGCGAGGGGCGCGGCGTCGTGCTCACCGAGGCCGGCCGGCGGCTGCTGCGCCACGCGGAGGCGATCGCCGACCGGCTCGCCGCGGCCGAGCAGGACATGGCCGCCCTGACCGGGCTGGCCACCGGGGTGGTCCGGGTCGCCGCGTTCCCGACCGCGGCCACGGTGCTCGTCCCCCCGGCACTGGCCGCGCTGCGCGACCGGGCGCCGGCGCTGGAGGTCCACTTCGCCGAGCTGGAGCCGCCGGAGGCCGAGGCGGCGGTGCGGGAGGGCGCCGCGGACCTCGCCGTCGTCTTCCGGCACGAGGACGACGACGACGAGGTGCCCGGCGACCTGCTGCGCGAGCCGCTGGCCCGGCACCCGGTGCAGGCGGTCGTGCCCGCCGGGTCCCCGGTGCCCGCTGCGCTGGCCGACCTGCGCGACGAGCCGTGGATCGCCGGGTGCCTCCGCTGCCGCCGGCACCTGCTGCGCTGCGCGCGCCGTGCGGGCTTCGTCCCCGACGTGCGGTTCGCCACCGACGACCACGTGGTGGTGCAGCGGCTGGTCGCGCGCGGGCTCGGGGTGGCGCTGCTGCCGGCGTGGGCGTTCGCGGTCGGCGCCCAGCCGGGCGTGGCCGCCGTCGAGCTGCCCGACGTCGACGGACGGGTGGTCGAGACCCTCGTCCGCCCCGACGCGCGGCGGGTGCCGGCCGTGGCCGCGGCGCTGGGGGCGCTGCGGGCCGCCGGCTGAGGATCAGACCGCGCGCAGGAACCGGTCGAGCACCCGGACGCCGAAGCGCAGCGACTCCACCGGCACCCGCTCGTCGATGCCGTGGAACAGCGAGGCGAAGTCGAGGTCGGCGGGCAGCCGCAGCGGGGAGAAGCCGAAGCAGCGGATGCCCAGGCGCTCGAAGCTCTTGGCGTCGGTGCCGCCGCTCATGGTGAACGGCACCGGGCGGGCGCCGTCGTCCTCGCTCTTCAGGGCGGCGACCATCTGGTCGACCAGCGGGCCGTCGAAGGTGGTCTCCACGGCCTGGTCGTGGACGATCCACTCGCGCTGGATCCCCTCACCGATCAGCGAGGCGAGCTGGCGCTCGAACTCCTCGGCCTGGCCGTGCAGGAAGCGGCCGTCGACGGTGGCGCTGGCGGTGCCGGGGATGACGTTGGTCTTGTAGCCGGCGTCGAGCATGGTGGGGTTGGCGGTGTTGCGCAGCGCCGCGCCGATCATCCGGCTGATGCTGCCGAGGCGGGCGAGGGCCTCCTCGGGCTGGTCGGGGTCGATCTCGATGCCGTAGGCCTCCTCGACGGCGGCGAGGAACTGCCGCATCGGCGGGGTGAGCACGGTGGGCAGCCGGGTCGAGCCGATCCGGGCGACGGCCTGGCACAGCCGGGTGACGGCGTTGTCGTCGTGGACGAACGAGCCGTGCCCGGGCCTGCCGCCGGCGGTCAGCCGCATCCAGGCCAGGCCCTTCTCCGCCGTCTGCACCAGGTAGAGGCGCAGGTCGTCGCGGACGGTGATGCTGAAGCCGCCGACCTCGCTGATCGCCTCGCTGCAGTCGGCGACCAGGTCGGGGTGCTCGTCGACCAGCCACCGCGCGCCGAGGGTGCCGCCGGCCTCCTCGTCGGCGAGGAAGGCCAGCACGATGTCGCGGGGCGGCCGGACGCCGGTGCGGGCCCAGTCGCGGACCAGCGAGAGCACCATCGCGTCCATGTCCTTCATGTCGACGGCGCCGCGGCCCCAGACGTAGCCGTCACGCTCCTCACCGGAGAAGGGGTGCACGCTCCACTCGGCGGGGTCGGCGGGGACGACGTCGAGGTGGCCGTGGACCAGCAGCGGCGGCCGCGAGCGGTCGGTGCCCTCGATGCGCGCGACCAGGCTGGCCCGCCCGGGCTCGGACTCGAGGATCTGCGAGCCGATGCCGACCTCGTCGAGCTTGCCGGCCACCCACTCCGCGGCGACCCGCTCCCCGGCGCTGGTGGCGGTGTCGCCGGTGTTGGTGGTGTCGATCCGGATGAGCTCGCTCAGCAGTTCGGCGACCTCGGCCTGGGCCTGGACGGGACCTTCGACGGGACCTTCGCTCTCCACCCGGCGAGCGTAGGGCTCCCCGGCCCCGACGCGACCCGGCGCCGGGCCCTCCTCCGGACCGGGCCGGTGGGTTGCTATCGTGGTCCCGCACTCGTCCGGGTGGCGGAATGGCAGACGCGCTAGCTTGAGGTGCTAGTGCCCTTTATCGGGCGTGGGGGTTCAAGTCCCCCCTCGGACACAGATCGGCCGCAGGGGGCGGCGGACCGTCGGCTGTGATCAGCGTGACACGCACGTTCCGGTCCTCCGACAGACGGGCCGCGATCACCGCGCCAGCGGATCCGGCCCCGACGACGACGAAGTCCACGCTGCTCGGCACGCGGCGAACCCAGCGCCGGTGGACCACCGAGGGAACCCGACGGATCGGCACCGTGACGTGGGTCGACGGGTCAGCCCCAGACCTCGCCGGCGGTCTCCACGATCAGTGCCAGCTTCGCGATCTGCTGGTCGCGGGTGAGCGCGTTGCCCTCGACGGTCGAGGAGAAGCCGCACTGCCCCGAGAGAGCCAGCTGGTCCAGCGGCACGAACTGCGACGCGTCGTCGATCCGCCGCTTGAGGTCGTCCTTGGACTCCAGCTCCGGCCGCTTCGTCGTGACCAGGCCCAGGACGACGCGCTTGCCCGGCGGCACGAAGCGCAGCGGCTCGAAGCCACCCGACCGGGCGTCGTCGTACTCCAGGAAGAAGCCGTCCACCTCCAGCCCGCCGAACAACGCCTCCGCCACGAAGTCGTAGCTGCCCTCGGCCACCCACGATGACCGGAAGTTGCCCCGGCACATGTGCGTGGTGACGGTCAGCCCGGCGGGACGGCCCGCCAGCGCCTCGTTGATCTGGCGGATGTAGCGCTCGTGCAGGTGCTCGGCGTCGCGGCCCTGGGCGGCGATCTCGGCCCGCTGGGCCGGATCGTTGAGGTAGGCGAGGCTGGTGTCGTCGAACTGCAGGTAGCTGCAGCCCTGCGCGGCGATGCCCCGCACCTGCTGGCTGTACGCCGCCGACAGGGCCTCCCAGAACTCGTCCTCGTCCGGGTAGACCTGCGGATCGATCGCCGCGGCCCCGCCGCGGTAGTGGACCATCGACGGCGACGGGATGGTCAGCTTCGCCGTCTGCCCCTCCCCCACGACCGACTGCAGGAAGGCGAAGTCCCGCCCGAAGATCGGCTCGTCGATGCGCAGGGGACCGTCGACGTGCAGCCCGGCGGGCGTGAAGTCGATGGTGCCGTCCTGGTTCTTGAAGTGGACGACGATGTTCTGGTCGCTGACCTTGGTGATGCCGCCGATGGCGTAGATGAAGTCCATGTGCCACGAGGCTCGGCGGAACTCGCCGTCCGTGGCCGTACGCAGGCCGACGTCGGCCTGCATCCTCACCACGTCGCGGATCGCCTCGTCCTCGATGCCCCGCAACTCCTCGTCGTCGATGTCGCCGGCCGCGTGCTTCGAGCGGGCCTCCAGCAGGTCCGCGGGGCGCAGGAGGCTGCCGACGTGGTCCGCGCGGAAGGGCGGTCCGGACGCATCGCTCATGAGCACAGCATCGTGACTGCTGCTGCACGGCGCAGCCCCTGGGCCAGGACCGCGCACCATCGACAGTGGCCGAGCTCCCCCGTGAGCGCGGGGGACGAAGGCGTGTGCTGGAGTACCGTGCCGCCCCTCGGACACGCGATCGCCCCGGTGCTCCTGCAGGTCAGGAGCCCGGGCGGGTGCGTTTTCGGACCAGCACGGTCTCGCCGGGGATCAGCCGGCCAGGGTCAGCACGCGCTCCCCGCCCTCGGCCCGGAAACCGGTCCGGGCCAGGTAGGCGTCCGCGGCCCGCACGTCGCGCGGGGCGAGGACCCGGCGCACCCCGCTCACCGCGAAGGGACCGTCGGGGCGGTACACGAACTCGCCGGGCGTGAAGTCCCGGTAGCGCGGCAGCACGTAGTCCACGTCGATGCGCGCCGTCGCGGGCTCACCGGTGCGGTGTGCCAGGACGACGCCCGCCGTCTCCCCGTCCCCGTCGCCGACCGCCAGCACGAGGAACGCCAGCGGCTCCCCCTCGACCGGCGGCCACTGCACGTCGGGGTGGAAGCGCCGGATGTCCTCACCGTGGCGCTGCAGGACGTGGCGCAGGTAGGGCTCCTCCGCGCCGATCGGGACGACGTCGTACCGGCGCACGTCGTGCCGGCCGCGCTGCATCCGCCAGATGACCCCGGCGTTGATGGCCGCGATGACGACGTTCATCGCGACCATCGGCCACACCGCGATGACGGCGTTGTAGCCGACGAGGACCAGCGCCGCCAGCAGGTTGAGGACGCGGAAGCGCAGGACCCGCGTCTGCAGCAGCGAGTAGACGAGCAGCGCCGACCCGGACCAGCCCACGAGGTCGATCACACCCACGCTCAGAACCCCTCCGGCACCCTCAGAACCCCGGACGGGACCGTCACGGGGAGCCGCCGACTCGACGGGCGCGCGAGCGCGGACGAGCCCGGCGGGAGGGCCGGGACGCCCGGATCCCGCGGCGGACCGGTCGGACACCCCGCAGGGTAGCCGCGGCCCTCCGAGGTCCGTCGCGGCGACCGCACCCCGGTCCGGGGCGCGGGCGACCTCACTCGTAGTAGAGCTTCTGCGGGCCCGGGTAGATCCAGGACAGCGCGTCGCGGAGCCGGTCGCGCCAGTTCTCCCAGGAGTGACCGTCCCGGGCCTCGGTGTAGCGGACCTGCATGCCGGCGTTCTCGAACACGTGCACCATCGACCGGTTGGGCACGATCAGCTGCTCGTAGACGCCGCAGGACATGAAGATCCGGTCGGCGACCGCACGCGGCTTCGCGCGGTAGCGGTTCACGAACTCCACGACGGGGTCGAAGACCGGCCCGCCGCCGTGGTCGCTGCCGATGTCGGTGAACACGAACGACCCCGACAGCAGCACCAGCGACCCGTACGTGTCGGGCGAGCGGTACGCGGCCGACAGCGACGCGACCCCGCCGAACGACGAGCCCAGCAGGCACCGCCCCGAGCGCTGCCCGACGAGCGGGAGCGAGGACTCCAGCTCCGGCAGCAGCTCGGAGGTCAGGAACCGGGAGTGGGCTGCCGAGTTCGCGTACTCCTCCAGCCGCTCCCCCGGGTGGGTGAAGGCGACCACGGTCTCGGCGACGTCGAGCCGGTGGATGAGGTTGTCGAGGACGGTCTTCATCGACGCGTACTGCAGGAAGTCCGCACCGTCGTGCACCACCAGGAGGGGGTACGACGCGGTCGGCCGGAACCGGGCCGGCAGGTACAGCGTCACGTGCGCGTCGCGCCCGAGGGCCTCGCTGGGCAGGACGAGATCCCTCAGCTCGCCCTGCCGCGCCTCGGGGTCCGGGAGCACCCAGTCCGGGGTCCGGTACCCGACGCCGAAGGCCAGGGACGACGACCCGACGGGACCGTGCGACCGCTTCTCGTTGAGCGGGTCGTTGAAGCGGTCGTGGTGCTCACCGCGCCGGATCTCGATCTGGTACTCGACCCGCGAGCCCTCCGGCAGCTCGAGCACGAGGTACCAGAGGTCGGTGCCGTGCAGGCGGCGCATGGGGATCCGGTCGGGCAGCCCGACGATCCGCTGGCAGACCCACGCCTCGTCCGCCTCGCCCCGCCAGAGGAAGGTGCACCGCGCCCCCTCGACCACGGGCACCTCGTGCCGGTCGAGGAACGCCTGCACGGCCTCCGCGTCCAGCGGCTCCGTGTCCTCGAGCCGGTTGATCGCGAGCTCGCCCTGGGCGGCGGTCACGCCGTCGCCCCGGCGATCAGCCCGTTGGTACCGACCACCCGCGCGTCGGGCGGCAGGGCGCCGCCGGCACCCAGGTCGACCCGCACACCGTCGTCCAGGACCAGGCAGGGAGCCGGCGCGAACCGGCGGGCCAGCGCCGACATCCGGAGGACGTCGTCGGTCAGCAGTCGCCGCCGCGCGTGCGGCAGCAGGACCAGGCCGGGGATCACACCGATCCCGGCGTCGAAGACCTCGGTCGGCGAGGCGCCCTGCGCCGCCCGGTCGTGGAAGAGCACCACCCGGTCGGTCAACGCCATCGCGCCCGCCGACCACGCCACCACCGTCGGCGGCAGGTGCGGCGCCAGGTGGAACAGGTGCACGAGGCGCACCAGCTCGCCGACGTGCCCACCGGCGACGACCAGGCACTCCGCCGTCGACAGGAGGTCGCGGACCTCCGCGCGGTGCCCGGCGATCGGCCCGCGCGACTCGAGCTCCCAGGTGCCGTAGAAGGTGTCGTGGAGCTCCTGCACCCGGGCGAGGTGGGTCGCGTCGAGCAGCCGGACCGCCTCGAGCGCGTCGGTCGCCGCCATGGCCAGGGTGTGCGCGTGCCCGTCGGTGCGCGCGGTCACCGCGGCCTCCGCCTGCAGCGCGTGGTCAAGCCGGATCAGGTAGAGCTGCCGGAGCTCGTCGAGGAACTGCCGGTGCTCGCGCTCGGCCTCGGCGTACTCGGGGTCGGCCCGCAGCACGTCCACCCAGCGGGTGAACAACCGCAGGTTCGTCGCCCGCTCACCGGCCAGCGCGAGGATCTCGGCGTCGTCGGACTCCCGCTCCTGCCAGCCGGCGTTGACGACGGCCACCGGGCCGGTGACGCCCAGGGAGGACAGCACCCGGTCGAGGGTCGGCCGCCGCTGCGGGCCGAGCAGGGTGATCGAGGGGGCCACGGGCGTCAGCCGGCGTGGACGTGCACGGTGCGCCCGACGTCGTCGAGCATCCCGCGCAGCGTGTCGAAGTCCGGGTGCCGCATGCGCACGTAGGCGTTGGCCATGTACCCGGCCGCCACCGGCTGGGTCGGCGTCCCGGGCGGGGGCAGGTGCGCGTCCAGGACCCACTGGCCGTGGCGCGCCTGGACCTCGTCGACACCGGAGTACCCCGAGATGGTGCCGTCGCCCTCCGGGCGCAGCGCCACGATGCCGGCCGAGTACTGCCGCGACGGCCGCCCCCAGACCTGCCCGTGCACCACCGAGTCGGCCCACTGGCGGTAGACGTCGAGGTCGTTGGCCGCCGAGTAGAGGTCCCACGCGCCGACACCGGGCGGCCGGCAGCCGATCTCGCTGAACCGCAGCCCCTTGGGTCCGAAGAACCACTCCATGTGCGTGGCGCTGGTGCCGATCCCCAGCGCCTCGTTGACCCGCCGGCCCATGTCCCGCAGCTCCTGGTAGTCGGCCACGGCGTCGATCCGGTTGGTGGCGACGAACTGGG
Organism: Geodermatophilus sp. SYSU D00766; assembly: GCF_054049915.1. Lineage (NCBI taxonomy): Bacteria > Bacillati > Actinomycetota > Actinomycetes > Geodermatophilales > Geodermatophilaceae > Geodermatophilus > Geodermatophilus sp. SYSU D00766. The sequence goes on from NZ_JBJGYI010000039.1 coordinate 19,759, forward strand.
GCGAGATCCAGCGGGTGCGCATCGCCTCGAGCACGTTCGGGAAGTAGTGCGACACGAAGTCCAGCGCCGGGACGCCGTCGACCGACAGCGTGTCGTAGAAGCCCTCGTGCCCCTCGACGAACTCCTCGACGGCGATCGAGTCGACCTGCTGCGCGCCGAACGCCCCCAGGGCCGCCTCGAGCTCGCCGTCGCCGTCGACCCGGGTGGTGTCCAGCGCGCCTGCGCCCGTCCGCGGCTTGAGGATGAGCGGGTAGCCGATCTCCCGCGCGAAGGACCACACCTCGCCGGCGGTGGACGCCGCGGTGGACGCCGCCGTCGGCACGCCGGCCGCCCGGAGGACCTCCTTCATCGACGGCTTGTCCCGGCACAGCCACGCCGTCCGCACCGACGTCCCGGGGATCGTGCAGTTCTCCCGCACCTGCGCGGCGGCCAGGGTGTGCGACTCGATGGTCGCCTCGAGCCGGTCGACCCAGACCCTGTCCTGGATCCAGCGGACGGCGTCGGTCATCACGCCGACGTCGGTGACGCTCGGGACCTGGTGGTAGTGCGCCAGCCACGACCGCAGCTCGTCGTCGAGCCACTCCCCCGGGCGGTCCCCGACGCCGTAGACCGACGCCCCCACCTCGGCCAGGGCGCGCACGAAGTGGCGTTGCGTCGACGGGAAGGCCGGATCGACGAACACCACGTTCATGGGCGGGAGCCTAGGAGCGCCCCGGCCTCCTCGCTGGACTGCCCCTTCCGGCCGGTGGCAGTAGCGTCCGCGCATGGTCGTCGCCGCCTTCGTCGCGCCGTACCTGATGGAGGCCACCACCCGGTTCGTCTCCGTCGCCGCGGAGCTGCCCGGCGTCCGGCTCGGGCTGGTCACCTGCGAGCCCGTGGAGCGGGTCCCGGCGCACCTGCGCGAGCGGCTGGCCGGTCACTGGAGGGTGGAGGACGCGCTCGACCCGCGGCAGCTGGCCTGGGCGGTGGCCGGCCTCTCGGGACAGCTGGGCCGGGTGGAGCGGCTCGTCGGGGCGCTCGAGCAGCTGCAGGTGCCGCTGGCGCAGGTGCGGGAGTCCCTCGGCATCGAGGGCATGGACGTGCGCACCGCGGTCAACGTGCGGGACAAGTCGCGGATGAAGGAGACGCTGCGGGCGGCCGGCATCCCCTGCGCCCGCCACGCGCTCGTGCGCTCCCCCGGCGAGGCCGTGGCCTTCGCCGAGCAGGTCGGGTTCCCGCTGGTGGCCAAGCCGCCGGCGGGGGCGGGGGCGCAGTCGACGTTCCGGCTGGACGACGGCGACATGCTCCGCGGCTGGCTGGCCGCGGTCCCGCTGGGCTCGCACGACCCGGCGCTGCTCGAGGAGTTCCTCACCGGCGAGGAGCACACGTTCGACAGCGTCACGATCGGCGGGTCGACCGTGTGGTCGTCGATCGCCGACTACCGCCCGCCGCCGCTGGAGGTGCTCCGCACCCCCTGGATCCAGTGGACCGTCCTGCTCCCCCGCGACACCAGCGGCCCCCGGTACCAGGGCATCCACCGCTGGGGGCCCGCGGCGCTGGAGGCGCTCGGCGTCACCGACGCGCTCACGCACATGGAGTGGTTCGCCCGGCCCGACGGCTCGGTCGCCGTCTCGGAGGTGGCCGCGCGGCCGCCCGGGGCGCAGCTGAGCTCGATGCACGGCTACGCGCACGACTTCGACCTGTACCGGGCCTGGACCGAGCTCGTGATCCACGGCCGGTTCGACCCGCCGGAGCGCCGGTACGCGGCCGGTACCGCCTACCTGCGCGGCATGGGCTCCGGGCGGGTGCGCGCGGTGCACGGCCTCGACGCCGTCCAGGAGCAGGTCGGGCACCTGGTCGTGGAGGCCCGGATCCCCCAACCCGGGCAGCCGGCCGCCACCGACTACCTCGGCGAGGGCTACGCGATGGTGCGCGACCCCGACACCGCGGTGGTGGAGGACGCGCTGCACCGGATCGTCAGCGGGGTGCGCGTCGAACTGGCCGAGGCCTGAAGGAGGTCCCCGTGGACGTCGTCGTGCTCTCCCCCGGCTACCCGGCGGAGATGGCGTACTTCACCCGGGCGCTGGCCGGGGTCGGCGCCCGGGTCATCGGGGTGGGTGACCAGCCGCCGGACGCGCTGCCCGAGGCCGCCCGCTCGTCGCTGGCCCACTACGAGCACGTGGACCTCGCCGACGAGGGCGCGGTGCTCGGTGCGCTGCGTGGGCTGTCGCGGCACGTCTCGATCGACCAGGTGGAGTGCCTGTGGGAGCCGTACATGCTCCTGGCGGCGCGCATCCGGGAGGTCTTCGGGTTGCCCGGCATGACGGTGGAGCAGACCCTGCCGTTCCGCGACAAGGAGCGGATGAAGCGGGTCCTCGACGCCGCCGGCATCCGGACGCCGTGGCACGTCAGCGCGCGCACGGTCGCCGAGGTGTGGGCGGCCGCGGAGGAGGTGGGCTACCCGCTGATCGTCAAGCCGATCGCCGGCGCCGGCTCGGCGGACACCTACCGGGTGGACTCGCCGCAGGAGCTGAGCGAGGTCCTCCCCCTGCTGCGGCACGTGCCCGAGGTCAGCGTCGAGGAGTTCGTCGACGGCGAGGAGTTCACCTTCGACACCATCTGCGCCGACGGCCGGATCCTCTTCGAACACGTCCTCTGGTACCGCCCGCGGCCGCTGCAGATGCGCATGCACGAGTGGGTCAGCCCGGTGTCGATCTCGCTGCGGGACCTGTCCGTGCCGCACCTGGCAGACGGACGGCGGATGGGCGAGGCGGTGCTGGCCGCGCTCGGCTTCCGGTCCGGCTTCACGCACATGGAGTGGTACCTCAAGGCCGACGGCGAGGCCGTGTTCGGCGAGATCGGTGCCCGCCCGCCGGGCGCCCGCGTCGTCGACCTGATGAACTTCGCCACCGACGGCGACACGTACGTCGGCTGGGCGCAGGCCGTCGTCCACGGGTCCATGCAGCCCCTGGAGCGCCGGTACAACGCCGGCGCGGTCTTCAAGCGCGCCCGCGGCTCCGGGCGGATCACGCACTCGGAGGGCCTCGACGCGCTGATGGGCCGGTACGGCGAGCACGTGGCGCTCATCGACCTGCTCCCGGTGGGCGCGCCGCGCCGCGACTGGCGCTCGACGGTCACCGGCGACGGCATGGTCGTCGTCCGGCACCCGGAGCTGCAGCAGGTGATCGAGATGACCGAGGCGTTCGCCCGCGACTTCCAGATGTTCGCGGGCTGAGTCCGGTCGGCGAGGTCTCGCTCCGTCCTCCGACCGAGACGGGGACACCACGTGCGTTCGCGGTCACGTGACGCGGGATGACCGCGTCGATGCGCCTCGGTGCGAGACCCGGTCACCGCTCCCATCGGCCGCCTCAGCCGGACGGACGGCGAGTGTCCGTCAGCGGCCCGTCCAGGGACAGCTGCCGCGCTGCTGACCGCACGGACGCTCGTGGGCAGGGTGGCTCGGCTCGTCACGTCGGCGGGCGCACCCGCTCGGTGTCCGGTGCCTCCACGATCCGCTCGAGCAGCCGGCACAGCGGTGCTGGGACCTGCTCGGGCTCCAGCGCTGCTGCGAGCGCGGCCGCCAGCAGGGCCTTGCGCCCGGACGCGATGCCCGCGAACCGGTGCAACTGGTGCTCCACGGGGCGGCCCCGCCAGGTCAGCTGGTTGCAGAAGGCCGCGAACCTCCCCCGCAGGCCCACCCGCTCCAGGACGTCGAGGACACGGTCCGGGCCGCAGGCACGGATGAGCTCGTCCTCCAGGTCGGCGTCGCAGACGGAGAACCCGTGGCCAGGCAGTTGCCGTGGGCCGTCGAGGCCGAGCGCCCGGACGACGACGTCCGCCTCCCCGGCGTCGCACATCCCGACGACCCGGACGGGCACCGGCCGGGCCCGGGAAGCCACCAGGTGGCGGTGGACGTTGGTGACACCTCCCATGTCGACGAGCCGGTACCGGTGAGCGCTCTCGAGCAGGCCCAGAGCCGCCGCGACCGTCCGGACCGCGGCCACGTCGCTGCGGCCCTCGAGCAGGACGACCGTGTCGACGGTGTCGCAGCGGTCGGGCAGCATGCACGGACTGTCGCACCGTCGTCGTGGTCCCGTCGCCGCGATCGCGGCACCGGCGCGTGCGGCAGTCTCGTTCGCCCGGGTGGCCCCCGGTGTCGTCCGACGCGAACCGGCGTGTGCCGCGGCCACACGCCGGTCGAGGCCGACGCGCCACGTCGGACACGTCAGCAGACGGGGCCGCCGGCGGGCAGACGGGCGCTCGACGCAGCTGACCGTTCGTCCGGAGGCCGCCCTCCGCGCGACGTAGGTCGCTCAGGTGCCCCTCGGGGACAGTCCTCGTTCTTGCCGGGATGGCCGTCCGTGATCCGAGTGGGGGCAGTGACGGTCCCCGTCGACGGCCCTGGACTCAGCAGAGCTCGTCGAGGTACTGCGGCAGCATCCGCTGCCAGGTCTGCCAGTCGTGCGGCCACTCCGGGCCCCAGACGTCGACCCGGTTGGGCACGCCCTTGCTGCCGAGCACGTCGCCGGCGTCCCAGGACGCGTCGACGTCCTCCCACGCCCCCCGGCCGGTGGCGATGACGGCGAACCGGGTGCGCAGCAGGTCGAGCTGCTCGCCCTCCAGCCCGGGGAGGAAGTCCAGCGGCGAGGCGAAGAAGAGGTCCGGCGAGGACCGGTGGTCGAGGAACTTCTGGATCCGGTAGGTGCCGCTCATGCCCACGGCGGCGCGGAACACGTCGGGGAACCGGCAGAGGACGGCGAGGGAGTTGAACGCCCCGATGGAGGCGCCGGTGACGACGATCGGCGACTCGTCCCCGCCGGAGTCGGCCCGGATGGCCGGGACCACCTCGTGCCGGATGGCGTGGTGGTACTGGTTGAACAGCCACATCCGGTACTCGGGCGGGCCTGCCTTCGCCACCATGGCCTGCCCGGGCACGCTGTCGCAGGAGTAGAGCTTGACCCGGCCGCTCTCGATCAACGGCCAGCAGGCGCCGACCACGCCGTTGCGCTCGATCTCCTCGGCGTCGCCGCCCGCCGTGGGGAAGACCAGGACGGGCGTCCCGTAGTGGCCCCACCGGGCCAGACCGATCGGCTGGTCCATCCGCTCGGAGTGCCAGCGGTCGGTCACCTTCACGCCGGGAACCCTGACACGGCCCCCCGCCGGCGACAAACGCGGCAGGCCAGCGCGTTCTGTGCCAACCTGGCCGCACGTCGGCACCGATGGGAGGCGACCGTCGTGGGGCAAGAGGTCGAGGCCCGGACGTTCTCGCGCGCGGACCGCCTGCGCTACCGGGAGAAGCTGCGCCGCTGCCTGGACGTCTTCGGCCGGATGCTCAACGAGTCGAAGTTCGACTTCGAGCGGCCGCTGACCGGCACGGAGATCGAGTTCAACCTGGTCGACGCGCAACAGGACCCGGCGATGCGCAACGAGGAGGTCCTCGCCGCGATCGCCGACGAGGTCTTCCAGGCCGAGATGGGCCAGTTCAACATCGAGATGAACGTGCGGCCGGCCACGCTGGCCGGCACGGCCGCCGCCGAGCTCGAGACGGAGTTGCGGGAGAGCCTCAACGCCGCCGAGGAGCGCGCGCGGTCGGTCGGCGCGCACATCGTCATGATCGGCACGCTGCCGACCCTCGGGCCCGAGCACGTCACCGGCGCGGCGATCACCGCGCACCCGCGCTACGCGCTGATCAACGAACAGATCTTCGCCGCCCGGGGCGAGGACCTGCACATCGCCATCTCCGGGCCCGAGCGGCTCGACGTGCACGCCGACACGATCGCGCCCGAGGCCGCCTGCACCAGCACCCAGTTCCACCTGCAGGTCAGCCCCCAGGACTACGCGGCCACCTGGAACGCCGCGCAGTGCATCGCCGGCGTCCAGGTGGCGCTCGGTGCCAACTCGCCGTTCCTGTTCGGCAAGGAGCTGTGGCGGGAGACCCGGATCGCGCTGTTCGAGCAGGCCACCGACACCCGCCCGCTCGAGCTCAAGGAGCAGGGCGTCCGGCCCCGGGTCTGGTTCGGGGAGCGCTTCATCACCTCCGTGTTCGACCACTTCGAGGAGAACGTCCGCTACTTCCCCGCGCTGCTGCCGGTCTGCGACGAGGAGGACCCGGTCGCCGTCCTCGACCGCGGCGACATCCCGCAGCTGTCCGAGCTGCGCATGCACAACGGGACCGTCTACCGCTGGAACCGCCCGGTCTACGACGTCCACCGGGGCCGGCCACACCTGCGGGTCGAGAACCGCGTGCTGCCAGCCGGGCCGACCATCGTCGACGTGTTCGCCAATGGCGCCTTCTACTACGGGCTGCTGCGCACCCTCGCCGCGCAGGACCGGCCGGTGTGGTCGCAGATGTCCTTCGCCACCGCCGAGGAGAACTTCGACGAGGGCGCCCGCAACGGCATCAACGCCCAGCTGTACTGGCCCGGCCTCGGCACGGTGCCGGTGACCGAGCTGGTGCTGCGCCGGCTGCTGCCCATGGCCCAGCAGGGACTGGCCGAGTGGGACGTCGACACCGCGGTCAGCGACCGGCTGCTGGGCGCCATCGAGCGACGCTGCACCGCCTACCGCAACGGCGCGGAGTGGCAGGCGGAGGTGTTCCACCGGATCGACGAGCAGCGGCAGCCGCTGGACCGCCGTGACGCGCTGCGGGAGATGCTGCGGCGCTACAGCGAGCTCATGCACGCCAACGAGCCGGTCGCGGACTGGCCGCTCGACTAGGGCCTGTCCTGCGGATCTCGTGCGCCGCTCACGTCCCTGGAGGCGGCCTCAGGGACAGGTGAGGCGGTCACGGCAGCCAGGTGATCCCGTACTCCCGGGACGCCCGCGCGTAGGCCTCGTCCATCGGCCCGCCGGTCTGCGTTGCCTCGGCCAGGATCCGGAAGAACCCCTCCAGGCCCCCGGGCACCAGGATGCAGACGAGCCGTCCGAAGCCAGGTACGAGCCGCCGGTGGGCGTGAGGGATCCCTCTGGGGAGGAAGACGAGGCCGCCCGGCCCGGCATGGAACTCCTGCCCGCCACAGACGAAGACGTGGTCACCCTCGACCACGTAGTACATCTCGTCCTCGCGAGAGTGCACGTGGGTCGGAGTGTCGAGCAGCGGAGCCACTTCCTCCAGGACGGTGCAGGAGCCGCCAGTCGTGTCTGCTGCCGCTCGCAAGACCAGGGTGGTGCCACTGAAGCTGAACCGTTCACCACCGTCGCGGGGGACGACGAACGGCGGCACCGACGACGGTGTCACGGCGGCAAACTACGCCTCGCCGACCCGTCCCGGGAGCCTTCCGTGCTCAGGCGCCCGGGCCCTCGTCGCGAACGGGCCGCAGGCCGTGACCATCCCGGTCCGAGGCTCTCACCTCGCTCACGGGACCGTCCTCGGTGGAACGACGCGGAGCACTGCCCCTGAGTGGGGCCCTCGGAGACAGGCGGATGCTCACCACGGAGCCGCTTTGAGGTCCTCGGCCTCCAGGTAGGCGTTCCCGCGGGAACGTCGTCAAGGGCACGGGCTTGCGCACGTTCCCGCGGGAACGCCTCCGGACCGAGCCGGCCCCGAATGGGGCGCCGAGGGGACACCGGCCGACTCGCCGGGCACGTGACTCAGGCCGGAGCATCCACCCGGTCCTGGTCGACACGGCCACCGGAGGACCCGAGCGCTTGCCGATGTCCGTGCTCGTCCTCCCAGGAGAAGACGACGTACTCGTGGTCGCCGTCGACGAACAGGTCCACTGCCGCCTGCGACCGTCGTCCGTGGGCCGGGCAGACCTGTCCCGTGCTGGGCCGATCGGGGATGCCGGCAGCCGTCGCGGCGCACGCGATCCGCAGGACGGCCCTAGATGCGGCTGAGCCGGTTCTCCTCGTCGCGCGTCCACATCCCGAGCAGCCCGCGGTAGTGCGCGATGAAGTGGTCGTGCTCGTGCGGGGGGAACGTGGACCGCACCGTGTCGACGAGCAGCCGGTCGAAGTCGGCGCTCTGCACCCACTCGAGCACGACGGCGTCGAGGTGGGCGAGCCGGCTGGCGCAGAAGTCGGAGTAGGCCTCGACCTGGAAGTAGTCGTCGGCGAGTCCGCGGTAGGCCCTGAGCTTCTCGTCGTAGCCCAGGTCGTCGCGGTCGGCGATGTCGAAGTACCGGCGCGTGTCGAGGTCGTAGCGCGGCCGTCGTCCGGTGGCGGTGCAGTACACCGACCACCGGACCAGCGCCTTCAGTGCCCACGGGAAGTAGTAGTGCAGGCTGGTCAGCGCGATGTCGGGGCAGGCGTTGGCGTAGTCGATGGGGTGGACGACGCCGTCCTTGATGAGCGTCTCGCAGGAGTTGAACTCCCAGCGGAAGAACGCGTTGACCAGCCGGCCGATGCTGACCGTCTCCTCGCCCGTGGCGGCGTCGAGGAAGCCGTGGGCGACCGAGTACCGGCCGTGCATGGGCTGGTCGGGGTCGAACTTCATCACCATGGTCTCGGGGCCGATGGACAGGCTCCGCGCGAAGACGTCGTACCCGGCGACGGCCTTCTGCAGGTGCATCAGCCGCTGTCCCGAGGCGTCGTAGGCCCGCTGCAGCTCCTCGGCGTCGCGGATCATCGTGACGCCGACCCACGCGCCGCCGTCGTAGGGCTTCATGAACAGCGGATAGCCCATCCGCTCGGCGATGGCCGTGAGGTCGAACGGCCGGTTGTACTTCTCCGCCGTGTAGGCGTACTTGGCGTGGTCCGGCGGGTTCTTGTACGGGATGAGCACCGTGTCGGGCACGCGCAGCCCCAGCCGGAGCATCGCGCAGTACGCCGCGTGCTTCTCCATGCTCTGGAAGGTGAAGGGGCTGTTGAGGAGGTAGACGTCGTCCATGAGCGCGGCCTTCTTCAGCCACTCACGGGGGTGGTAGTACCAGTAGGCCAGCCGGTCGATGACCAGGTCGTAGCGCGGCTTGGCGCACAGGTCGAACGGCTCGACCGTGATCCGCTCGACGTCGTAGTGGTGGGCGGCGCCGGCGCCGTCGTGCACGGTGCCGAGGCGGCGCACGATCGCCTCGAAGGCGGTGGGCCAGTCCTCCTCGGTGCCGAGCAGCAGCCCGATGAGGTGCCGGGAGTCGGACATCGACGCTCCTCCAACGATGGCAGGGCCTCCCGCGTCGCTCCGGTGACCTGGGCGGACGCGGACGGAGCCTATGACCGGCCGGGGATCCCGGCGAGTTCGCGCCACAGGTGCGCGGCGGCCTCGGCCCCGCGGTGCAGCATGGGCAGCAGCACCCGCTCGTTCGGTGAGTGGATCCGGTCGGTGGGCAGCATCGCGCCCAGGAACAGCAGGGGGGCGCCGAGCCGCTCGACCAGGGCGGCCTCCGGTCCGCTGCCGCCCTCGCGCAGGTGGAGCACCTCGTCGGGATCGCCGTCCCAGGCCCGGGCGAGCGCCCGCCGCAGGGCGCCCATGCCGGGCGAGTCGAGGTCGCTGGCGCACGGGGCGACGCCGGCCTTCTCGGCGCGCACCTCGGCGGTGATCCCCGCCGGCAGCCGCTGGTCGACCCAGGCGCGGACCTGGTCGGCCACGTCCGCGGGCACCTGGTCGGCCACCAGCCGGAAGCTGATCTTCGCGTGCGCCTCGGCGGGGACGATCGTCTTGTGGCCAGGACCGGTGTAGCCGCCCCACACGCCGTTGACCTCGGCGGTGGGCCGGGCGCCGATCCGCTCCAGGGTGCTGAACCCGGCCTCCCCGTACGCCGCGGAGCCCGCCGCCGGCCCGGCCAGCCACGCCTCCTCGTCGAAGGGCTGCCGGGCCATCAGCTCGCGCTCGCGGTCACCGAGGGGCCGCACCTTGTCGTAGAAGCCGGGCAGGGTGACCCTGCCCTGTTCGTCGTGCAGGCCTGCGAGCAGGGTCGCCATCGCGTGCAGGGGATTGGGGACGGCGCCGCCGAAGGACCCGGAGTGCAGGTCGACGTCCGGCCCGCGCAGGGTGATCTCCGCACCGGCCAGCCCGCGCAGCGAGACGACGGCGCCGGGCACGTCGGGAGCCGCCGTGCCGGTGTCGCTGACGACGACGACGTCGCAGTCCAGCCGGTCCCGGCGCTCGTCCAGCAGCGCGGTGAGGTGCGGCGACCCGGACTCCTCCTCACCCTCGACGAGCAGCTTGAGGGTCACGGCCGGGGTGGACCGGCCGGTGGCGGCGAGGTGGGCGCGCACGCCGAGCAGGTGCATGGCGACGTTGCCCTTGTCGTCGCTCGCGCCGCGGGCGTGCAGCTCCGGGCCGTCCGGTCCGTCGACGGCCGTCGGCTCGAACGGCGGGTGCACCCACAGCTCGAGCGGGTCCACCGGCTGCACGTCGTGGTGCCCGTAGACGAGCGCGACCGGGGCGTCGGCGTCGTCCGAGGGCCACTCGGCGAAGACCGCGGGCGCGCCGGGGGTCGGCCAGACCTCGACGGTCGGGAAGCCGACCCCGCGCAGTGCCCCGGCCAGCCACTGCGCGCTGCGGGCGACGTCGGGGGCGTGCGCGGGATCGGCGGAGATCGACGGGATGCGGAGCCAGGCGTCGAGATCGGCGCGCAGGTCGTCGCGGTGCGCGGTCACGAACTCGCGCTCGGGGCTGGTCACGACCCCCGACCGTAGCCCGCCGCCAGGGCGTGTCCGACGGACCCGTGCCGATGGGAGCGCCGGTCAGGTGCTTGCTCCGCGAGGCCGAGGAGCCGCCGGACACCGGGTCGTGTCCGGCGGCGCCTCGAACGCAGCGGAGCGCCGCCTGGGCGGTGCTACCGAGGCTGGAGGTCCGTCGGACACGCCCTAGGACTGCCAGCGTGCGCGCACGTCGTCGGCGAAGGCGGCGTACTCCCGGACCGGGAGGACCTCCTCGAGGGTGAGGTGGTGGCTCATCGGCAGGGCACCCATCACGATCTGGTCGAGCTGGTCGTGCGACTCGACCTCCACGATGCCGATGACCCGGCGCTGCCCGGCGACCTTGTACAGGCTCTTGATGACCCCGGCCTCGATCGCGCCGAGCGCCGCCTGCGTCTCCCGCTCCCACTCGTCCCAGAACTCGTCGCGGTCGAGCCGGGTGTGTTCGACGCGGAAGCTGACGTGGAACAGCATGGGGGCGCTCCAGGGACTCGGGCGGCGCCCGCCGACGCCGCGGCTGGTCGATGGCCGACAGCGTGCCCGCGCCCCACCCGGGGGACAAGACGTCGCGGGCCCCGCAGGTGCCGACCGCGGGGCCTTCGGCGTTCCCCCGGCCGACCCGACGTCAGCCCTCCCTCCGGGCCGTCACCCCCCACCGCGCCAGGCGGTCAGGACCGCTCTCGCGGCCCGGTCGACGTCCACCTCGGTCGTGGACCAGTTCGACACGGAGACCCGCATGAGCCGCATCCCGTGCCAGGTCGTGGCGCCCATCCAGCACTCGCCCGAGCGCTGCACGGCCGCCACCACGGCATCGGTCCTCGCGTCGTCGTCCCCGAACCGGACCAGGACCTGGTTGAGGACGACGTCGTTGACCACCGCGACGCCGTCGACGGCGGACACCTGGGCGGCGAACCGCCGGGCCAGCGCGCAGCAGCGCTCCACGAGGTCGGCGACGCCCGCACGCCCCAGCTCGCGGAGGGCCGCCCACGTCGCGAAGCCACGCGCCCGGCGGGAGGACTCCGGGACGTGGTCCCCGGGCGCGCGCAGGTCTCCCAGTCCCTGCCCGGTCAGGTACGCGGCCGTGTACGCCATCGCGGCCCGGTGCGCCTCCGGGTCGGCGCAGAACACGTAGCCGCTGTCGTAGGGGACGTTCAGCCACTTGTGCCCGTCGGTGGCCCAGGAGTCCGCGGCCGCGAGGCCCTCCACCAGGGACCGGGTGCTCGGGGAGGCCGCCGCCCACAGCCCGAAGGCACCGTCCACGTGCACCCAGGCCCCGTAACGGTGAGCGAGGGGGACGGCGGCGGCGAGGTCGTCGCAGGCGCCGCTGTTCACGTTGCCCACCTGCAGGCTGACGACGAGCGGCCCCGGGGGGCCCTCCTCCAGGGCACCGGCGAGAGCGGCCAGGTCGATCCGCCCCTGCTCGTCGGTCGCCACGGGGCGCAGGACGCCCGCACCGAGCCCCAGCAACCGCAGCGACCGGTCGATGGTCGCGTGCCGCTCCACCGTCGCCAGCACCCGGATCGCCGGGGCGCCCCCGAGCCCGTCCTGCTCCACGTCCCAGCCGGCGTCGGCGAGCACGCGGTGCCGGGCAGCGGCCAGACCGACGGTGTTCGCTCCCTGGGCGCCGGTCACGAACCCGACGGAGGTCGTGTCCGGCAACCCGAGCAGGTCCTTGAGCCACGCGCCCGCCACGTCCTCCACGACCGCTGCCGCCGGCGACGTGACCGCGTTGAACGCCGGCTGGTCCCACGCCACGGCGAGCATGTCCGCGGCGGTGGCCGCGTCCAGGGCACCGCCCACCACGAAGCCGAAGTACCGCGGCCCCGTCGTGGCCACCAGCCCCTGCTCGACGGCCGCCGTCAGCTCCGCCAGGACGACCGCCGGGTCGGTGCCCCCCTCGCGCAGCCGGCCCAGCCCGGCGCGCACGGCGCCCGCCGCCTCCTCCCGGGGGAAGACCACGGCGTCCCGGACACCGGCCCGGTAGTCGGACGCCCGCACCGCCACGTCGCTCAGCAGGGTGTGCAGATCGGTCATCCCCGGATGGTCACAGACCACGACCCGGCGGACACCCCCCTCGCGGCCGGGGACCCCGCGGCCCGGCGGCCGGGCCGACCGCGGTCACCGGCTCCGACGGGACGCCACCCTCACCGGTGCGACCGTGCGTCCGGCGCCAGGCCCTGCCGCAGCTCCTCGAGCGCCTGGGCGAGGCCCACCCGCGGCGCCCAGCCCCACCGGCGCGCGCGGTCGGTGCGCAGCTGCCCGGTCCAGACCGGCTCGTCGGTCCACTCCGGCGCGACGCCCAGCGCGTCGGTGACCGTGCCGAGGTAGTCCCGCCACGTCGCGGGCTCACCCGCCACGTCGACCGCGGTCGTCGCGCCGGCGACGGGGCCCTGCTCCGGGTCGTCGGCGGTCGCGATCGCGCCCGTGGCGAGGTCCGCGACGAAGCCCGCGAGGTCCTCGACGTGCACCCAGGCCCAGGTCTGCGCCGGGTTCGCGCGGCGGTCCCCGTCGCGGACCTCCCGCGGCCGCAGCGTGTTCCACACCGACGTCTCGCCGGCACCCAGGATCGCCGGCGGGCGCACCAGCACGGTCGTCAGCCCGCCGACCCGCGCCAGCGCGGCGTCGGTGGCGTTCTTGGTGTCGGCGTAGTCCCCGCTCCCCTCGGGCAGGAAGGGACCGTCCTCGGTCACGTCGCCGACGCCGGCCGAGCGGTCGTAGACCCCGGCCGTGGACAGGTGCACCAGGCGGGACACGCCGGCGTCCCGGGCGGCCCGGGCGAGGACCGGCGTGCCCTCGACGGCGACCCGGCGCTGCACCTCCCGGGGCGAGCCCATCGGGTGGACCGTCGTGACGACCGCGTCGGCGCCCCGGGTCACCGCGCGGGCGAGGGACTCGTCGGCGAAGTCGCCGACGTGCTCGGTGACCCCGTCGAGCGCCGGCGCGCTGCCGGCCCGGCGGACGACGGCGCGCACGCGCGCCCCGCGCTCGACGAGCGCCCGGCAGACGGCGCTGCCGACCAGTCCGTTCGCACCGGTCACCACGACGACGGGAGAGGAGTCGGCCACGCCGTCCACCCTGCCAGCGGCACCCCGACGGCGCCGCCGGGAGGCGTCAGCGGGACGGGTCGACGATCGTCATGCCGGCCACCGGTGCGCGGTCGAACGCCGGCAGGAGCGCCGCCGCCTCCTCGAGCCCGATGGTGCGCTCCACCAGCCGCTGGGGCTGCAGCGCGCCCTGCTCGACGAGCCGCACCATGCCGGGGTAGTCGGCCGCCGCCATCCCGTGGCTGCCCAGCACGTCGAGCTCCCAGCCGATGACCCGCTCCATCGGCACCCGCGGGTGACCACCGACGGGGGGCAGCAACCCGACCTGCACGTGCCGACCCCGACGGCGGAGGCCGAGGACCGCGGCGGCGCAGGTCTGCTCGCTGCCCACCGCGTCGACGGCGACGTGGCTGCCACCGCCGGTCAGGTCCGCGACGGCGGCCGGGACGTCGGCGCCGTCGGCACGGACCACGTGCTCGGCGCCGAGGGCGGAGGCGACGGCGAGGGCCTCGGGGTTGCGGTCCACCGCGACCACCCGACCGCCCAGCGCGCGGGCGATCATCACGGCGCTCAGCCCGACACCCCCGGCCCCCACCACGGTGACCCACTCCCCCGCGGTGAGCCGGGCGCGGGCCACCAGGGCGCGGTAGGCCGTGGCGAACCGGCAGCCGAGGCTCGCCGCAGCGGTGAGGTCGACCTGCTCGGGGACGGCGACCAGGTTCGCGTCCGCGGCGTGCAGCGCCACGTACTCGGCGAAGGACCCCCAGTGGGTGAAGCCCGGCTGCTGCTGGTCGGGACACACCTGGGCCTCACCGGCCCGGCACCACTCGCACCGGCCGCAGCCGCACACGAAGGGGACGGTGACCCGGTCGCCGACCCGCCAGCGGCCCACCCCCGCACCGAGCTCCGCGACCACGCCGGCGAGCTCGTGCCCCGGGACGTGCGGCCACGCGACGCCGTCGTCGTGCCCGGCCCAGGCGTGCCAGTCGCTGCGGCACAGCCCCGTGGCCACCACCCGCACCACCACGCCGCCGGGCGGTGCCACCGGGTCGGCCACCTGCCGGACCTCGGGCCGGGCCCGGACACCGTCGACGACGAGGGCACGCATCCCGGCATGGTGTCAGCCGCCGGCCGGCCGGGGCGCGCCCGGCACCGACCCACGTCAGGCCACGCCGTCGACGTCGCCGCACCGGACGGAGGCCGCCGCACCCGGGAGCAGCTGCGCCGTCGTCGTCCGCACCGCGGTCCGGAAGACCCGGCGGTGCCGGCCGGCGTCCATCCAGTCGGTGCCCATCGCCGCGAGGTCCTCGGGCGTCGGCGCCAGGACGCGGACGCTCGTCCCGGCCTCGATCAGCCGCCACACCTCCCAGCGCAGCCGCTGGGACAGCAGCGGGCGGCGCCAGTGCCCGAGCCGGGCGGTGGTGGACGACCGGGGAGCAGAGGCGGGCGGGGCCATCGGTGCGACGACCAGCACCTCGTCGAGGCCCTCCCCGGCCAGCAGGTCGGCGTTCGTGACGGAGACCGCGCCGCCGTCGACGTACCGGCGGCCCCCGATGGGCCGGGGCGGGAACCGGCCGGGCACCGAGCAGGAGGCCATGACCGCCTCCGCCGGTGTCGTCACCGGCTCACCCGGCGCCCCGAAGGCCACCCGCTGCCCGGAGTCGAAGTCCATCGCCACCAGCCAGGTGCGGGGACGGACGGGCCAGCCGCGGTCTCCCCAGAACCCGCCGACCAGCTCCCCCACCGGCGCGAGGTCCCCCCGGCCCCGGGGTGCGAGCGCCGCCGCCGCGGTCCGCACGGGCCGGCGGCCGGGCTGCCCCAGGGTCCGCGCCGCCAGCCGCAGGTTGCCCGGGAGGGGCACCGGCCGGGGGATGTCGCCGAGCGTGGCGCGCACCCGGCCCGACACCTCCGGCGGGACGGGGGCGGTGCCGTCGAGCGGGGACCCGTCGTCGGGGAACAGCCCGAGCATCTCGGAGGTCGGCACGCCGGCGGCGACGAGCACGGCGACCAGCGACCCGGCCGAGGTGCCCACGACGACGTCCGCCTCCGTCACCGGGAACGTCCCGGTCGCCTCCAGCGCGCACAGCGCGCCCGCGGCCCAGGCGCCGCCGACGGCACCACCCGCACCGATGACGAGGCCGCGGCGCCGGGTGCCCCGGCGGGGGACGGAGGCCGGGGCAGGGCCGGCGGGGCGGTGTTCCATGCCGCGAGGGTCGACCGGAGGGCGACCGCCGCGCCTCACCACCGGTGGGTGAACGCGGCCCGTGCCGGTCGCGTCAGGCGAGGGACTCCTCGATGTCCCGGCCGTGGACCAGCAGTCCGTAGATGACGAGGACGTCGAGGGCGAGGACGAGGATCGACGACGCCGGGTAGGCGCTCATGTAGGTGAACTGGGCGAGGGCGTTGATCCCGGCCAGGACGACCGTGCTCAGCCGGACCGCGCGCGTCGGCCGGGTGACCAGCAGGACGCCGAGGGCGAAGAGGGCCACCCCGAGGACGAGGTGCACCCAGCCCCAGACGGTGAGGTCCCAGACGAGCACGCGCCCGGTGCGGGTCACCGAGTAGTACGAGTCGTCGTAGATGGCGATGAGGCCGCTGATGGCGGTGGCGAAGCCGCTGAGCATCGCCATCGCGCCGGCGAACCACGCGACACCGACCCAGCCGGGACCGGTGGAGGTGCCGACCGGGGGCGGCCGCGTCGCGAAGGTGCCGGTGTCCGTCCGCGGGCCCGAGGGGGAACTGGTGGTCATGCGGCCCATCGTCGGGACCGGGGCCGCCGGCGCCTCACCCCGCGCGGGCGATCGCGCGCCGACGGCCGGGGACCTCAGCGCAGGACCGGCGGCTCTCCGACCGCGACCGCCTGCGCCACCCAGGCGCGCACCGGCGGTTCCATCGGCAGGCCCGGGATCTCCGCGACGGGGACCCACGCGGCGTCGCTGGTCTCGTGCCGGTCCCCGTGTGGCACCCCGCCGAGGTGGCGAGCCCGGAACAGCAGCGCGAACGGCTGGTGCACGTCGCCGTCCGCCGAGCGGACCACGTGCCCCGGATCGCTGAACAGGCCGGCGAACCCGGTGACCTCGACCCGGACACCGGCCTCCTCGGCGGTCTCGCGCACCGCGGCCTCGGCGGCGCTCTCGCCGACGTCGACGTGCCCGCCCGGCAGCTCCCAGGCGCCGCTGTCGCAGCGCCGCACGAGGAGCAGGGCGCCGTCGTGCCGGCGCACCGCGACGAAGACCGAGGGGACGACCCGGGTCGCCGCCGGGGCCAGGGGATCGTGGAAGTACACCTGCCGCGTCACTGCTGCGCGGTCGGTCGTGGTCATGGCGGTGCCCGTCTGCGTGGTCCGGAGCCTGCTCCGGACCAGCCTGCCGCGCCCGGGCGTCGCCGGCATCCTGCGCGCGGGGTGAGCCGGCGACACCCCCTGGTGCGGCCCGCCTCACCTCCGGCAGCGACGGCGCGGTCGGGGCCCACCGCTCACCGCGCACCACCGTCCGACGCCCCGGCGACGGCCGGGGCCTCCCACGCCGGGACCCGGCGCTGGTGCCGGAGCTGGAGGACCTTGTCGACGGCGACGACCGTCGGTGCGAGGAGGGAGAGGCCGAGCACGACCAGCCACTGCCCGCCGCTGAGGGACGTGGTGTCCAGCAGCCGCTGCAGCATGCCGAGCTCCACGGCGGCCCACGTCAGCACCCAGCCCAGGACGATCCACCCGAGGTAGGGGAACACCGGGGAGGACCAGGGCGCCTGCCGCTCGCGGCGCATCACCAGGCCGATGTTGACCGCGGACAGCGAGACGACGGCGAAGGTCATCGTCATGGCGACCGAGGGCTGCGTGGTGCTCGGCTCGCCCGGTCCCCACTGCAGCACCGACAGGGCGGTGGCGGCGACGACGAACCCGAAGACGAGCCAGCGGACGATCCACGGCCGGGTGACGATCCTCGTGCCGGGCCGGCGCGGCGGCCGCTGCATCACCCCGGGGTCCGGCACGTCGACGATGAAGCCGATGACCACGGTGATCACCACGAAGAACTTGCAGAAGAGCAGCTGGAGCGGGAACAGCGCGACGCCGCTGTTGATGTTCAGCACGGTGGCGAACACCATCAGCTGCAGCACCGACGACAGGACGGTGAGCTGCATCCGGATGTAGGTCGAGATCCGCCGGTAGATGTCGCGGCCCAGGTCGACGGCCTTGACCAGGGTGGCGAAGTTGTCGTCGGTCAGGACGATCTTCGCCGCCTCCTTGGACACCTCCGACCCGCTGCCCATGGCGACGCCGACGTCGGCCTGCTTGAGCGCCGCCGCGTCGTTGACGGCGTCCCCGGTCATCGCGACGACCTGGCCGTCCTGCTGCATGAGCTTGGCCAGCCGCAGCTTGTCCTCGGGAGCCACCCGCCCGAACACGTGCAGGCGGGGCAGCCGGCGCAGCACCTCGTCGTCGGACAGGTGCTGCAGCTCGGTGCCGGTGACCACACCCGGCCCGAGGCCCAGCTCGTCGGCGATCGCCCGGGCGGTCACGGTGTGGTCGCCGGTGATCATCCGCACGTCGATCCCGGCCCGCAGGGCGACGTGCACCGCGTCCCGGGCCTCGGTGCGCAGGGGGTCCACGATCCCCACGAGCGCGATGAGGACGAGGTCGGTGACCGCGGCCATGGGGTCGGTCAGCGCCGCTGTCATCGCGGCGTCGTCGAGGTCCCGGGCGGCGAAGGCGAGGACCCGCAGCCCGCGCTCGGACAGCTGCCGGTTGGCGGCCAGGATCTCCTCCCGCACGGCGGCGACGGGGACGACCTCGCCGTGCCAGAGCGCGGTGGCGCAGCGCTGCAGGACCACGTCCGGGGCGCCCTTGACGCTGGCGAAGTGCGGCTGGGTGAGGATCCCGCCGGCCAGCGCCTCGGGGCGGTCGTGGAACGTCGCCATGAACTTGTACTCGGAGTCGAACGGCACCTCCGCCCGGCGCGGCAGCGACTCGCGGGTCCGGGCGGCGTCGGCGCCCATCTTGGCGGCGAGCACCACGAACGCCGCCTCGGTGGGGTCCCCGATGACCGAGCCGTCGTCGCCGACGGTGGCGTCGGTGCAGAGGATCAGGCCCAGCGCCAGGCGGTGGAAGTCGGGGGGCCTGCCCCCGGCCACGCCCAGGATGGCGCCGGTCTTCTGGTAGCCCGGGCCCTCGATCGTGTACCAGTCGCCGCCCGCCAGCATCGTGGTGGCGGTCATGGCGTTCATCGTCAGCGTGCCGGTCTTGTCCGAGTTGATGACCGTGGTCCCGCCCAGCGTCTCCACGTCCGACAGCGACTTGACCACCGCCTTCGCCTCGGCGAGCCGGCGCGCCCCGGACGACAGCATGGCCTGGACGAACGTCGGCAGCCCCGTCGGGATGGAGGCGATCGCCGTCGAGATGCACAGCAGCACCAGCGTCGTGGTGTCCATCCCCCGGACCAGGCCGAAGGCGGCGATGACGGCGACCGCCACGAAGGCGAGCGCGCCGAACACCTTCGTCATGCCGTCGAGCTCGCGCTGCAGGGGGGACCGGGTGCGCTCGGTGGCGGTGACCATCCCGGCGATCTGGCCCATCTGGGTCGCGGCGCCGGTGCCGGTCACGACGAACACCGCCGTGCCGCGGGTGACCTGGGTGTTCTGGAACACCAGGTTGGTGCGGTCGCCCAGCGCGACCTCGTCCCCGGGCAGGGTGCCGGGGTCCTTGGGCACCGGGGCGCTCTCCCCGGTCAGCGCCGCCTCCTGCACCTCGAGGGTGGCCGCGGAGACGATCCGCCCGTCGGCCGGGACCACGTCGCCGGCCTCCAGCAGCACGATGTCGCCCGGCACCAGCTGGGTCGAGTCGAGCTGCTCGACCCCGCCGGACCTGCGCACCCGGGCGTGCGGCACCTGCAGCTTGGCCAGCGCCTCCACGCTGGACCGGGCCTTGAGCTCCTGGTTGGTGCCCATCACGACGTTGAACAGCACCAGGCCCAGCACCACCAGCGCGGTGGCGATCTGGACGATCGCGAAGCTGGCCCCGACCACCAGCAGCAGCATGACGTTCATCGGGTTGGCCAGCTGGCCCCGGGCCACGGCCCACGTGCTCGGTGGCGGCTGCTCGGGCAGCTCGTTCGGCCCGTACTCGGCCAGCCGCCGCTCCGCCTCGGCGGCGGCCAGCCCCTCGTCCGCGTCGACCCCCAGCTGCGCCGCCACGTCCAGCGCCGGCAGCGCGTACGGGGCGAGGTTCTCGACGGGGTGTTGCGCGATGACCATGTCGGCTCCCCAGGTGCGCTGCACCCGCGCCACGGCGGGCGGGGTGGTCTACGAGTCGTGCCGTCGTCGTGGCGGGCCCTCCCCGGCCGGTCAGAACGGCGCGGGGATCGTCCGGGCGTGGAGATCCGGCTCCGCGTAGCCGTCGGCCCGCTGCCGTTCGGGCAGCCTGACGTCGCGGAGGGCGAGCGGTTCGTACGGGACCTGGCCGAGCAGGTGGCTGATGATGTTCAGCCGTCCCCGCCGCTTGTCGTCGGTCCGGGCGACGAACCACGGCGCCCACGCGGTGTCGGTGGCGGCGAACATGGCGTCGCGGGCGCGCGAGTAGTCGTACCAGCGGCTGTAGGACCGCAGGTCCATGTCCGAGAGCTTCCAGACCTTGCGCGGGTCCTGCACACGGCTCATCAGCCGCCGCGTCTGCTCCTCGGAGCTGACCTCCAGCCAGTACTTGAGCAGGTGGATCCCGGCGTCGGTCATCGCGCGCTCGAACTCCGGCGTCATGGCCAGGAACCGCGCGGTCTCCTCCGGCGTGCAGAAACCCATCACCGGCTCCACGCCGGCGCGGTTGTACCAGCTGCGGTCGAAGACCACGACCTCCCCCGCGGCCGGGAGGTGCGGGACGTAGCGCTGCATGTACATCTGCGATCTCTCGCGCTCGGTCGGCGCGGGCAGGGCGACCACCCGGAACACCCGCGGGCTGACCCGCTCGGTGATCCGCTTGATCGTCCCGCCCTTGCCGGCGGTGTCCCGCCCCTCGAACACGACGCAGACCTTGGCCCCCGTCCTCCTGACCCACTCCTGCATGGCCACGAGCTCGCCGTGCAGCCGCCGCATCTCCGCCTCGTAGTCCCTGCGCTTGAGCCGTGCCGGCGGGTCGGTGCCGACGTCCCCGGCCGGGACCGGGGACGACGGGGCACCCCTCGGGTGCTTCCTGTCCTTCTTGGCCACGAGTCCCACCCCCCAGGCGCTGCGACGGGCCGGGGCGGGCCCGTCGGTGCTCGGTCTCCGTCGCCTGAGGGCGAACCCACGCGAACGTCCGTCCCTCTCGATCATGGAGGGCGGACACGCGCAGGCATCCTCCGAGGCGGATGGTTCGCCGTCGGACACCGCTGGGCACCCGACCGCGCCGGCGACGGGCGATCACCACGACGGGATGAGGCCCTCCGGAGCCGTCCCGCCCACGCTGGCGCGATGGCGACCGACCGCGCGGACCCGCCCTCCCCGCCGCGGGCGGCGGGCAACCGTCTGCTCGCCCTGCTGCTGGCCATGGCGATGTTCGTGCTCGTCGTGGACACGTCCCTGATGAACGTCTCGATCTCGGCGGTCGTGGCGGACCTGGACACCACCGTCTCGGGGGTGCAGTCCGCGATCGCGCTGGAGGCGCTGGTGTCGGCCGCGTTCATCCTGATCGGCGGGAAGGTCGGCGACCTGTTCGGCCGCAAGCGGGCCTACGTGCTCGGCCTGCTCGGCTACGCCGTCGGGGCCGTGGCCATGACGCTGGCCCAGGACCTCGTCGCGATCATCGTGTTCTGGGCGCTGGTCGGCGGACTCGGCGCGTCCCTGCTGCTGCCGGCCATGCAGTCGCTCATCCACGGCAACTTCGACGGCGCGGCCCGCACGAGGGTCTACGCCCTCGTCGGCGCCGCGGCGGCGATCGCGGCGGCGGTCGGCCCCCTGCTCGGGGGCTTCATCACGACGTTCCTGTCCTGGCGGGTCGGCTTCCTCCTCGAGGCCGTGATCATCGCGGTGGTGCTCTCGGGCATCCGGCTGGTGCGCGATGTGCCCTTCACCGGGCCGCGGCACGTCGACCCCGTCGGCTCGCTGCTGTCGGTGCTCGGCATGGGCGGCATCGTGCTGAGCATCCTGCTCTGGCAGGAGGGCGGCGAGTACGTGGGCGCGGTGCTGGCAGTGGGCTTGGTCGCCATGGGCGGGCTGGTCTGGTGGCTGCGGCGGCGCAGCCGCTCCGGGCGGCCCACGCTCCTCGACCCGGGGCTGTTCGCATCCCCGTACTTCAGGCTGGGGGTCTCCCAGCAGCTGCTCCAGCAGATCGCCCTCGGTGGCACCATGATCGTGCTGCCCATCTACCTGCAGATGGTGCTGGAGTACGACGCGCTGGGCGCGGGCCTGTCCATCGCGCCGTTGTCGCTGAGCATGTTCGGCATCGCCCTGCTCGCCGGCCGGCGGGCGGGCCGGCGGCGCCCGGCGACGATCGTCCGCTGGGGGTTCGCGTTGCTGACGGCCGGGCTCCTGGTGCTGCTCCCGCTGGTCCCCCGGGCCGACTCCGGCTGGTACCTGCTGGTGCCGCTGGTGATCGCGGGCTCGGGGCTGGGCCTGCTGGTCTCGCAGCTGAACAACTACACCCTGAGCCCGGTCTCCGACGAGCGGGTGAGCGAGGCCGCCGGCGTGAACTCCGCCGCGGGGTCGTTCGGCCTGTCCTTCGGGCTGGCCTTCGCCGGGGCGGTCATGCTCGCCGCGCTCTCCGTCGCCTTCACCAGCCGCGCCGAGGACAGCGACGTGCTGTCGGCGGCCGAGCAGCAGCGGGTCGCCGAGGTGCTGGAGGAGGACGCGCAGCTGCTGAGCACCACCGGCCTCGAGGAGCTGCTCGCCGACCAGCCCGCGACGACCCGCGAGGAGATCGTCCGCATCAACACCGAGACCCGGCCGCTGGCGCTGCAGATCGCCCTGCTCATCCCCGTCGCCGCGGGCCTGCTGGGGCTGGCCAACTCCTTCCGGATGTCCCGGCTGCCCGACCCCACCCCGTCGGGCTCGGCCGAGGGCGTGGTCCTGGGCTGAGGTCCCGGGCGTGACACCGCGCCGGCCGGGCGGGGTCAGGCCCCGAGCAGCAGGACCCCGGCCAGGGCGGTGCCGGCCAGGAAGACGGTCGACGCCGCCGACACCGCGAGCACCGGGCCGCCGCCCCGCAGCAGTGACCGCAGCCGCACCCCGGCGCCCATCCCGAACAGCGCGGCGGCGAGGGCGGTCACCTGCACCTGGGAGATCGCTGCCAGCGCACCCGCCGGGACCGCGCCGGTGCTGCGCAGCGCCACGCAGGCGACGAAGCCGACGACGAACAGCGGGACCAGTGGCGGGCGCCTCGCGCCGGCCTGCCCGCCGTCCCTGGTGAGCCGGCGGACGGTGCTGACCACCGCCACGACCGGCGCGAGCAGCAGCACGCGGGTCAGCTTGACGACGACGGCGACGCCCACCACGGCGGCGCTGCCGGCGCCCGCGGCGGCGACCACCTGGCCGACCTCCTGGATGCTCGCGCCGGCCCAGGTGCCGAACTGCTCGGCGCTGAGGCCCAGCGGGTGCCACAGCAGCGGCAGCGCGACCATGGCCACCGTCCCGAAGAGCGTGACCATCGCGATCCCGACGGCGACGTCCTCGTCGTCGGCGCCCGCGGTCTCCTCCATCGCCGCGATCGCCGACGCCCCGCAGATGGCGAAGCCGGTGCCGATGAGCAGGCTGCGGGCGCGGCCGAGTCCCAGACGGCCGGCCAGCCACGTGGTGAGGACGAGGGTCAGCACGAGGGTCACCGCCACCAGGGCCACCGTGCCGAGCCCGAGCGCGGCGATGGAGCCGAACGACACGGCGAAGCCCAGCAGGACGATCCCGATCCGCAGCAGGCGCCGGGTCAGCCGGCCGAGGGCCGCCCGGGCCGCCGACGGCAGCAGGCCGGTGTTGCCGGCGACCACGCCGAGCGCGACCGCCCAGGTGAGGACGCCGACCGCCGGCACGAGGCGGTGCGCGACGACGGCGGCGGCGAGTCCGAGCGCGGCGGCCAGCAGGCCCGGCCACCGGCGGGGCGACGCTGCCCCGCCGGCGACCGGACCCCCCGCACGCTCCCCGCCGGCGGCCGGGACGACCGCGGCCGGGGGGCGGACGGCGGTCACGCCGGCACGAGGTCGAGCGCCCGCCGGAGGCCGGCCCCGTCCGCGTCGCGCTCGACCGTGCCGGCACGGAGCCGCTCGACCAGCTCCGCCGCCTCCGGCCCGTGCCCGGAGCCGGAGGCCGGCTCCAGGTGGCCGACGGCGCCCAGATCGTGCACCTGGCTCCCCCACGCCGACGCGAGGGCGGCCACCCGGACGGGGTTGCCGAGCGGGTCGTCGCTGCTCACCGCGACGATGCTGGGGAACGGCAGCGGCCGTCGCGGGACGGGCAGCCAGCCGCAGGCCCGCAGCCGGGCGATCGGGGGGTACCCCGGGGGGAGCTCCGTGGCGAGGGCCGGCGGGGTGGCCAGCAGGGCACCGACCACGCCCCGGGTGTCGTACCGGGCGGCCCAGTGCACCGCGACCAGGGCACCGGCGCCGTGGGCGACGAGCACCACCGGGCCCGGCACCTGGGCGACGACCCGGTCGAGCACGATCACCCGCGCCCGCAGGCTCGCGTTCGTCCGGCCCAGCGGCGGGACGGTCCGCGCCCCGGGCACCGAGGCGGCCAGCCGCGTCTGCCAGTGGTCCTCGTCGTGCCCGCGCAGCCCCGGGACGCAGACGACGGTCGCCGGGCTCACCGGGACACCGCCGAGGTGCCGACCGTGGCAGCACCCGGGGTGCCGGCCGTGGCACCGACGCGGGCGAGGCTGCGCGGGTAGGCCCGCCGGCCCAGGACCAGCGCCACCAGCGCGCCGACCGCGGCCAGCGGCACCAGCGCCATGGCGCTCTGCAGGCCGAGCCGGTCGGCCAGGATGCCGGTGACGACCGGCCCGGCGGCCAGGCCGAGCAGGTTGTTGGCGAGCGTGAGCGTCCCGAACGCGGTCGCCCGGATCGACTCGTGGGTCAGGTTGGCCACCATCGCACCGGCCGGGCCGGTGGTGCCGGCGGCGAAGAAGACGCCGACGGCCAGCAGCAGCAGCTGCGGCGCACCCGGTGCCATCGCGAAGCCCGCGCCCAGGCAGACCAGCGACACCAGCGAGTACACGATCGCCGTCGTCCACTTGCGGACGGCCACGTGCCGGCTCAGCCGGTCGGTGACCCAGCCGCAGACGATCATCCCGACGCCCATGAACAGGATGGCCACGGCGGCCAGCGCGGCCGCCCGGTCGGGGGCCAGCCCGTAGGCGCGGTTGAGGTAGCTGGGCAGCCACGCGAACAGCGAGCCGGCGATGAACAGCTGCAGTCCGCTGCCGAGGTAGGCGAGGACCACCGAAGAGGTGCTGAACAGCGTGCGCAGGGGGACGCGCCCGCCCCGCACGGAGACCGGCTCGCCCACGGCGGCGTCATCGACCCGGAACCGGTCGAGCGTGCGGTCACTGACCAGCAGACGGAAGAGCAGGACCAGGACGAACCCGAGGACGGCCATCGCGCCGAAGGACCAGCGCCAGCCGAGCTGGACGGCGAGGGCACCGCCCAGGGCGACGCCGAGCACCGAGCCGAACGAGCCACCGGCCATGAACGCGCCGGTGAAGGAGGCGCGCCGGGTGGCCGGGAAGACGGCGAGGACGACGGCGAGGCCGACGCTGCCGTAGGCGGCCTCGCCCACGCCGATGAACAGGCGGGCGAGCATGAGCTGCTCGTAGTTGGCCGCGACCGCCGACCCGGCGGTCGCCAGGCTCCACACGACGGCCATGAGCACGATCGCCCGGACCCTGCCCCAGCGGTCGCCGAGCAGGGAGAGCGGGACGGCCAGCAGCCCGACGGTCAGCGCGACGACACCGGTGAGGGCGCCGAGCTGCGTGTCGCTGAGCGCCCACTCCAGCTTGAGGAAGGGGAAGACCGCCGCGAGGACCTGCCGGGACATGTAGTCCGACAGGAGCAGCGCGAAGGTGAGGGTGAAGACCACCCAGGGGAAGACCCGGCGGGCCCTCCGGGAGGGCTGCGGGTCGACGACGGTGACGTCGACCCTGCCCTCGGTGACCAGTGATGCCATGACGACGCTCCGGTGCGCGTTCCGATGTCGGGGTCCGGGGCCCCGTCCGGGAACGGGCGGACCGGGAGGGGTCGACCTCGAACACGCCGTTCGCAGTCGACGGGGTGGGGGGGGGGGGGGGGGGGGGGGGGGGGGGGGGGGGGGGGGGGGGGGGGGGGGGGGGGGGGGGGGGGGGGGGGGGGGTGGGGGGGGGGGCGGGGGGGGGGGGGGGGGGGGGGGTGGGGGTGGGG
>NZ_JBJGYI010000040.1:0-42167 GCF_054049915.1 Geodermatophilus sp. SYSU D00766
GTCGCGGAGTGCGATCGGGCAGCAGCGGCTCGAGCACCGCCCACTGCTCATCAGTCAGGTCATGCCGGTCCTGCATCCGACCGCTCTACACCCACGGCGGCAAGATCCGCCAGACACTCCCTAGGCGACTGTCGGCGAACGCCACCTTGGACACGTACTGCCCCGGCCGCCCAATGAGGTTGTTCGCGTCGTTGGTCTCGGTGATCACCGCGCTGTCAGTGATGGGCAGCCCCGCATCCTTCAATTCGGCCAGTGCGGTCTCCGCGTCCATGGCCTGCGCGGTAGTCGAGGGTGCGGCGACGGGCGCGGAGTCGGACGCTGCAGCGCTCGTGCTGGACTGGGTGGCCTGAGCGGTTGCCTCAGCGGCGTCCCCGCCTCCGCAGCCGGCGGTGAGCGCCACCGCCGCGATGATCATGATGAGGGTCTTTCGCACGGGTGAGTCATCGGCAGGCGAACGGCCACTCCGGATGGTCACCCATGACGCCCAACAGTCGCGGTGGCCAAGCCTGGCTTTCCGAAGGTGCAGGAAGACTCCGCAGCCGAAGTCGGAACACTGGCGCTGGTGTCCCCAGTGGGCCGCTATAGGACGTCACGCTGCCTCCAGCCTGACGTCGTGTTGCAAGATCCAGACTCCGCGAAGGCCTCGAGTCGACTGGCTGTCAAGTCAAATCGCTGCAGCGCCCCGTCGGCGATGCGAAACCCGTCCAACGAGTTGCCAGACCTGAATGCAAGAGGTGTAACCCATGGCGATCTTGAATCGCCGCGCTTGGGGATGAGAATGCGAGGGCCGTCCGGCGACGTCGTTACACACTGGCGCGGGCGAGCCCGTTGAGGTGTATGGCGCGGGGTCCTCGGGTGCCCTTGATTGTTGCTACGAGCACGTGGGTCTGTGTCCTGGCAGAGGTCCCTCCGGGCGGTGTCCATCCGCCGTCGTCGGGAGGTGATCGGGGTGGAGGTCTTGTTCGAGCGGGTCGCCGGGCTCGACATCGGCAAGGAGTCGCTGTGCGTCTGCGTGCGCGCACCCGGGCCGCGCGGGCGCCGGATGAGTCAGACGCGGACGTTCAAGACCACCACCCGGTCGCTGGTGGTCATGCGCGACTGGCTCAGAGCCGAGGGCGTGACGATCGCGGCGATGGAGTCGACCTCGACCTACTGGAAGGCGCCGTTCTACTGCCTGGAGGAGGTGATGGAGGTCTGGCTGCTCAACGCCGCGCACATGAAGGCCGTCCCCGGGCGCAAGACCGACGTCAAAGACGCCGAGTGGATCGCCCAGCTGCTCGAGCACGGGCTGCTGCGCCCCTCGTTCGTGCCGCCGGCAGACATTCGCCGGTTACGGATGCTGACCCGCTATCGCGAGCAGCTGATGGGCGACCGCACCCGGGAGGCGATGCGCCTGGAGCTGCTGCTGGAAGACGCCAGCATCAAGCTATCGGTGGTGGCCTCCAGCCTGACCACGGTCTCCGCGCGGGCGATGCTGGCCGCCCTCATCGACGGCGAGCGGGATCCGCGGGCGCTGGCGGAGCTGGCCCGGGGCCGGATGCGGGTCAAGATCCCGGCGCTGACCGAGGCGCTGACCGGACACTTCGACGCCGGCCATGCGCGGCTGGCGCGCTCCATCCTGAGCCGGCTGGAGGCGGTGGAGGCCGCGCTGGCCGAACTCGACGCGGTGCTCGCCGACGCCTTTGCCCCGTGGGCACACCAGCTGGAATTGCTGCAGACCATTCCCGGAGTCGGGGAGAAGGTCGCTCAGGTGATCGTCGCCGACACCGGCGCGGACATGTCCCGCTTTCCCTCCGCGGCGCACCTGGCCGTCTGGGCCGGAGTCGCGCCGGCGATCCACGAGTCAGCCGGCAAGCGCACCCCGGCGGGGCTGCGGCATGGCAACAAGTGGCTCAGCCACATGCTGGTCGAGGCCGCCGGCTCGGTCGGCCGGATGAAGGGCACCAATTACCTCTCGGCCCAGCACGCCCGGCTCACCGCCCGGCGCGGCATGGGTCGGGCGCAGGTCGCCGTCGCCCACTCGATCCTGGTCCCGGCCTACTACATGCTGCTGCGTGACGAGCCCTACCAAGACCTCGGTCCCGACTGGCTCGCCCGGCGCACCACCGAGGCACACACCCGCCGACTGGTCGCCCAACTGGAGAAACTCGGGCACACCGTGGTCCTCGATCCGGCCGCTTGACCTGCAGGGCAAGAACACCCCGGGCTCCGCCCGGGGCGCTGACGCGCGCCTGCAACTCACCTATTCACGGGTCTGTGTCCCTCTTGATCATGGCGATGCTCCAGTGTCGGGCGCCGGGGTAGGGGAGGCCGTTGGCGGTGGCCGAGCCAGGCGAATGTGGGCTCACTCGACGCGAATTGGCTCGGATAGGTGCCTGGGCCGGCCGATGCGTCCCGGCGGTGGCGGGACTGGAAGGTGCACGTACTTCTTCGTGGGGGTCCGACACGCCTCAGGGGTCAACGAAACGATCACTGACCGGAACTACCTTGCGGGCCATGACGGGGGTCCTGTCCTCAGCGGTCCTGCCGGCCGAGGTCGCACACCGCTATCCGTACGGCTACGCCGTCGTGGACGTGGAGACCTCAGGCCTGAGCGCTACCGCTGACCGGGTGCTGCAGGTCGCGGTCACTCAGATGGCCGCCGACGGGGCGGTCGAGTCGAGCTGGGCGACGCTACTGGACCCGGGCTGCGACCCCGGCCCCACCCACATCCACGGGCTAACTCGGGCGAAGCTGCGAGGAGCACCGCAGTTCCCCGACGTGGCCGACGACGTGTCCCGCTTGGTCGAGGGGCGCATCGTGGTGGCACACAACGCCTCCTTCGACCACCGCTTCCTCGCCGCGGAATCCCGGCGCGCCGGTCGGCGACTGCCGGTGGAGGAGCGGCTGTGCACCCTGGCGCTCACCCGCCGGCTGGACCTGCCCGTCACCGACTTCAAGCTCGGCTCGGTCGCCGACTACTGGGGCGTACAGGCGATCCGGGCCCACGACGCCGAGGACGACGTCCGGGTCCTGGTGGAGATCCTGCGGCACTCCCTGGTTTGGGCCGCGCAGCTGGACCTCGACCTGCCGCTGGCGGCCTGCACCGACACCGCGCCCGCACCGTTCCCGGCCAAGGCGCCCCGCACCCCGTGCCCGTGGCGGACCCCTGGCCGCTGGGCCGCCGGCACCCCGCTGGTGCAGGGCATGAAGGTGGTCATCACCGGATCGACGAGCACCCCGCGGGAGATCCTGACCCGCCGCTGCACCGAAGCCGGGCTCGACGTCATGAACACCGTCAGCGGCCGCACCCACGTCCTGGTGTGCAACCGCGCCGATGAGCAGACCGGCAAGGCCGCCCGGGCCCGCCAGCACGGCACACCGATCATCACCGAGCCGGAACTCCTGACCATGCTGACCGCGGTCGCCCCCGGGCAGCCCAAGGCCGGCGAGATCGCTGAGGCCAGGGAGACCGTGACCGTCAACGCCCGCGCCGCAGCGCCGGCGCCGCGCACGCCCGAGCCGGGCGGACCGCTGAGCGGTCGTCGTGTGCTGGTGCTGGGCGGCGCGCACGACACGGCGGCCGCGGTCCGGGAACGGGTCCTCGCCGCTGGGGCCAGCGTCGCGGTCAACCTCACCAGTTCGGTCACCGATGTCGTGCTCGTCCCCGGCCTCGAGCCGGACCCGCGGACCGGCCGGGCGCAGGTGCTCGGCGCCCGGCCGCTCGACGCCGCCACCCTCACCCCCTGCTCGTGGCCGCAGCAGCCGGATGAGCGCGTCGTGGTGCTGCCGGTACCCGAGCCGCCGGCCACCCCACCGGCCAGGGTCACGGCGCCGGCACCGCGGATCCTCGTGCGCGGGGAGGTCATGGATCTCCCGGCCGACTCGGACTGGCTGGCGGAGGTGCGCTGGGCGACCCCGGGCCGTCACGCAGCCGACCGGTTCGACATCGACGTCGTCGCCTTCGTCGTCGACCCCGACGAGCAGGTCGCCGTGGATGAGGACTTCGTCTTCTACAACGCTCCCGAGCACCCGACTGGCGCCGTCGCTCTCGCCACCGGGATCGCCGGCGAGGCGATCTGCACGCTGCGGCCGGACCGGCTGCCGCCGACCCAGCGGCGAGTCCTCCTCGCCGCTGCGATCGACGGCATTGCCACCTTCGGCGACGTCGGCCCCGTCGAGCTGATCCTGCGCGACGAGCACGGCGCTTCCGCCGCCCGCGCCACGCTCGACGCCGCCACCGACGAGCGCAGCCTCATCCTCGGCACCCTCTACCAGCGCCACGGCACCTGGCGCTGGCGCGCCGTCGGCCAGGGTTATCCCGACGCCCTGGCTGAGCTGGCCATCCGCCACGGCGTCGACATCGACGAGCAGGGCTGAGCCAGGGTCGTCCTGTCCCTGCATCGACCTGAGCCGGGTGACGGGTGGGCCGTCCGGACGCACATCGGTGGCTAGCTCCGTCTGTGCTCCCGACGGGCC
This sequence comes from Geodermatophilus sp. SYSU D00766, assembly GCF_054049915.1. Classification (NCBI taxonomy): domain Bacteria; kingdom Bacillati; phylum Actinomycetota; class Actinomycetes; order Geodermatophilales; family Geodermatophilaceae; genus Geodermatophilus; species Geodermatophilus sp. SYSU D00766. Next base: position 4,459 of record NZ_JBJGYI010000040.1, read on the forward strand.
GGATCAGTCACCGTCAGTCGGCATGACCTGTCAATCATCGGCGCGCCAGTCCGCACAGAGTCCGCACAGAGTCCGCAGAACGTCCGCAAACGGCCCATTGCGCCCATCCGGGCCACATGGTGTCTGCGCAGCTCAGACCACGTTTTCACCATCAGTCGTCGATGATCGACATCCCGGGATCCGTCCCCGGCGTACAGGCCGACTCGTCCGTCGCCCGCCCCTGATCTGCGCTCTCGCGCAGGCGGGGGCTCAGCTGTCCGGCTCAGCCACGGTAGGCGTCCCGACGGTGGTCGATGTCGAGCACGTAGACGACGTGGGCGTTCTCATCGACGCGGTAGCGGACGCGGTACTCGCCCCGTCGCGCGCGCCGCTGGCCGGCGAACGGTGCACGCAGCGGTGCACCGACGCGGTGCGGGTCGTCCGCCAGCGGACCGAAGAGGAACTCGACGCAGGCTGTCGCCGCTGACTCCGGTAGGCGTTCGGCGAGCTGCCGTGCTGCTGTCCGGGTCACGACGACCCGGAAGCTCACTCGGTCGATCCGGACCGCCGGGCGGCGAGCAGTGCGCGAACCTGCGCTTCGTCAAGGACGTCACCTCGCTCGATCTCTTCCTCGGCGCGAGCGATGCGCGACCGGGCCTCCGGGTCGCTGAGCAGCTCCAGTGTCGCCTCGATGGACTCGAGATCCTCGGCGGCCAGCAGCACCACGTAGGCACGTCCGTTCTTCGTGATCTGGACGCGCTCGTGCGTCGCCGCCACCTCTTCGGCGATCTCGGACAGGCGCGCCTTGACCTCGGACAGCGGCAGCGTGGTCACAGACCAGGATCCTAGGCGATCGGTGTGGCGGAACGAGATTTGTCACCAACTGGATCCTGGGTGAGCTGTCCTCGATCAGTTGTCGGAACGCCCGAGTTCCGCCGATCCCTGCTGACCTGTTCCAGCTCCATGAGGCCTGCTCAGTGGCGGTGTCCAACCTCCTCCGTCGTCATCCGAAAGGCCCAGATCAGTCCCCGGCGTGCAGGCCGACTCGTCCGTCGCCCGCCGCTGACCCTGCGCACCAAGGCGGCGGCGTGCGCGTGGGCGAGTCGGGTCTCGGTGCAGCCCGACCGATGAGTCGTCCGCGCCGTGCCGGTCCGTACCGCGGGAGGCCGACTCACGGGAGGCTGGCAGCGTGCGGCGACTGACCTTCGGCATGAACGTGAGCCTGGACGGCTACACCGCCGCGCCCGGCGACGACCTCGGCTGGAGCGTGCCGAGCGACGAGCTGTTCCAGTTCTGGTCCGACCGGGTGGGGGCGACGGGCACGGCGCTGTACGGACGCCGACTGTGGGAGGCGATGAGCTCCCACTGGCCGACCGCCGACCAGCAGCCGGGTGTCACACCGGCGCAGGTCCAGTTCGCCCACCGCTGGCGGGACATGCCGAAGGTGGTGTTCTCGTCGACGATCAGCGCGGTCGACGGGAACGCCCGCCTGGTCACCGGCGACGCGGTCACGGAGATCACCCGGCTCAAGGCCGAGGACGGCGGCCCGATGGACATAGGCGGCGCCACCCTCGCCGCGGCGGCCATGCGGGCCGGGCTGGTGGACGAGTACGTGCTCGTCACCCACCCGGTCCTGGTGGGCGGCGGCAGACCGTTCTTCACGGCCCTGGACAACTGGGTGGACCTGAGCCTCGTGGAGACCCGGACGTTCCCCGACGGCGTGCTCCTGACGAGGTACGAGACCAGGCGCTGAGCACGCCCACCTCGAGTCGGCCCGGGCTCCGGCCACCCGAGGGCACGAAGCGATGTGGTGCTGCTCCTGGGACGCCTGGGACTGGCGTGTCCGCGCCTGGCGAGAGTCGCCGGACCTCGAGCCAATCACTGGCACACGTGCTTCCAGAACACGCCGTATCGGAACGGTTTCGCCGTGTGAGGGTGGCAGCCACCTCGCCCCACAGCTCTTGGAGTCTCGATCATGCGTCGTACCACCACCGCCGCCGCTGGTGTCCTGTTCACCGCGGCCCTGTCCTTCGGCTTCGCCGGCACGGCCCAGGCCGCCGACCTGAACTGCCTGGAGGACTTCCAGTACCAGGAGGACGCCCAGGCCGTCTACGACCAGGACCCGAGTGACCCCAATGGCCTCGACGGGGACGACAACGATGGCCGCGCCTGCGAGAGCCTCCCGTCGAGGGGGACGAGCACCACGACCGGTGCCACGACCGGTGCCACGACGGGCGCGACGACGGGCGCCGCGACCGGTGGCGCGACCGGTGGCGCTCAGGTCGCGACCCGCCCGGCGGGCGCCGTTGCCGCCGGCGACGGCAGCGCGTCCGACGAGGCCAGCGCCCTGCCCTACGTCCTGGGCGGCGTCGCCCTGACCGCGGCCGGTGGGGCTGCCTTCGCTGCCCGGCGCAGCTCCCGCGCGACCGTCTGACCTCCGCGACGTGCGGCACCGCGCACCCGACACCCGCCCCGGCCACACGGTGGCCGGGGCGGGTGGCGCGGTGCGCATCGTCGCGGCGTACCCGCCTCCGCCTCCGCCACCGCCTCCGCCACCGGTCGCGGGGACGTCGACCTCCGACGCCGAGCTGCAGGCTCTCCTCGCCCGGCCGCCTAGGGTCACCCGCTACGGACGGCCCCGTGGCCGCACGGTCCGGACCGCCCGGCCCCGCGCGGCCCGGGCCTGGGCGGGCACCTCCGCGGTGCTCGCGGCCGCGGGTGTCGCTGCGATCGTCGTCCTGCCCCAGGACGCGAGCGACCCCGTCCGACTCGACGTCCCCCTCGCCGTGGACGCCCCGACCGCGACCGCGACCTCCTCCGCGCCTGCTGCCGAGGCGATCAGTCCTGCGGCCAGCGCAGGACAGCTGCCGGCCAGCACTCCCCGGCGGGTCCAGATCCCGGCCCTGGGGGTGACGTCCCGGATCATGGAACTCGGCCTGGAGCGGGACGGCTCCATGGAGGTCCCGCCGGGTGCCTATCCGGTCGGTTGGTACGACGGCAGTCCCACGCCCGGCCAGCTCGGGCCCGCGGTCCTCGCCGGTCACGTCGACTGGGACGGCGAGCCGGGGGCCTTCTCCGGGCTGCGGGAGCTGCGCCGCGGGGACACCGTCGTCGTCGACCGAGCCGACGGCAGCGTCGCCACCTTCCGGGTCGACCGCGTCGAGGAGCACCCCAAGGACGACTTCCCGACCGAGGAGGTCTACGGCGACATCGACCACGCCGGCCTGCGCCTGATCACCTGCGGCGGGACGTTCGACGAGGACACGGGCGACTACCGGGACAACGTCATCGTGTTCGCCAGCCTCGCGGCCGTCGGCTGACAGTGCGCGCAGCGGGCTGTGCGCGATGAGTCGGGCCGGGGTCGCCGGTCTGCACCCCGACACCGACCGCCGGCGCCCGAGGAGACAGCCGTGACCGCCGTCTACACCTTCGACGTCCTCTGCACCCTCGACGGCTTCGGCTCCTACGGCGAGGGCGGCGACTGGGGCGGCTTCTGGGGCAAGCAGGGCCCCGAGTTCCTCGACCACCGCCTCGCGCAGTACCGGCAGGAGCAGCGGCTGGTCCTCGGAGGCAACACCTACCGGGAGTTCGTGGCGCTGCTGGACCCGCTCACCGAGGAGTCCGCGGCGAAGGACCCGCTGAACACCCGGATGCGGACCCTGCCGACGACGGTGGTCTCCTCGACGCTCGAGGGTCCGCTCGACTGGCCGGACGCGACCCTGGTGAGCGGGGACGCCGTCGACGTCGTCGCCCGGCTCAAGGAGGAGTCGGACGTGCCGCTGCGCTCGCACGGCAGCCTGTCGATGAACCGTTCGCTGATGGCCGCCGGGCTGGTCGACCGCGTGCAGGTGACCGTCTTCCCGGTGATCTCCGGCCGCACCGGGACGGACCCGGTCTTCGCCGGCGCGGCCGACTTCGACCTCGAGCTGCTGGAGAGCCGCACGCTCGACGGCCGCACCCTGGAGCTCGTCTACCGGCCCACGCTGCACGGCTGAGGCCGCGCCACCCAGACCTCGACCTCGGCCCCGTAGTGCCGGGCCCCGTGGTCGGGGCGCATCCCGGCCTTGGCCAGCACCCGGCGGGACGCGTCGTTCCCCGGGCGGACGACGGCGACGACCCGGTCGAGGTGCAGGTCCTCGAAGCCGTGCCGGAGCGCCTCCCGGGCGATCTCCGTGCCGAACCCGAGCCCCCAGCAGCGGCGGGACAGGTAGTAGCCGACCTCGACCTCCTCGCCGCCCTCGAGCCGCTGCAGCCCGCCGAACCCGCACACCTCCCCGGTGTCGCGGCGGACCGCCGCCCACATCCCGAAGCCGTGCCGCTGCCAGTGCTCGACCGCCTCGCGCAGCCGGTCCCGCGACTGGTCCGGCGTCCGCGCCACCCCGTCCCAGGTGACCGCGGGGTCGCTCCAGACGCCGCGGTGCAGGTCCGGCAGGTCGTCGGGGGTCAGCGGCCGCAGGAGCAGCCGGGCCGTCGTCCTGGACGTCATCGTGGTGCCCCTCCGTCGCGTAACGCTCGAAAGACGGATCGGGCATTACCCTGCTAGCGTCGGGACCATGCAGGCCGGTGAGGTCGCCCTCCGGTTCGTGAACACCGTCGACCTGCGGTGGAGCGCGGCCGACGACAGCCTCCGCGACCACGCCGACCTGCTCGCGTGGGCGGCGCGCGAGCACGTGGTCGGGGAGGCGGTGCTCGGGCGGTCGGCCGACCTGGCCGCCCGCGACCCCCGGCAGGCCGACGCCGCCTTCCGGGCCGCCGTGGCCTTCCGGGAGTGTCTCTACCGCGTCCTGGAGGCGGTGGCGCGGTCCGCCGACCCGGACGAGGCGGACCTGGCGGCGGTCGACGACCGTCTCTCCGCGAGCCGGCCGCGACTGCGCGCCGGGGCGGTGCCCGGGCGGCTCGTCCTCGACCACGAGCACCTGGGCCCGCCGCTGGAGGCCGTGCTCGGCCCGGTCGCGCGGTCCGCCGTCGAGCTGCTCACCGGGGAGGGGGCGGCGCGGTTGCGCGCCTGCCCGGGCAGTCCCGGCCGGGCCTGCGGCTGGCTGTTCGTGGACGCCACGAAGAACGGCAACCGGACGTACTGCGTGAGCGGCCTGTGCGCGAACCGGGCCCGCGTCTCGCGGCACCGGGCCCGCCGGCGGACTCCGGCCGCGGACGGCGCGCCGGTGGCTCCGGAGGCGGGGACACCGCCTCCCCTCACCTCCAAGCTATAGCGCACCCGGGGGCTTGCGGCAAGACCCGGGTCGGGGCGCACACTCGCCGGCCGAGGCCCTGACCTGCGAGAACGTCCGCGTGCGGAGCGGCGTGACGGGGTCGAGTCCGGACGGGAGTCCCCACGTGCGTCGCCTGACCACCACCGCTTTCGACCTGCCCGACCACCTCTCCGCCAAAGCCGACCCGGCGCTGATCGCCGACGACGAGGCCTTCTTCGCCGACGTCGCCGAGAGCCTCGAGCGCACCGTCGCCGACCTGTCCGCCCGGCTCGACGCCGAGCGCCGGGCACCCGGCGGGCACGGCCAGGCCGCCCTCGACCGGGACCTGGAGGTCCACCGGCTGACCGCCCGGCTGCGCACCCTGCGCCGCTTCGGCCTCGACCTCTGCCTCGGCCGCATCGTCCGGACCGACGGCTCCGAGCCGGTGTACGTCGGACGGCTCGGCCTCACCGACGGCGCCGGCCGCCGCCTGCTGGTCGACTGGCGCTCCCCGGCCGCCGAGCCCTTCTTCGGCGCCACCCACGCCGACCCGATGGGGCTGGCCAGCCGCCGCCGCTACCGCTGGACCCGCGGCAGGATCACCGACTACTGGGACGAGGTGTTCACCCCGGACGGGCTGGAGGGGCACGCCGCGCTCGACGACCAGTCGGCGTTCATCGCCAGCCTGGGCAGCACCCGCTCGGCCCACATGCGCGACGTGCTCGGCACCATCCAGGCCGACCAGGACGCGATCATCCGCGCCGGGTCGGCCGGCGCCCTCGTCGTCGACGGCGGTCCGGGGACGGGCAAGACCGTGGTCGCCCTGCACCGCACCGCCTACCTGCTCTACTCCGATCCGCACCTCGGTGCCCACCGCGGCCGCGTGCTCTTCGTGGGACCGAGCGAGCCGTACCTCGCCTACGTCTCGGACGTCCTGCCGAGCCTGGGGGAGGAGGGCGTGCAGACCTGCACCGTGCCGGGCCTGGTCCCCCAGGGCGCCAGCGCGGGCCCCGAGACCGACCCGGTGGTGGCCCGCCTCAAGGCCGACGCCCGCATGGTGCGGGCCATCGAGCCGGCGGTCCGGCTGTACGAACAACCACCGACGGACGGCACGGAGGTGGTGACGCCCTGGGCCACCGTCGCGCTGGACGCGGACGACTGGGTCGAGGCGTTCGACGCCCGCGACCCCGGGGCGCCGCACAACGAGGCCCGCGACCAGGTCTGGGACGCCCTGCTGCGCATCCTGGTGGACAAGGTCAGGGAGGAGCTCGGCGAGGACGACGGCGAGGACGACGACGGAGCCGAGGAGGAGTTCGACGCCTACGGGCTGGCTCCGGAGGACCCGGACGCCGCGTACCGGCGGGCCCTGGCCGCGAACCGGGAGCTGGTGCGCGCCTTCGGCCGGGCCTGGCCGCTGCTGGAGGCGACCGACCTGGTCGGGGACCTGTGGTCGGTGCCCGCCTACCTCCGCCGGTGCGCGCCGTGGCTCACCGCCGGCGAGGTCGCGGTCCTGCAGCGCGCGGACCCGCACGCCTGGACGCTCGCCGACCTGCCGCTGCTCGACGCCGCCCGGCAGCGCCTCGGCGACCCGGAGACCTCCCGGCGCCGCCGGCGACAGGAGGCCGCGGTCGCCGCCGACCGGCTGCGCATGGCCGACGTGATGGCCGACCTGATCGCCACGGACGACTCGGACATGAAGGTGATGTCCATGCTCCGCGGCCAGGACCTGCGGGGAGCCCTGGTCGACGACGCCGCGGCGCCCTCCGCCGACCCGGACCTGCTGGCCGGACCGTTCGCGCACGTCGTCGTCGACGAGGCGCAGGAGCTGACCGATGCCGAGTGGCAGATGCTGCTGCTCCGCTGCCCGTCCGGCAGCTTCACCGTCGTCGGCGACCGCGCCCAGGCCCGGCACGGCTTCCCCGAGTCGTGGGAGGAGCGGCTGCGGCGGGTCGGCCTCGACCGGGTCCGCACCGCCTCGCTGACCGTCAACTACCGGACGCCGGTGGAGGTCATGGCCGAGGCCGAGCCGGTCATCCGGGCCGCGCTGCCCGACGCCAACGTGCCCACCTCCGTCCGCAGCACCGGCGTCCCCGTCGTCCACGGCCCGGTCGCACGGCTGCGGCCGCTCCTCGACGCCTGGCTCGCCGCGCACGGCGAGGGGACCGCCTGCGTCATCGGGGACCCGACGTTCGCGCCGACGCCGCGGGTCCGGTCGCTGACGCCGGTGCTGGCCAAGGGGCTGGAGTTCGACCTGGTCGTCCTCGTCGACCCCGACCGCTTCGGCGACGGCGTCGAGGGGGCGGTCGACCGCTACGTCGCGGTGACCCGCGCGACCCAGCAGCTCGTCGTCCTCACCGGCGGCTGAGCGGGGCGCCGGGCGCGTCGTGGCGGGACACGCCGGGGGGACGACAACGACCGGAAACCCCCCTGTGACCGGACCGTGACCGGCTGGCAGCATGCCGGGCCGTGAGACGAACCACAGTGATGCTCGCCGCCCTCGGACTGGTCGTCGCCGGCGCCGGGACCGCCCAGGCCGCGCCCGCGGACGGTCCCGTGCCGCCGGGGCCCGTCGCCCTGGACAACCCGGAGTTCACCGCCAACGTCATGGCGCCGCTGAAGGTGACCGACTGGGCGGACTTCGAGTCCGACCTGGAGGCCGTCGCCGCCTACGGCGTGGACGCCGTCAGCGTCGACGTCTGGTGGGGCGACGTCGAGGCCGCCGGCGACAACCAGTTCGACTGGACCTACTACGACCGGGTCTTCGACGTCATCACGTCGAAGGGTCTCGACCTCGCGCCGATCCTGTCCTTCCACCAGTGCGGCGGGAACGTCGGCGACGACTACACCAGCCTGCTGCCGTCGTGGCTGTGGCCGAAGTACGAGGGCCGCAGCTACCAGGGCATCAAGCTCGGCCCCAACGGCCTGCAGCACAGGAGCGAGCAGGGCAACTACAGCCCCGAGACCGTGCAGGGCTGGGCCGACCAGGTCGTCATGAACGAGTACCGGGACTTCACCCGGGCGTTCCAGCAGCGCTACGGCGACGTCTACGCCGACGAGGTCGTGGAGATCAACGTCTCCCTCGGCCCGTCCGGTGAGCTGCGCTACCCCTCCTACAACAGCCACGACGTCGGCACCGGCTACCCGACCCGCGGCGCGCTGCAGTCGTACTCCCCGCTGGCGATCCGCGACTTCCAGAAGTCGATGGTCAAGCAGTACGGGTCGCTGCGGGCGGTCAACCGCGCCTGGGGCACGGACCTGCGGTCGGTGGACCAGATCGCCCCGCCGGCCGACGCCGAGACGTTCTTCACCAGCAAGGCCTACTCCGACACGCAGTACGGCCGCGACTTCGTCGACTGGTACAACGGCTCGCTCGTCGACCACGGCGAGCGGGTGCTGACCACGGTCATCCGCACGCTGGGGAACGAGTTCCCGCAGGCGGACATCGGCTACAAGGTCCCGGGCATCCACTGGACGATGACCAACCCGCTGCACCCGCGGGCGACCGAGGTGACCACCGGGCTGATCCAGACCAGCGTCGACGAGAACTCGTGGGCGACCGGCCACGGCTACGCGCGGATCATCGAGCTGGCCAACCGCTTCGACGGCGGCCCGCGCGAGGTGGTCATGCACTTCACCGCGCTGGAGATGGACGACCAGGACTACCCGCCGCAGTACTCGCTGGCCCAGACCCTGGTCCAGTGGATCGGTGACTACGCGTTCCGCGTCGGCGTCGAGCTCAAGGGCGAGAACGCGCTCAGCGGCGGGGTCACCTGGGACGGCGGCTGGGACAACATCAACGAGGCCTTCGACGGGTGGGGCTACCTCGGCCTCACCGTGCTGCGGATGAACGACGTGGCCGGGGGGACCGGGGCCACCCGGTACGCCCAGTTCATCCAGAAGTACAGCCCCAACCGCTGACGGCTGCGAGGTCGGGGCGTCCGCGTCGCCGCGGACGCCCCGGCCCCGCCCGGGACCGAGGGGAGCGACGTGACCGGGACCGCGCACGCCCGCGGACCGAGGACCGGGTACGCGCCGGTCAACGGGCTGCGGATCTACCACGAGGTCCACGGCCCCGACCAGGACGCCGACCCGGACCCCGACACCAGTCCGGTCCTGCTGCTGCACGGCGCGTACATGACCACCGGCGATCTCGGGCCGCTGGTGTCGGCGCTGGCGGCCACCCGTCGCGTCGTCGTGCCGGACCTGCAGGCGCACGGCCGCACCGCCGACGTCGACCGGCCGATCACCTACGAGGGGCTCGCCGACGACGCCGCGGGCCTGCTGGCGCACCTGGGCATCGAGCGCGCCGACGTCATGGGTTTCAGCATGGGCGGGGCGGCCGCCCTGCAGGTGGCGATCCGCCACCCGGAGGTCGTCCGCACGCTCGCCGTCGTCTCGGCGTCGCACGCGAGCGCCGGCATGCAGCCGGAACTGCTCGCGATGATCCCGGGCATCACCCCGGAGGTGTTCGCCGGGTCGCCGATGGAGGCCACCTACCGAGCCGTCGCCCCCGACCCCGGGCACTTCCCGGTCCTGGTCGAGAAGCTCAAGACCCTGGACGAGACTCCCTTCGACTGGCCGGCCGAGGACGTCGGGCGCATCACCGCGCCGACCCTCCTCGTCGCCGGGGACGCCGACGCGATCCGCCTCGAGCACGTCGTCGAGCTCTTCCGCCTCCTCGGCGGGGGCGCGATGGGCGACCTGTCCGGCCTCCCGCGGGCGCGGCTGGCGATCCTGCCGGGGACCACCCACTTCATGCCCCCGGGCAGCGGCGTGCTGGACCGCCTCGACTGGCTGGTGCCCATGCTCCTCGCGCTGTTCGACGCGCCACAGGAGGGACCCGAGGGGGTCACCCCCGGCCCCGCCGGGTAGCCGCGGGGCATGGACCTGCTCGCCCTGCCCCGTGCCGTCACCGCCTCCGCTCTCGCGCTGGGGACCGCAGTGCGCGGCGCACGGGTCTTCCACCCCCGGGGGCAGGCCTCCACCGGCACCGTCGAGACCGACGGCGGCGGCACCTGGGGCGCGCGGCTGCTCGACGAGGCGGCCCGCCACGACGTCGTCGTCCGCCTCTCCCGCGGGGCCGGGCTGCCCGAGCCGCTGCCCGACGTCATCGGCCTCGCCGTCCGCTTCGACGGGCAGGGGAGGGGCGGCGGCCCGCTCGACGTGCTGGTCAACACCGCCGGCGGCCCGCCGGTGCTGCGGCACCTCTTCCTGCCCCAGCCCCTGGGGCGCACCTTCTCCTCCGTGCTGCCCTACCGCACCGGGAGCGGCCGGCTGGTCCTGCTCGGGGCGCGCGACGACGGCAGCGGGCAGGGGTGGGAGCTGCTCGCCGCCACGCTGGCCGGCGGCTGGACCCGGTGGGGACACCTGCGGCTCGGCCCGGCGGTGCCCGCCCCGGCGTCCGAGGAGCTCCGGTTCGTCCCGACCCTGGGCGCCGACGACCTGCAGCCGGTCGCGCTCTTCCGCGCCGTGCGCGACCTGTCCTACCGGGAGAGCCAGGCGCTGCGCCGCTGAGGTCGGCGCCCGGCCCGGGTCCGACTCCCGGAGGCCGCACTCCGGACGCGGACCCGCGTCGTGGTGACGTCAGCCGAGGGTGCCGCGCTCGGTGATCCGGCCCGACGGCGTCACGACGAGGGTGCTCGATGCACCGCGGAGCACGAGGGTCCGCTCGGCGGAGTACCCGGCCGGGGCCTGGCCCTGGATCACGTAGCGCACCTGGCCGGACGGGGTGAGCACCACCACGCAGGTGTCAGCGGTGATCGGTTGGGTGATGCCCGTACCCGGGATGCTCTCCGTCTCCCCGCTCTCCGGGTCCGGCGCCCAGCCGCACTCCGGCCGGAGGACCTCCGCCGGCTCGGCGGAGGCGGGTGGTGCGGTCCCGAGCACGGCGACCGAGGCCACGCCGACCACCAGTCCCAGCCGTGCCGTTCGACGAGCGCGCATCGGTCCTCCCCTCAGCACCGGGTACGGGGCGCGACCCCGCGGTCCGATGATGGGCACGTCCGCGGGGGCGGACAAGCGGTCCCCGCGTGGGGAGGGGCGGCCCGGGCCGCCTCAGACGTCGGCCTGCCGCCGGTGGTGCGGGCTGTCGGGGTCCAGCAGCGAGTGCCGGCGGCCGTAGCCGACGTAGATGACCAGGCCGATCAGCAGCCAGACCCCGAAGCGCAGCCACGTCTCCCAGTGCAGCTGGGCGATGAGGAACACCGAGGCCACCACCCCGAACGCCGGCACCAGCGGCATGAGCGGCAGCCGGAACGTGCGGGGGGCGTCGGGCCGGGTGTAGCGGAAGACGATCACGGCCACGCACACGACGACGAACGCGGACAGGATGCCGATGTTGGTCAGGTCCGCCACGGCACGGATGGGGAAGACGCCGGCGAGCACGGCCGCCGCGATCCCGGCGATCCAGGTCACCCGCTGCGGGGTGCCGCTGCGGTCGACCCGCGCGAACCACCGCGGCAGCAGCCCGTCGCGGCTCATGGAGAACCAGACGCGGGTGACACCGAGCAGGAACGTGAGCATCACGGTCATGATCGACAGCACGGCGAACACGGAGATGATGCTGGCGATCACCGGCAGGCCCACGCCCTCGAACGCCGAGGCGAACCCGGCGGTGGGATCGATGTCCCGGTAGTCCTGCATGCCGGTGAGCACCAGGGTGGCGGCCACGTAGAGCAGCATCGCGATCACCAGGGACAGGATGATCGCCTTGGGCATGTGCTTCTTGCCGTCCTCGGCCTCCTCGGCGGCGGTGCTCATCGCGTCGTAGCCGAACACCGCGAAGAACACGGTGGCCGCGCCGGTGAGCACCGGGCCGAAGCCCGAGGGCATGAACGGGTCGTAGTTGCCGACGTCGATGTAGAACACGCCCAGCCCGATGATGAACAGGATCAGCAGGATCTTGATCCCGACGGCGATGAGCTCGAACCGGCCGAAGGCCCGCGTGCCGCGGCTGAGGATGAACGTGACGAGCAGGCAGATCAGGACGGCGGGGACGTTGACGACGCCGCCCTCCTCGGCCGACGCGGTCACCGCCGTCGGCAGGCTGAGCCCGAGGCCGTCGAGCAGCGCCTCCAGGTAGCCGGAGATGCCGATCGCCACGACCGCGACGATGGCGATGTACTCCAGCAGCAGGTCCCAGCCGATGAACCACCCGATGAGCTCGCCGAGGGCCACGTACCCGTAGGTGTAGGCCGATCCGGCCCGCGGGATCATGCCGGCGAACTCCGCGTACGACAGCGCGGCCGCCGCGGACGCCAGTCCGGCGATCAGGAAGGCGACGAGCACCGCCGGGCCGACGCCGGGGTTGTCGGCGTCGCCGTGGGCCACCAGCCCGGCGAGGGAGAAGATCCCGACGCCGATGATGCCGCCGACGCCGATCGCGGTCAGCTGCCACAGGCCCAGGCTCTTCGCGAGCGCCCCGCCGCCGCCCTCCGCCTCGATCTCCTCCATGCGGTCCACCGGCATGCGCCGCCAGACCGACCGACTCGTGGACTGCCTGGCCGGAGTGCTCATGGGGCTCCTCGTCGTCGCCGGGTCCCGGGCGCGCGGGTGACGCAGGTGGCCGCCCAGGTTCCCCACACTCCCGGGCGGTGCGCAAAACGAGGGACCGGGCGCGGGCCGTCCGCGCGCGGGTGCCGCGCCGTGGACCAGCGACTACGCTCGCCGCCACCCTGGCGAGGACGGAGCCCGCGATGGACGCCGGCGTGGACACCCTGCAGAAGGCCCTGCGGATCAACCTCGACCCCCGCTGGTACGGCACCATCGCCGAGATCGGTGCCGGCCAGGAGGTCGCCCGGTGGTTCTTCCGGGCCGGCGGCGCGGCCGGCACCGTGGCCAAGACGATGTCGGCCTACGACATGGCGGTCAGCGACGCCGTCTACGGCAAGAGCGACCGCTACGTCTCCAAGGGCCGGCTGCAGGCGATGCTGGACCACGAGTACCAGCTCAACATCGACCGGCTGGGTGACCAGCGCGGCGACGACACCGCCTTCTTCGCCTTCGCCGACACGGTGGTGGCCCGCAGCTACCGCGGCGGCAACGAGTGCCACGGCTGGATGGGCGTGAAGTTCCAGTCCCACCCGCGCGACGAGCCCAGCCAGGTCGTCGTCCACGTGCGGATGCTCGACGACGAGGCGCCGCAGCAGCAGGAGGCGCTGGGCGTGGTGGGCGTGAACCTGCTGCACGCGGCCTTCTTCCAGCACCACGAGCCCGAGAAGCTGCTCGCGAGCCTGCTCGACCAGCTCGGCACCGGCCGCATCGAGATCGACATGGTCGAGATGAGCGGCATCGAGTTCCGCACGGTCGACAACCGGGTCATGGCGCTCACGCTGGTCCAGCTGGGCCTGAGCGGGGCGGCGATGTTCGGCCCCGACCGGCGGGTCCTGCAGCCCAGCGAGGTGCTGCGCAAGAAGGCGATCCTGGTCGAGCGGGGCAGCTTCCGCCCGCCGACGGTGGTCAACATCGACATGCTCGAGGCCGCGCGGGCCGAGTTCGAGTGCGACCCCGCCGTCGCCGGCCGCGACGTCCTGGTGCTCACCGAGCTGACGATGGCCAACCTGCGCGCCGGCGGGGACGTCGTCGACCGCCGGGACTTCCTCGCCCGCGCCGATCTGCTGGCCGCCTGCGGGATGACCGTGCTCATCTCCGACTACGTGGCCTACCACCGGCTCGCCGCCTACCTGGCCTGGCGCACCGACGGGCGGATCGGCATGGTCATGGGCGTCCCGAGCCTGCTGGACCTCTTCGACGAGTCCAGCCACGCCGACCTGCCCGGCGGCATCCTCGAGAGCTTCGGCCGGCTGTTCAAGAACGACCTGCGGCTGTTCGTGCACCCGATGCTGCGCGACGGCGAGGTGACCACCGTCGACACCGTCTCGGTGGGGGAGCAGCTGCAGCCGCTCTACGACTACCTGGCGCGGCGGGGGAGCTTCGTCCACCTGGACCGCTACAAGCCCGAGCACCTGCCGATCCTGAGCCGGGACGTGCTCAAGCGTATCCCCACCGACGACCGGAGCTGGGAGTCGATGGTCCCGCCGGAGGTCTGCGAGCTGATCAAGCAGCGCGGCTTCTTCGGCTACCGGCGCGACCGCTGACCCCGCACGACCGCCGGCGTCACCGGCGCCGGTGTCCCGTCCCAGAGGGAGGACAGTCATGACCCACACCACCACCGGGGACCAGCGGCTCGACCCGCGCTTCGCCGCCGACGCCGACGGGGTCCTCGACCGCACCGTGCACGCCGAGGCGCCCGTCGCCGGGGTGGTGGCCTTCGTCACCGACCGCGACGGCGACGTCTACGAGGGGGTGGCCGGCGAGCGCAGCCTCGGGTCCGGCGTGGCGATGACCCCCGACACGGTCTTCGCGCTCTTCTCCACGACCAAGGCCGTCACCGCGACCGCCGCGCTGCAACTGGTCGAGGACGGCCGGCTCGACCTCGACGCCCCGGCGCGCACGTACGCCCCGGCCCTCGGCGAGGTGAAGGTCCTCGACGGGTTCGACGCCGACGGCTCGCCGCGGCTGCGCGACCCCCGGCGCGAGGTGACCACCCGGATGCTGCTGACCCACACCGCCGGGTTCGGCTACGACTTCTTCAACGAGCACTACCGGCGCATGGCCGAGGAGCACGGCCAGCCCAGCGTCATCACCGCCTCCAAGGCGGCGCTGGCCACCCCGCTGCTGGCCGACCCGGGGGAGCGGTGGGAGTACGGCAGCAACATCGACTGGGTGGGGCAGGTGGTGGAGGGCATCACCGGGGAGCGCCTCGGGGACGTCTTCGCCTCCCGCGTCTTCGCGCCCCTGGGCATGCACGACACGACCTTCGAGCTGACCGACGCGCTGCGGACCCGGCTGGCCGGCATGCACACCCGAGGCGAGGACGGGTCGCTCACCCCGATCGAGTTCGAGCTGCCCTCGTCGCCGGAGGTGCACATGGGCGGCCACGGCCTCTACGGCACGGTCGGCGACTACACGCGGTTCATGCGCATGTGGCTCAACGACGGCCGCGGCGAGCACGGCGTCGTCCTGCAGCCGGAGACGGTGCGGATGGCGGTGCAGAACCACTGCGGCGACCTCAAGGTGACCGCGCTCCCGGGTGTCATCCCGTCGCTGTCCAACGACGCGGAGTTCTTCCCCGGGGTGTCCAAGTCGTGGTCGCTGCCGTTCATGGTCAACGACGAGCCGGCCCCCACCGGCCGGCCCGCCGGCGGGCTCGGCTGGGCGGGACTGGGCAACCTCTTCTACTGGATCGACCGGGACAACGGGTACGGCGGCTTCTGGGCCACCCAGGTGCTCCCGTTCGGGGACGCGACGTCCTTCGGCGGCTACCTGGAGTTCGAGACGGCGCTGTACCGGTCGCTGGAGGCGCGCCCGGTGCCGTGACGGGAGCCGTCAGCGGGGCGCGGCCGCGCGCCGCCATTCGCGCGGGCTCGTCCCGTAGGCGGCGCGGAACCGCCGGGCGAAGTGGCTGGGGTCGGCGAACCCGCAGGCGCGGGCGGTGGCGGCGATGGACCGCTGCCGCCCGGCGGGGGAGGCCAGCCGGGCCCGCGCGGCCTCCAGCCGCTGGGCGATCACCTCCTGCTCGAGGCTCGCGCCGGCCGCGGCGAAGGCCTTGTAGAGCTGGCGGACCGAGACGCCGTGCGCCCGCGCGACGGCGGCCGGGGTGAGGCCCGGGTCGGTCAGGTGCCGGGCGACGTGCGCCCGCACCCGGACCACGAGCGTGTCCGGCCGCACGGGGGGGCCGGACCCGCTCCCGCCGGCCGCGGACACGAGCAGCGCGCGGACGAGCTCGACGGTGGCCGCGCCCAGAGCCGCCGCGCCCGGGTCGGCCGACAGCCCGGCGGCGTCGTCGGCGATCCGCTGCAGGTGCGCCCGCACCAGCCCGTGCAGCGGGCTGGCCCGCAGCCGGGGCGCCGCGCGGCGCACGACGTCGGCGGGCAGGCCGAGCCGGTCGAGGGGGACCAGCAGCGCCCTGGAGGCGCCGCCGCGGTGCGGGAAGGCCAGCGCGACCAGCGGCGCCCCGTCCCGCGCCCCCGGCCGCCGGGACCGGCCCGCGCGGGACTGCGCCGCGTCGGTGGCCAGCAGCACCGCCGTCCCGTAGGGGAAGGTCCCGTCGGCGTCGGCGCCGGCGAGCCGGGCAGTGTCGCTGAGCAGCATCGCGCCGTCCTGGGCCTCGACCGGCTGACGTCCCCCGCGGACGCCGCCGAGCCTGGCAGAGCCGGGCCGCCACCGGAACCCGCCGGTGTGCAGGCAGGAGCCGCAGTCGTGCACGCAGGGCCGCCCCGGCGGACCGGCCCGCTGCCAGGCTCCGGCTGACCGGCCACCACCGAGGGAGCGACGTGACCACTCCGACCGCACCGGACACCATCGTCCTGATCCACGGCTTCTGGGTGACCCCGCGCAGCTGGGAGAACTGGAAGGCGCACTACGAGCAGCGCGGCTTCCGCGTGCTCACCCCGACCTACCCCGGCTTCGAGGTCGAGGTCGAGGCGCTCAACGCCGACCCGACGCCGATCGCCGAGGTCACGCTGCCGGCCATCGTCGACTCCGTCTCCGACGTCGTCCGCGGGCTGGACCGGCCGCCGGTGCTCATCGGCCACTCCGCCGGCGGCACCATCACCCAGCTGGTGCTCGACCGCGGCCTGGGCGCCGTGGGGGTGGCGCTCAACTCGGCGCCGACCGAGGGGGTCAAGCTGCTGCCGCTGTCGCAGCTGCGCTCGACCTGGACGGTGTTCAAGAACCCGGCCAACCGGCACCGCGCCGTCGGGCTGACCGAGGAGCAGTGGCACTACGCGTTCACCAACACCTTCAGCGAGGAGGAGTCGCGCGCGCTGTACCGGCGGTACCACGTCCCCGCCTCGGGCCGGATCCTGTGGAACTCGGTGCTGGCCAACCTGATGCCCGGCCCGCAGGACGCGCACGTCGACTACGGTAACCCGGCCCGGCCGCCGCTGCTGTTCGTCTCCGGCGGGGAGGACCACATCATGCCGCCGTCGATCCAGCGCTCGAACGCCGCGCACTACCACGGCACCGCCGTGACCGAGATCCGCGAGTACCCGGGCTACGCCCACCTGCTGCCCGCGCAGGAGGGGTGGGAGCGCATCGCCGACGAGGTGCTGGACTGGGCGCTGGCGCACGCGACGGGGTCGCGGCCGGAGGTGGCCGGCGCGCAGTGACGCGCGGCCGACGCGGCGCCGCACCTGCTGGCGGTCCGGGCCCCGGTCGTCGATCATCCCGGGATGACGGTGATCGCACTGCCGAAGCCGGGCCGGTGGGTGTGGGACGCCCGCGACCGCACGCGCGCGCTGCGCGTCTCCCCGCACCCGGAGCAGGGCCTGCTCAACCTGAGCCTGTGGCGCGACGACGTCTGCGTGGGCACCGTCAAGCTGCGCCCGGACGAGGTGTCCGGGCTGGTGGCGGCGCTGTCGGACGGGCTGGCCCGGCTCGCCGCCCCGCCCGCGCCGCCGGTGCCCTCGGGGCGCGACGCCGATGTCGTCGCCGACGTCGTCGCGCTGGAGACCCGGCTGGCCGCCGTCGAGTCCCGGCTGGCCACCGACCGGCTCCCCGTCGGCCGGCTCGTGCGCTCCCTGGCCGGGCAGGCGCAGCAGCGGATCTCGGGGCTGCTCCGCGGCTGACGCAGCCGCCCCGCCCCGCTCGTACGCTGACGAGGGTGAGTGTCGCCCCCGCCCTGACCGTCGCCCTCGGCGACCGCTTCGCCCGCGAGCTGCCGGAGATGGCGGTCCCCTGGCAGGCGGCCGAGACGCCCGCCCCGCGGCTGCTCGCCCTCGACGAGGAGCTCGCCGCCGAGCTGGGCCTCGACCCCGCCGCGCTGCGCGGCCCCGAGGGCATCGGCCTGCTCACCGGCACCGTCGTCCCCGAGGGCGCGCGCCCGGTGGCGCAGGCCTACTCCGGCCACCAGTTCGGCTACTACAACCCGCGCCTGGGCGACGGGCGGGCGCTGCTGCTCGGCGAGCTCGTCGACACCGCCGGCCGGCTGCGCGACCTGCACCTCAAGGGCTCCGGCCGCACCCCGTTCTCCCGGGGCGGCGACGGGCTGGCCGCGGTCGGGCCGATGCTGCGCGAGCACGTGGTCAGCCGCGCGATGCACGCCCTCGGGATCCCGACCACCCGCTCGCTCGCCGTCGTGGCCACCGGCCGGCCCGTCCGGCGGGAGATGCTGCTGCCCGGCGCCGTCCTGGCCCGGGTCGCCGCCAGCCACCTGCGGGTCGGCAGCTTCCAGTACGCGCGGGCCACCGGGGACGACGGCCTGCTGCGCCGGCTGGCCGACCACGCCATCGCCCGGCACCACCCCGCCGCGGCCGACGCCGGCAACCGGTACCTCGCACTGTTCGAGGCCGTCGTCGCCGCACAGGCGTCGCTGGTGGCGCGGTGGATGCTCGTGGGCTTCGTGCACGGCGTCATGAACACCGACAACGTGACGATCTCCGGCGAGACGATCGACTTCGGGCCCTGCGCGTTCCTGGAGCGCTACGACGAGGACACCTGGTACAGCTCGGTCGACCAGGGCGGGCGCTACCGCTACGGCAACCAGCCGCTGGTGGCCGAGTGGGACCTCGCCCGGCTGGCCGAGGCGCTGCTGCCGCTGCTGGCCGACGAGCAGGAGCCGGCGGTCGAGCTCGCCGTCGAGGCGCTGCACCGGTTCCGCCCGGCCTACGACGCCGCCCTGCTGGCCGGCTGGCGGGCCAAGCTCGGCCTGCCCGCGGGTCTCGACGACGACGTCGCCCGCGGCCTGGTCGACGACCTGCTGGCGCTGCTGCGGGCCAACGAGGTCGATCTGACCGGCTTCGCGCGGCGGCTGTCGGCGGCCGCGCGGGGCGACGCCGAGCCCGCGCGCGGCCTGGTGCTCGACCTCGCCGCCGCCGACGCCTGGCTGCAGCGGTGGCGGGCGCTGGGTCCCGACGCCGACGCGATGGACCGGGTCAACCCGGTCTACGTCCCGCGCAACCACCTCGTCGAGGAGGCGCTCGCCGCGGCGACCGCCGGGGACACCGGGCCGTTCGAGCGGCTGGTCGAGGTGGTCAGCCGCCCGTTCGAGGAGCGCCCCGGGCGGGAGCGCTACGCCGAGCCCGGCCCGGCCGGCCCGTACGTGACCTTCTGCGGCACCTGACCGACGCGCGGTCGGGACCCCAGCCGTGCCCCACGACGCCGTGACCGCCGAGCGGGTCCGCCGGCTGCTGCCCGGCGCCGTGGAGAAGCGGATGGTCGGCGGCCTGTCGTTCAACGTCGGCGGTCACCTGGTCTGCGGCGTCACGGCGACCGCGCTGGTGGTCCGGGTCGGCGCCGACGCCGTCCCGGCCGCGCTGGCCGAGCCGCACGTCGAGCCGATGGTGCTCGGCGGTCGTCGGGTGCGGGCGTTCGTCCTCGTCGGGCCCGCCGGTTTCGCCGACGACGCCGACCTCGAGCGGTGGGTGCGGCGCGGCCTGGCGTTCGCCTCCGGGCTCGGCTGACGGTGCGGCCGGCCGGCCCGTACACGGCCTCCTGCGGCACCTGACCGCCCGCTGCGGTTGCCCCGCCGGGGCGGCGGGTCGATGCTGCGGCATGGCCAAGCCCAAGGCCTCGGTCGAGGAGGCCCCCCAGGCGACCCGCAAGGTCGACAGCGCGTTCTACGAGAAGGAGATCGCCCGGCTGCAGGTGGAACTGGTCAAGCAGCAGGAGTACGTCCGCGCGAAGGGCCTGCGCGTCGTCGTCGTGTTCGAGGGCCGCGACGCCGCCGGCAAGGGCGGCGCCATCCAGCGGATCACCGAGACGGTCAACCCGCGGGCCACCCGGGTGGTGGCGCTGCCGGCGCCGACCGAGCGCGAGCGCGGGCAGTGGTACTTCCAGCGCTACGTCGAGCACCTGCCCACCCGCGGCGAGATGGTCCTGTTCGACCGGTCCTGGTACAACCGCGCCGGCGTCGAGCGGGTCATGGGCTTCTGCACCGACGAGGAGTACGAGGAGTTCCTCCGGTCCTGTCCCGAGTTCGAGCGGATGCTCGTCCGCAGCGGGATCACCGTGCTCAAGTACTGGTTCTCGGTCAGCGACACCGAGCAGGAGAAGCGGTTCCAGGCGCGGCTGCACGACCCGACCAAGCGCTGGAAGCTCAGCCCGATGGACCTCGAGGCCCGCAACCGCTGGGTCGAGTTCTCGAAGGCGAAGGACGCGATGTTCGCCGCCACGGACATCCCCGAGGCGCCGTGGTGGGTGGTCGAGGCCGACGTGAAGAAGCGGGCGCGGATCAACGTCATCGCCCACCTGCTCGGCCAGGTGCCCTACGAGGACCTCACCCCCGAACCACCGGAGCTGCCGCCGCGCCCGCCCGTGGACGAGCACTACGTGCGCCCGCCGATGGACAGCCAGCGGTTCGTGCCCGACGTCGTCCCCTGACGGCGTGCGGGCCGCCGGGAGGGCGCTCAGCCGCTGCGGGCGGCGGAGAGCGCGGCGCGCACCCAGGTGAGGGCGGCCTCGGGGTCGGCGAAGGTGCGCTGCGGGTACCCCGGCCCGTGGCCCGCCGCCTCGCCGTCCCGGGTGAGCGAGCGGTACCGGCGCTCGTCGAAGACGTCGGCCCAGGCGGCGATCGCGGGTACGCGCGCGGGCAGGTCCTCCGCGGCCCAGCGCTCCAGCGCCGCCCGGCCCTCGGCGGTCGGGGCGCCGAGCCGGCGGCGGTCGAGGACCACCCCGAAGCGGTCGCCCGCCGAGCCCACCGCGGTCGCGACCAGCTCGACGTCGGCCGCCGTCAGCCGGCCGACCAGGGCCACGTGCAGCACGCCGTCGTCCCACCGCGCGGTCGAGGTCACCGGCTCAGGCACCGGTGAACTCCGCGAAGCGGGCCGCGGCCTCCCCGCTGGTGGCCGGCTCGCCCTCGCCGAGCAGCGCGGCGCGCAGGTCGCCGAGCACCCAGTCCACCGAGAAGGCCGACGCCGACAGCCAGACCTCGCCGCTGACCTCGTGCACCGCCCCACCCTGGACGGCCCGCAGGCCGGGCCACAGCGGCGAGCCGGTGAGGCCCTCGGTCCGGTAGGGGCCGCCGGAGAGCAGGAACAGCTCGTCGCCGTCGTGGTCGGGCAGCGTCTCGGCGGTGAAGAGGGCGAACGGGCTGGCCGGGTCGCCCGGCTGCTGCTGCGCGGGAGGGCGCGCGAGGCCGGCCTCGGTGAGCAGCGAGCCGACGGCGGTGGCGGTGGGCGGGGAGAAGAAGCCGCCGTTGTCGCCGACGACGGAGGTCACCGCGCCCGCCAGCCCGGCGGCGTCGAGGTCCGCGGCGAGGGCGGCGGTCTCCTCCGCCAGCCGCTCCCGCAGCCCGGCGGCCTCGTCCTCGCGGCCGAGCGCCGCGGCCACGGTGGACAGCTGCTCCTCCCAGCCGGCGGTGTAGTCGACGACCGTGGTGGGGGCGACGGCCTCGAGCTGCTCCCGGGCTGAGACCGTCGTCGGGATGGAGACGCCGATGACGACGTCCGGGTCGGCGGCGGCCACCGCCTCGAGGTCGAGCTCGGACCCGTACGGCTGCGTGGCCACGCCCAGGTCGTCGAACACCGCCGACGTCGACTCGTACTCGAACACCTCGAGCACGAGGTCCGGCTCGACGCCGAGGGTCAGCGCGTGGACCGCGGCGAAGTCGTCGAGCGCGAGGACGACCCGGTCCTCGGCGGGCGAGCCGCCGGCGGAGTCGGTCGCGGCGTCGGCGCCGGAGCCGCAGGCGGTGGTGCTGCCGAGCAGGACGAGCAGACCGGTGGCACGGGTGGCGGTACGGGTACGGAGGAACGGCACCCGGTAGTCATAGTGAGGCAAGGCTGCCCTCACAAGCTCCTGGCGGGGACGTTCTCGATCCGCTTGCCGAACGCCGGGTCCGCGGCGGCTGCGGATGGCGTCCGCGGGACCTACGCTCGGGCGGCCGGACGCGGCGGAGGGGGCGCAGACATGGACCGGATCCCGGACTCGCTGCCGGTGCTGAGCCGCGGCCGGCACCGCAGCCCCGCGCACGGCGCCTGCTTCCTCGAGTACACCTCGCTGCTGGCCGGTGAGCCGTTCGGCGACGCCCCGCGGTGCGTCGACGGGCAGCTCGCCGCGGTGCTGCGGCACGCCAACGACGTGCTGTCCACCGCCGACCGGCCGCGCCTGCTCCCGCTGCTCGGGCGCGCCATCGGGTTGGTCGCCGACGACGCCGTCCGGCTGCGGCGCGACGTCGCCGGGCGGCTGGCCGCGGCGGTCGGTAGCCCGCCGTCGCCCGAGGAGCGGCGGTGGGTGGCCACCGGCGCGGTGGACCGGCTGTTCTGGTCGCTGATGCTGGAGCCGGCGCCGGTGAGCACGTCGGCGGCGTGGGTGGCGCGGCTGCTGGAACGGCTGGACCTGCTGCACGGCTGCTACGAGGCGGTGCTCGCGGCCCCGGTGGGGGCCGGACCGCGGGGGTGAGCGGCCCGCGCGCCGTCGTCCGCGTGCGCGGGGAGTCGACGGCCGAGCACCCGCCCGACGTCGCGGTGCTGTCGGTGTCGGCGAGCGCGACGTCGCCGGACAGCCGCGAGCGAGCCCTCACCGAGGCCTCGGAGGTGACCGCGCGGCTGCGCGCGGCGCTCGAGGGCGCCGACGGCGTGCGCCGGGTGGTGCTGTCCCGGGTGTCGGTGCACGAGCGGTCCGCCTGGGACCCTGCTGCCGGCCGGCACGAGCCCGCCGGGTGGGAGGCGACCGTGGGCGGCTCGGTCCGTGCCGACGCCGGCGCCGCGGAGAACCTGGCCGAGGTCGTCGCCGCCGCGGGTGCGGGGATCGGCGGGGTGGCGTGGGAGCTCGACGACCCCGCCGCCGCGCGCCGGGCGGTGCGCCGCGCCGCCGTCGAGGCCGCCCGCGAGGCCGCCGCCGACCTGGCCGACGCGGCCGGCCGTGACCTGGGGCCGCTCCTCGAACTGGCCGACGCCGGCCTGTCGTCGGCCGCGGCCCCGGAGTCGATGGCCGTCATGGCGCGCGGCTCCCCGGACGGCGGGCCGGGGTTGACCCTCGACCCGCGGGACGTGACCGTGTCCGCCGTCGTCGAGGCCACCTACGCACTGGACGACTGACCCGTCCGTGCCATGATCGGTGCGGTCGGCGCCGGCCCCCGTCCGGGGACACCCGCCGGCCCCGACCCGCGGCGCACCCGCGGAGCGCCCCGCGCCGGCCCGGCGATCCAGCACCGGCACCCCGCGGGGCCCCGCAGGTGCCCGCGCGAGGACGCCGTGACCGCTCCCACCACCCGCCCGCCGTCGCCCTGGCCGGGCTCCCGCCACGAGACCGTGCACCGCTGGCAGCTCGACGACGTCGTCGCGCTGGCCGACGTCGTCGCGCGGCTGGGCGCGCTGGCCGCCGAGCTGCGGGCGGCGCACGCGGCCGGCTGGACGCCGGTGCGACCGATGCGTGACGGCCACCTGCTGGCGACCCGGCCGTCCCGCCGCGAGCGCGCCCGCGGTGCCGTCGCCGTCGTCCCCGGGCCCGGGCGGGCCCCGTCGCTCCGGGGCTGGCGGGTGCGGGTCGTCGACGAGCTCCCGCTCCCCGGGGACGCGGTGCTCGACCTCGCTGCGGTGCCGCGGACGCCGGTGCTCGGCTGGGCCGGCGGGGGACCACGCCACGTGGCCGGGCCGCCGGTCGAGCCGGCCGTGCTGACCGAGCTGGCCCGCCAGGTGCCGGCCGCCCAGGCCGGGTCGCGGAGGTGGGCCCTGGTGCCGGCCCGGGTCGGTCCGGCCCGCGACGTCGTGGCGGAGGGGAGCGCGCTGCGGGTGCACGCCGTGACCGACGGTGCGCTGGTGCGCACCGTCGAGGCGCTCTCCTTCCGGCACGCCACGGACCGGGCGGTCACGCTGGCCGACGCCGCCGCGGCCTACGAGCGGCTGGCCCGGGTGGCCGGGGCGATGGCCGCGGCGGGTGGGCGGCTGACCGACTCCGACGACGGTCTGCTGGTCGTCCGCTACGACCGCTGACGCGGCCCCCCGGGGCCGGTCAGAAGGGCGGCGGGTCGTCGTCCGGGTCAGGCGGTTCGTCGGCTTCCGGTGGCGGGTCGGGTGCCTTCGGTGGCGGTGGTGGTCGCAGGCCCGGTGGTCGGGTGGTGCGGGTGATGCCGGACGGGGTGGTGACGGTCAGCGTGCCGTCGGGACCCATCTGGAAGCGCCAGTCGCGGGCGAAGGTCTTCACCCGGTGATGCGAGCGGCACAGGCAGCACAGGTTGGCGCAGTCGGTGGGCCCGCCGTGGGCGTGGGGGAGGACGTGGTCGGCGTCGGCCCAGCCGACCCGTTGCCCGCAGGTCGGCATCCGGCAGGTGCGGTCGCGAGTGCGCACGAAGGCCTGCTGCTCGGCGGAGGGCGTGTAGCGGTCGACCGGGTCGGGCCGGTCCAGAACGGGACAGTTGCAGGCGCCGTCGGGGTGGTGAGGGCAACCTCGCCGCGCCAGCCTCCGCAGCCGGTTCAGCGTCGCGGTGGCCCGCAGCGTGCCGTCCTCGTCCGTGAGCGCCACCGTCACCGTGCCACCGTCGGGGGCCTGCACGCCGAGGGCGTCCAACTGGTGCAGTAGCTCGCGCAGGTGGGCGGCGGTGATCGGCAGCCCGTTCACCTCCCCGGCCTGCGTCGACCGCCCGGCCAGCGACGCCAGCGTGGCGATGATCTGCAGATGGGCGGTCACCGCCATCCCGGCCTGCCAGGGGCGCTGCAGCAGGTCGGCGAACACGGCGGTGCGCAGCTGCCCGATCGGGCGCGGGTCGCCGTCGGCCTTCAGCATCCGCGCCAGTGCGTCGACGGTCGCGTGGCAGGCGGCGGCCACGTCGGCCGGGAGGTCGGCGGCGAGGGTGCTCATCCCGTCAGACGCCGACGGGTAGACGCGCACGTCGGACCGGCGTTCGGCGGTCTTCCGCTGCTGGTCGACCGCGTCGGAGTCGGCCTCCAGCAGCAGCTCCAGCGCCCGCTTCTTGACCTTGCCGACGGTCAGGCCGGCCGCCTCGGGCAACACGGCGGCCTCGATGCGGCGGGCAAGAGCCGGGGCGGTGTGCTGCAGCACGTCGACCAGCGCCCGCGCGCGGGCCTCGTCCAGCTCCCCGGCGGCCAGCGCGGCCCAGGTGGCCGGCAGCCGTTCGCGGTAGGTCCAGGCGCGGGTGACCAGGTGGTTGGCCGTACCCCGCCCGCAGTTGAGCACCACCGCCAGCTCGGCGGTGAAGAACTCCGACACCCCGGGCAACTCACCATCGGGCTTCCACGACCGCGCACCTGGCGTGCCGGGTGCGGGGTCGGCATCGGAGGGGCGGGCCTCCGCCAGCCGCAGCACCAGCTCGGCTTCGTAGGCCGCCTCCATCGCCTTGCGGGCCTGCAGCCGCTGCAGCTCGACGGCGGCCTGCTCATCGGAGAGCACCGCCACCGGCAGCCGCGGCACCTGTACGGGCCGCTCGACGAGCCACCCGGCGAGCGCCCGCTCCACCGGCGACACGTACTCAGCGACCTCCTCCACGACCCCAACCTACGCACGAGGTACGACAGTTCCCGCAGGTCAGGAGCCTGGTCGCCGGACACTCACATCCGGGAGGGGTCGACCTCGACGTCGACGGTCACGACGTCGCCGTCGTCCTTGCCGCGGCGGACACGGGCCGGGACGGGCAGCAGCCAGCCGGCGCGCCGGTCGCGCCAGACGCTCGTCGACCAGGTCCGCCCGTCGACGGTGGCGGTCACCGGCACCCGGCCGAAGGCGCCGGCGGAGTCGGGCGCGTGCTCGGCCGGCACGGGCGCGAAGACCCAGCTCGCCGCACCGGGCCAGCGCACGAGCGTCGCGTCGAAGGGCACGGGCGCAGTCTGCCCGGGGGGTGGGACGGTTCAGCCCAGGAGGAACAGCCCGAGCGCGGCGAGCGGCAGGGCCACGAAGAGGAAGACGCCGACGGGGCCGAGGGCGGAGGGTCCCGGTGGCTGCTCGGTGTCGCGCTCCGGACCGAGGCCCAGGAAGGCGCGCTCCGCTGCCGTGTCGGCGCGCGAGAGCAGCGTCCCGCCGGTCACCGTGGAGAGCCCGGCGAGGACGAGCAGCGAGATCCCCAGCCGCGACCCGAACCCGCCGCCCCCGACCGCGACCCAGACCCCGGCCGCGGCGAGACCGAGGACGACGCCGGCGAGCACGAGCACCAGGGCCTGCCCGAGCCCGCGGAGGACCACCACGGCTCGACGCTACTCAGGCCAGGGCCGCCGTCCAGTCCGGCGTGCCGAGGGGGGCGCCCGCGCGCAGCAGGGCGACGAAGTCGGCCACCGCCACCGGCCGGGCGAAGACGTACCCCTGGACGACGTCGCACTCCAGGTCCGCGAGGACGCCGGCGGTCGAAAGGTCCTCCACGCCCTCGGCCACCACGGTCAACCCGAGGCCGTGGGCGAGGGCCACGGTGTGCTGCACGATCAGCGCGGCCGCCGGGTCGGCGCCGAGGTCCTGGGTGAGGGACCGGTCGAGCTTCAGCTCGTCGGCGGGCAGCCGGCGCAGGTACCCGAGCGAGCTGTAGCCGCTGCCGTAGTCGTCGATCGAGGTGCGCACCCCGAGGTCGCGCAGCTGCTGCAGGACCTCCCGGCCGCGCTCGGCGTCGGTCACGAGGGTGTCCTCGACCAGCTCCACGGTCAGCGCGGCGGCCGGCAGGCCGTGCCGGGCGAGTGCGGCGGCGACCTTGTCGGGCAGGTCCAGGTCGGTGACGTCGGCGGCGGACAGGTTCACCGACACCGGCACCGGGTGCTCGTGCCACCAGCCGGCCGCGGCGGTCAGCGCGAGCTCCAGCACCGCGGCGGCCAGCGGGCGCAGCAGCCCGGCCTGCTCGGCCGCCGGGAGGAGGTCGCCGGGCCTGATCAGGCCGCGGGTCGGGTGCTGCCACCGGACCAGCGCCTCGACGCCGACGACGCGGTGGTCGGCCGCGTCGACCTGGGCCTGCAGGTGCACCAGCAGCTGGTCGGTGGCCAGCGCGTCGCGCAGCTCCTCCATGGTGTGCAGCCGGTCGCCGGTCTCGGTGCCGGGCTCGGGCAGGTAGACCCGAACGCCCTCGCGCGAGGTCTTGGCGGCGTACATGGCGACGTCGGCGCAGCGCAGCAGGTCGGTGACGTCGGCGGCGGGCACGGGTGCGGTGGCCACCCCGATGCTCGCGCCCACGTGGACCCGGATGGACTCCAGCGGGAAGGGCTCGGCCAGGCACTCCTGCACCCGCCGCGCCGTCCCCAGCGCGTCGCTCAGGGTGGCCTCGGGCAGCAGGACGGCGAACTCGTCGCCGCCCAGCCGCGCGGCCAGCGCACCGGGACCGGCGGCCTCGTGCAGCCGCGGCGCGATCAGCCGCAGCAGCGCGTCGCCGGCGTTGTGGCCCAGGCTGTCGTTGACCTCCTTGAAGCCGTCGAGGTCGAGCAGCAGGAAGGCGGCCGGCCGCCCTGCGGTCGCGGTGGCGAGGACCTCGGCGGTGTGCTCCAGCAGCGCGCGGCGGTTGGGCAGGCCGGTGAGCTCGTCGGTGCGGGCCTGGGCGTGCACCTCGTGGAAGCTGCGCACCTCGTGGAAGGTCATCGCGGTCCGGGCGATGCCGGTGACGATGCAGCCGACGGCCGTCCACATCGCGGCGTCGGGGTAGCGGCCGCCCCAGCCGGCGGCCAGCAGGGCCAGGCTCGCGACGTTGCACGCCGCCGGGACGGCGAGCACCCGCCAGCCCACGCGGGACCCGGCGGAGCGCAGCACCGGCCGGGCCGGCGCCCGGGTGCGCTCGGCGGCCAGCGCGAGCAACAGGGCGCCGGCCAGCCAGGTCAGGTCCAGGGGGCCGCCCTCGACGTAGACGCCGGCCGCGGCCAGGTCGAGGTGGACGATGTCGCCGACGAGGTTGGCCGCGATGCCCGCGCCGAGCAGCAGCAGGACCGGCTCGCCGCGCAGGCCGAGGATGGCGCCCACCGCGACCAGTAGGGCCAGCAGCAGGACGTCGGCGATCGGGTAGGCGAGGTTCACCGCCACGGCCGCGGGGTCGCCGTCGGTCAGGGCCAGCGACGGGCCGAGCAGGACGCTGACGGCGACCGCCGTGGCACCCAGCGCGCCGATGACGCCGTCGAGCCACATGCTCGGGTGGAACCGCGGGACCGATGCCCGGATCAGGGCGAGGAGCCCGACGTAGAGCGCGGGGTAGGCGGCCAGCCAGCAGGCGTCGGCCCAGGACGGGTAGGGCTCTTCCGGCAGCCGCGCGATCACCAGGGTGTAGACGAGGTTGCCGGTGACGGTGCACAGCAGGGAGATCGTGATCGCGCGCCACGCCGTCGCCTCGCGCGGCCGGCGGCGGGCGGCCTGCAGGCACGCCACCGCGGCCCCGACGAAGACGAGGTTGTAGAGGACGACGTCGTACAGCGGGGCCCACGGGGCCCCGGCCGGCCGCGGGCCGACGCCCGTCGCGAAGACGGCGAGGGCGCCGGCGCTCACGGCGAGGGGCCGGCGGGAGGTCCCCGGCAGTCGGCGCGCGACGTCTCTGGTCACGGGGAGGGGATCGGTCGATCCTGCCCGCCCTTGAGGGCACGCACACGGCGGCCTCCCCCGTCGGGGGTGCCCGGTCAGGCCCGCGCGAGCGCGGTGAGCACCTCGCGCGCCCGCGTCCAGAGCAGCGCACCGCCCTCGTCGTCGAGCACCGTGCGCCGGCTGTGCGGGAAGCGTGCGGCCAGCGCCGCGCCGAGGTCGGGGGAGTGGACGGTGCTCGTGTCGAGCGCGCCGTACCAGAGGTGCACCGGGACGGCGACCTCCTCGGGGCGCACCGGCCAGGGCCCCAGCGCGGTGACCAGGTCGCGCGCGTAGCCGGCCGGGCCCTGCGCGAAGCCGTCGGCCAGTGCCGCGCGCACCGCGGCGCCCAGGCGGGTGCCCTCGTAGCGCGCCCGGTCGACGGGCGCGGCCGTGGAGACGATCACCTGCCACAGCCAGTCGGCGTCCGCGACGCCGGCGACCTCCCGCTCGACGCCGGCGGGGTCGGCCTCGACGGCGTCGAGCAGGCCGGCCACCTCGGGCACCAGCAGGTGCCGCTGGGCCCGCAGGTCGTCCTGCCCCGCGACGAGGGCGACGGCGTCGACGAGGCCGGCGCCGGCCAGTGCCGCCGCGAACGGGGCACCCTGGGAGAAGCCGACCCCGAGCACCCGGCCCGGATGCAGGGCGCCGACCAGGTGGCGCACGTCCGCGACCCAGGTGGCGTGGCTCTTGTGCGGGTCGGGCGAGGACCGGCCCAGGCCGGGGCGGTCGAGGGCCAGCAGCCGCAGGCCCAGGCCGCCCAGGAGGTCGGTGCCGAACCCGAGGACGCCGCTCATCCCGGCACCGGGGACGAACAGCACCGGCCGCCCGTCCGGCGGGCCCCACTCCGACCAGGCGAGGTCGCGGCCGTCGGGCAGCCGGATCGCACGAGGGGTGCCGGCGACGTGCTCCTCCACGCCGGTGATCGTCGCAGCCCGGGGCGGGCGGGACGGGTGGGCCTGCCGTGGTGCGCGGGGCGGCGTCCCCGCGGGGTGGGCCCGGGTCGCCGCCGCGGCTGTGCCACCGTCCTGCCCGTGCCCGTCCCCCGCTCCCGGACCGCCCGGTGACCGCCCTCGGGCTCGTCGCCGTGGCCCTGGCCGGCGCGGGGGTCGGCCACCTGGTCGACCGGGCGGCGGCCCGCTTCCCGTGGCCCCGCCCGGCGACGGTGGGCGCCGTCCTCGGCGGGCGCGGGGGAGCGGCCCCCCGGGGCGTGCTGGAAGCGGCGACGGCGGCGCTGTTCGCGCTGGCCGCGCTGCGCTTCGGGCCGACGGCGGAGCTGCCGGCGTGGCTGTGGCTGGCGACCGCCGGCGTCCTGCTCGCCGTCGTCGACCTGCGCGAGCGGCTGCTGCCCAACCGCGTGGTGCTGCCCGCGCTCGCCGGGGGCGCGGCGCTGCTGTGCCTGGCGGCCGTGGCCGGCGGCGCGTGGGACGCGCTGCTGCGGGCCGTCCTGGCGGCGGCGGCCCTGTTCGCCGTCTACCTGACCATGGCGCTCGTCTCGCCGGGCCTGGGCATGGGCGACGTCAAGCTCGCCGCCCTGCTCGGCCTCTACCTCGGGTGGCTCGGGTGGCCGGCGGTGGTCCTCGGGGCGCTGGCCGGGTTCGTGCTGCAGGCGGTCGTGGCGCTGGCGCTGCTGGCCACCCGGCGGATCGGGCTGCGCGGGGAGCTGCCCTTCGGTCCCGCGATGCTCGCCGGGGCCGCACTCGTCGCCGCGGCCCCCGTCCTGCTGTCCTGAGCGCCCGCGGGCGGTGACGCCGCGTCACCCCGTCCCCGATCGGTTGCCCCGGCCGGTGGACCGGTGTCGCGCGATCCGGTGGAAGACCCTCAAGCCGGCGAATGCACCGCCCGACACCCCTGGCGTGCGCCGCGACGCCGGGTCGACCGACCCCGGCCGGACGGCACCGTCCCAGGGAGTCCCCGTGCTGAACCCGTTCACCAACCCGCTGGCCGCCGTCGTCACCCTCTACTCCTTCGTCGAGGACCGCGTGAAGCGGGAGGAGAAGGGCGCCACCGCCGTCGAGTACGGCCTGCTGGTCGGCCTGATCGCCGTCGCGATCATCGCGACCCTGCTGCTGGTCGGCCCGCAGCTCAAGGAGCTCTTCCAGTCGGTGGTGGACGGCCTCACGAAGGCCAACGCCGCCAGCTGAAGCACACGCACCGGGCTCCGGGCGTCGTGGCGACGACAGGTCGCCACGACGCCCGGCCGTGTCGTCGAGGGAGGAGGAACGGGATGAGGGAGCGACTGCGTGCCGAGCGCGGCGCCAGCGCCGTGGAGTTCGCGCTGGTCGTGCCGCTGCTGATCGTCCTGGTCCTCGGGATCATCGAGTTCGGCCACGCCTTCCAGGTGCAGGGGACGCTGTCCGCGGCGGCCCGCGAGGGCGCCCGGGTCATGGCCCTGCAGAGCAACCCGGCCGCCGCCCGCACCGCCGTCCGCGACGCCGCCCCCACGCTGGACCCGGGGATCACCGACGCCCAGATCGTCATCACGCCCGCCGCGTGCCCGACCACTCCGACGACCACCGCCAACGTGCGCGTGACCATCCGCTACCCGATGCCCTTCCTGACCGGCTTCTTCGGCAGCGGCGTCGACCTGACCGGGACGGGGGTCATGCGGTGCAACGGCTGATGAAGGACCCCTCCGCCCCCCGCCACTCGCAGGCTCGCGGCGGGGCCCTGCGGAGGGGCCGTTCCAGCACCTCACCTGCCCCCCGCCACTCGCAGGCTCGCGGCGGGGCCCTGCGGAGGGGCCGTTCCAGCAGCTCACCTCGCCTCCGGCGGCGGCTGGCCGGCGAGCACGGCGCGGCCGCCGTGCTCCTGTCGGTCCTGCTCGTCCCGCTGCTCGGCTTCACCGCCATCGCCGTCGACGTCGGCGCCCTCTACGCCGACCGGGCCCGGCTGCAGGTGGCCGCCGACGCCGCCGCCCTCGCCGTGGCCCGCGACTGCGCCCGCGGCGCCTGCGGGAACATGCAGGCCACCGCCCAGGAACTGGTCGACGCCAACAGCGTCGCCGACGCCGGCGCCGGGGCGCCCACCGCCGCACCGCCGGTGCTGCAGAGCGCCCCCACCCGCGTCACGGTCACCGGCAGCGCGCCCCGCGAGCACTGGTTGGCCCCGCTCATCGGCCACGACGCCAGCTCGGTGTCGGCGACGGCGACGGTCACCTGGGGCGCGCCCAGCGGCGGGACGGCCGTGCTGCCGCTGATCTTCTCGTGGTGCGAGTGGCAGGCCCAGACCGGCGGCGGCGCGCCCTCGGGCACCACCGAGCGCACCATCGTGCTGCCCAAGAAGTCCGACACCGGCTGCACCGGGCCCTCCCGCATGTTCGTGCCCGGCGGCTTCGGCTGGCTGGACACGGGCGGCAGCTCCTGCAAGGCGACCACCCGCATCGACCGGCGCTACGACTCCGAGCCCGGCAACAACCCCTCCCAGGGCTGTTCCGTCGGCGACGTCGGGGCCCTGGTCGGCCGCACGGTGCTCCTCCCGATCTTCGACCAGGCCGGAGACACCGGCAGCCACGCCTGGTACGAGGTCTACGGCTACGCCGCCTTCCGGATCACCGGCTACCACTTCGGCGGCCAGTTCGACGTCGGCCAGCCCTGCAACGGCGAACAGCGCTGCATCCGCGGCTACTTCACCCGCTTCGTCGACGCCTCCGGCGCCTTCGACACCAGCACCGACGCCCCCGACCTGGGCGCGGCCATCCTCCGACTGATCCGATAGGGGCTCCGACGTGAGACGCCGACTGCTCGCCGCCGTCGCGGCGCTGGTCCTCGTGGCCGCCGGCACCGTGGTGCTGCTGGCCTACGTGCGCGGTGCCGACGCCCGCGCGCTCGCCGGGGTGCGCACCGTGCAGGTGCTCGTGGTCGACCAGCCGATCCCCGAGGGCACCCCCGCCGAGGAGGTGGCCGGCCTGGTCCGCACCGAGCTGCTGCCGGTCAAGGCGGCCGTCGACGGGCGGGTCACCGGGCTCGAGGAGCTCGCCGGCCAGGTCGCCACCGCCGACCTCGCCCCGGGGGAGCAGCTGCTCGCCGCCCGGTTCGCCGCGCCCGACGACCTGCAGGCGCCCGGCACCGTGCCGGTGCCCGAGGGCCTGTCGGAGGTGAGCCTGGTGCTCGAGCCGCAGCGCGCGGTCGGCGGCCGGCTGACCGCCGGCGACGAGATCGGCGTCTACGTCTCCATGGAGCTGCAGGGCAACATCGACGCCGACCCCGACGACGAGCAGATCGGGACCACGCACGCCACCCTGCACGGCGTCCTGGTCACCCAGGTCCAGGGCGGCCCCGCGCCCGCCGCCGCCGACGGCGGGGACGTGGAGACCGCCTCGGCCACCAGCGCGGCCCCGACCGAGAACGTGATGGTCACCGTGGCCCTGCCGGCCCGGGAGGCCGAGCAGGTCGTGTTCGGCATGGAGCACGCGAGCGTGTGGCTGTCCCTGGAGCGCGAGGGCACCGACACCTCCGGCACCCGCGTCGTCACCCAGGGGAACGTCTACGGCGACCTGCTGGCCGCCCTGGGCAGCGTCGCGGCGGAGGCGGCGGAGTGAGCCGCGTCGTCCTCGCCGGGGCCGCCGACGACCTCCGCGCCCGCGTCGAGGTCGCCGTCGACGGCGACCTGCAGGTGCTGCCGCCGGGCCGGCTGCCCGCCGACCCGGGCCGGCTGTTCGAGCTGCTCGCCGACGGCGAGCTGCCCGACGTGCTGCTCGTCGGCCCGCTGGCGCCGCTGCAGGAGGTGCTCACGCTCGCCGCGCGGCTGGACGTGCAGTGCCCCGGGACCAGCGTCGTGCTGGTCGCCGAGCCGACGCCGGAGCTGTGGCAGGCGGCGATGCGCGCCGGGATCCGCGACCTGCTGCCCCCGCAGGCCGAGCCGGCCGACGTCGCGGCGGCCGTGGAGCGGGCCGGCGCGGCCGCCGCCGACCGGCGACGGGTGCTGCGCCCCCTGGAGGAGACCGCCCGGTTCACCGGCCGCGTCATCACCGTCGCCTCGCCCAAGGGCGGGGTCGGCAAGACGACGGTGGCCACCAACCTCGCCGTCGGCCTGGCCGCCACCGCCCCGCAGGGGACCGTGCTGGTCGACCTCGACGTGCAGTTCGGCGACGTCGCCTCCGCGCTCGGCCTGGTGCCCGAGTACACGCTGCCCGACGCCGTCCACGGCCCGGCCAGCCAGGACACGATGGTCCTCAAGACCTTCCTCACCCAGCACCCGAGCGGGCTGCTCGCCGTCTGCGGCTCCGACTCCCCGGCCGCCGGGGACACGGTGACCGCCGGCGACGTCGCCCGCCTGCTCACTGCGCTGGCGCGCGAGTTCCGCTACGTCGTCGTCGACACCGCCCCGGGGCTGTCGGAGCAGACGCTGGCGGCCATCGACGGCGCCACCGACGTCGTCCTGCTCAGCAGCATGGACGTCCCCGGCGTCCGGGGCCTGCGCAAGGAGGTGCAGGTGCTCGGCGAGCTCGGCATGATCCCGGCCGGGCGGCACGTGGTCATGAACATGGCCGACCCGAAGGGCGGGCTCTCGCAGCGCGACGTCGAGTCCGCGATCGGCACCGGGGTCGACGTCGTCGTCCCGCGGTCGGCGGCCGTCCCGGCCTCCACCAACCAGGGCGTGCCCATCCTGGCCAGCGGCCGCAAGGACCCGGCGGCCAGGGAGCTGCGCGCGCTGGTGTCCCGCTTCTCGGCCACCCCGCTGGTCAAGCCCGGCCGCTACCGCGCCAAGCACCGGGCGGTGTCGTGAACCTCGCCTCCCGCCTGGCCGCCGCCAAGGGCCGCCCGGCCGAGTCCACCACCCTGCAGAAGCCCGTGCCGGCGGCACCACCGGTGACCACTGCTCCCCGCCCCGTCCCCGCGGCCGTCCCCGCCCCGCCCACTGACGCGCTGACCCGGCTCAAGGACCGGGTCGCCAAGGCGCTGTTCGAGCGGATGGGCGCGCGGCTCAACGACCCGTCGCTGTCGGAGGAGCAGCTGCGCGGGATCGTCCTCGGCGAGCTCGACGTCGTCGTCGACGAGGAGAAGGTGCCGCTGTCGGCCGACGAGCGTGCCCGGCTGACCGCCGAGCTGGCCGACGACGTGCTCGGCTTCGGCCCGCTGCAGCGGCTGCTCGACGACCCGAGCGTCACCGAGATCATGTGCAACGGCCCCGACGCGGTCTACGTCGAGCAGGGCGGCAAGCTGGTCCGCTCGGGCGCACGCTTCACCTCCGAGGAGCACCTGCGCCGGGTGATCGACCGCATCGTGTCGCGGGTGGGACGCCGCGTCGACGAGTCCTCGCCGATGGTGGACGCCCGCCTCGCCGACGGGTCCCGCGTCAACGCGATCATCCCGCCGCTGGCCTTCAGCGGCTCGACGCTGACCATCCGCAAGTTCGCCAAGGACCCCTTCGGCGTCGAGGACCTCATCGGCTTCGGCACCCTCTCGCCGGAGATGGCCGAGCTGCTGCACGCCTGCGTGGAGGCCCGGCTCAACATCATCGTCTCCGGCGGCACGGGCACCGGGAAGACGACGCTGCTCAACGTCCTGTCCTCGTTCATCCCCGAGGGCGAGCGCATCGTCACCATCGAGGACGCCGTCGAGCTGCAGCTGCAGCAGGCGCACGTGGTCCGCCTGGAGTCCCGCCCGCCCAACATCGAGGGCCGGGGCGCGGTCACCATCCGCGACCTGGTGCGCAACAGCCTGCGGATGCGCCCCGACCGCATCGTGGTGGGGGAGTGCCGCGGCGGTGAGTCGCTGGACATGCTGCAGGCGATGAACACCGGCCACGACGGCTCGCTGTCGACGGTGCACGCCAACTCACCGCGCGACGCGATCGCCCGCCTGGAGACGCTGGTGCTCATGGCCGGCATGGACCTGCCGCTGCGGGCCATCCGCGAGCAGATCGCCTCCGCCGTCGACGTCGTCGTCCAGCTGACCCGGCTGCGCGACGGCACCCGGCGGGTCACCCACGTGACCGAGGTGCAGGGCATGGAGGGGGAGACCGTCACGCTGCAGGACGCCTTCCTCTTCGACTACTCCGCCGGCGTCGACGCCGGCGGTCGCTTCCTGGGCGCGCCGGTCGCGACCGGGGTGCGGCCGCGCTTCACCGACCGCTTCGAGGAGCTCGGCATCCGGGTCTCCCCGTCGGTGTTCGGCGTGCCGGCGAGGGCGCGGGGGTGGGGCTGATGTCGCCGGCATCGATCTCCCCGGCGCTGGCGTCCCCGGGGGTGCTGCTCCTCGGGCTGCTGCTGGTCGGCGGCGGGCTGGCGCTGCTGACCCTGGGCGCGGTGCCGCCCGGCCCGCGGCGCGTCCCGCTGGCCCGGCTGGACCCCTCGATCGCCCCACCGCCGACCCTGC
Source organism: Geodermatophilus sp. SYSU D00766 (assembly GCF_054049915.1). Lineage (NCBI taxonomy): Bacteria > Bacillati > Actinomycetota > Actinomycetes > Geodermatophilales > Geodermatophilaceae > Geodermatophilus > Geodermatophilus sp. SYSU D00766. The sequence continues at coordinate 40,403 of NZ_JBJGYI010000040.1, forward strand.
TGTCGAAGGTGACCGCGCAGGCCTCCGGCGGCGTCGAGCAGGTCATCGCCCGGCGCGGGGGCGTGGCGGCCGGCGCGGCGGCCCTCGAGCGGGCCGGCATCGGCCTGCCGCTGGCCGAGGTCGTGCTCCTGACCGGGCTCGCGGCGCTCGTGCTCGGCGCGGCCGGCTGGCTGCTCGGCGGGGTCGCCGCCGGGCTGCTGCTCGCCGTGCTCGCACCGGTGGGCGCGCGGGTGCTGGTCCGGCTGCGGACCGGCCGCCGGCAGGCCCGCTTCGCCGACCAGCTCGACGACGCCCTGCAGCTGATGGCCAGCAGCCTCCGCGCCGGTCACAGCCTGCTGCGCGCGATCGACGCCGTGGCCGAGCAGGCCCCGGCACCCATCGGCGAGGAGTTCGCCCGGATCGTGAACGAGACCCGGGTGGGCCGCGACCTCGGCGCCGCCCTCGACGAGGTGGGCGAGCGCGTCGACAGCGACGACTTCCGCTGGATCGCCCAGGCCATCGCCATCCAGCGGGAGGTGGGCGGCAACCTGGCCGAGGTGCTCGACACCGTGGCCACCACCATCCGGGAGCGCAACGCCATCCGCCGTCAGGTGAAGGCCCTGTCGGCGGAGGGGCGGCTGTCGGCCTGGGTGCTCATGGCCCTGCCGGGCGGCATCGTCGCCTTCCTGTCGGTGACCAACCCCGCCTACGTCGCCACGTTCACCGAGTCCCTGTCCGGCTGGGTCATGGTGGCCGTGTCGCTGGGCCTGCTGCTCGTCGGCGGGCTGTGGCTCCGCAAGACCGTGCGGATCCGGTTCTGATGGGCACCGTCCCCGCACCCGTCCTCGCCGCGACGCTCGCGGTGGCCGTCGGCGTCCCGCTGCTCGGGTGGGCGCTGGTGGCCCGCCCGCAGGACGCCGCCGCCCGGTCCCGGGCCAACCTGACCCGCGGGCTCGACGTGGCCGGGGCCGGTGCCCGGGCCGCCCGGGCCCGTCCGGGGGTGCTCGGGCGCCTGGTCTCCCTGCTCACCCCCGCGGGCACCGTGGCCCGGCTCGACCGGCTGGCCGGCGCGGCGGGGCGACCCGCCGCCTGGCCGGTGCAGCGGCTGGTCGCCGCCAAGCTGGTGCTGGCCGCCGTCGCGGCCGTCCTCGGGCTGCTGGTGGTCGTCCGCAGCCCCGGGCCGCTGTCGGTGCTCATGGCGGTCGGCGTGACGGTCGTCGCCTACGTCGTGCCGGAGCTGCTGCTGCACAGCCGCGGCCAGGAGCGCCAGCAGGCCATCGGGCTGGAGCTGGCCGACACCCTCGACCAGATGACCATCGCGGTGGAGGCCGGCCTCGGCTTCGAGGCGGCCATGGCCCGGGCCGGGCGCACCGGGCGGGGACCGCTGGCCGAGGAGCTGGTGCGCACGCTGCAGGACATCGGCGTGGGGCAGCCCCGCCGGGAGGCCTACCTCGCGCTCGCCGAGCGGACGGGGGTGGAGGACCTGCGGCGGTTCATCCGGGCGGTCGTGCAGGCCGACGTGTACGGCGTCTCCATCGCCGACGTGCTGCGCACCCAGGCCGCCGAGATGCGGCTCAAGCGCCGGCAGCGGGCCGAGGAGAAGGCCATGCAGATCCCGGTGAAGGTCATCTTCCCGCTGATGCTGTGCATCCTGCCGGTCCTGTTCATCGTGCTGCTCGGACCGGCCGTCATGGACATCGTCGACGCCTTCAGCGGCTGAGCGCCGGCGTCCCCGGGGGGGGGGGGGGGGGGGGGGGGGGGGGGGGGGGGGGGGGGGGGGGGGGGG
>NZ_JBJGYI010000041.1:0-41441 GCF_054049915.1 Geodermatophilus sp. SYSU D00766
GCACTTCCGCGGAAGTGCACGGGTGGGTCAGGCGCCGGTCAGCGCGGCCGCCAGGGCGGTGACCAGCATGAGCAGGAGGAGGAACACGGTCATGGCGAGGACCACCCGGCCGCGGCCCGGTGTGAGTGACCGGCCGGTTCGCGGGTCCCGCACGGGGGCGTGGCGCCGGGCCTGGACGGCCACCGCGGGGATCCACAGCAGCCACCCGGCCGCGAGCGCCCAGCCCTCCGGCAGGCCGAGCACCGGCTCGTTGCGGAACACGCCGAAGACCCCCTCGGCGATGAGCCAGCCGCAGCCGGCGCCCAGTGCGACGAGTGCCCACAGCGACACCCGCGAGCGGGTCGACGGCGGCACCGCGAAGCCCGCCGCGTACTCGCGGGCCGGGCCGAACGCCTCGCGCGGGTCCTCCCCGGTGTCGGCGACGTGGCTCTCGACCTCGGCGACGATCTCGCCGATCCGCTCGGGCGGGACGTTGCCCGCCCGCAGCGCCGCGACGAGGTCACGCCGGTAGGTGTCGGTGCCGGTGGTCATCGCGGGCTCCCCACGGACGGGAGCAGGCCGGCGGCCCGCTCGGTGAAGGTGTGCCAGGCGGCGACGCGCGCGCTCAGGGAGGCGCGGCCGTGCGGGGTGATGGTGAAGAACTTGCGGCCGGGGCCGCCCGCGCCCTCGCGCCAGGACGACGTGACGAGGCCGTCCTGCTCCAGCCGGTTGAGCACCGGGTAGAGCGTCCCGCCCTTGACCGCCCCGAGGCCGGCCGCCTGCAGCCGCTGGGCGATCGCGTAGCCGTAGGTCTCCTCCTCGGCGACGACGGCCAGCACCACCAGCGGCAACGCCGCCCGCATCCACTCGGCGGGCCAGGTCTCGGTCGGCACGACTAGACGGTATTACTGACTAGTCAGCCAGACAACCTACCGGCGGCGACCACTGTGACCGCAACGTCCGGCGCCGCCGGGGCCGGTGTCACGATGGAGGCCGTGAGCACCGACACCGCGCCCACGACCGCCACCGGCGACAGCTCGCCGGGCGACCCCGCCGCCGCCCCCCGCGGGCCGGTGACCTCGGCGTCGTACTCGATCACCGTCCGGCTGACCGCCGACGGCGACCCGGCGTCGATCGGCCGCATCGCCACCGCGGTGGGCACGGCCGGCGGGGCGGTGACCGCCATCGACGTCGTCGACTCCCGCTCCGACGGGCTGACCGTCGACGTCACCTGCTCGGCCGCCGACGCCGCCCACTCCGAGGAGATGGTCGACGCGCTGCGCGCCGTCCCCGGCGTCGCCGTGCGCAAGGTCAGCGACCGCACCTTCCTGCTGCACCTGGGCGGCAAGCTCGAGGTCGCCTCGAAGGTGCCGCTGCGGACCCGCGACGACCTGTCGATGGCCTACACCCCCGGCGTGGCGCGGGTCTGCCTGGCGCTGGCCGAACACCCCGAGGACGTGCGCCGGCTGACCATCAAGGGCAACACGGTCGCCGTCGTCACCGACGGGTCGGCGGTCCTCGGCCTCGGCGACCTCGGGCCGGGCGCGGCCCTGCCGGTGATGGAGGGCAAGGCCGTCCTGTTCAAGCGGTTCGCCGACATCGACGCCTGGCCGATCTGCCTGGACACCAACGACGTCGACGAGATCGTGCGCGCCGTCGAGCTCATCGCCCCCGGCTTCGGCGGCATCAACCTCGAGGACATCGCCGCGCCGCGCTGCTTCGAGGTCGAGGCGCGGCTGCGGGAGAAGCTCGACATCCCGGTCTTCCACGACGACCAGCACGGGACGGCGATCGTCGCCCTGGCCGCGCTGCGCAACGCCCTGCGCGTGGTGGACAAGCAGCTGCCCGACGTGCGGATCGTCGTCGCCGGTGCCGGCGCGGCGGGGACGGCGATCGTGCACCTGCTGCTGGAGGCCGGCGCCCGGCAGGTGCTGGTGTGGGACCGCGAGGGCATCCTCTCGCCCGACGACGAGCGGCTCAGCCCCGCCAAGCAGGCCCTCGCGGCGCGGACCAACCCCGGGCGCGTCCGCGGCGAGCTGCCCGACGCGCTGGCCGGCGCCGACGTCTTCATCGGGGTCAGCGCGGGCAACGTGCTGCCGGTCGAGGCGCTGGCGGGGATGGCCGAGCGGGCGGTGGTGTTCCCGATGGCCAACCCGACGCCGGAGGTCGACCCGGTGCGGGCCCGGCAGTACGCGGCGGTGGTCGCCTCGGGCCGCTCGGACCTGCCCAACCAGATCAACAACGTGCTGGCCTTCCCCGGGGTGTTCCGCGGCCTGCTCGACGCCCGCGCCACCGAGATCAGCACCGGCATGCTGCTGGCCGCGGCCGAGGCGCTGTCGGCGCTGGTGCGCGACGACCAGCTCAACGCCAACTACGTGATCCCGAGCGTGTTCGACCCGGCGGTCACCCCCGCGGTCGCCGCGGCCGTCGCCGAGCAGGCCCGCACCGAGCCCGGCGCCACCGCCCCCGTCACCGACCGCACCAGCTTCACCGGCCCCTGACCCGCCGTGCACTTCCGCGGAAGTGCACGGTCTCCGGGCCGGTGGCGGGCACTCCTCCCGGGGCACTTCCGCGGAAGTGCACACGATGGGGGACGACGCCGGGCGGGTGCGGCGGGGATCATGGCCGGGTGCCCGAGTTGCCCGAGGTGGAGGCGCTGGCGGCGTTCCTCCGCGAGAACGCCGTCGGCCGGGTGGTCGCGCGCGCCGACCTGACCGCCCTGCAGGCGCTCAAGACCTTCGACCCGCCGCTGTCGGCGCTGGCCGGGCTGGAGGTCACCGGCGCCGCGCGGCACGGCAAGTTCCTCGACCTCGACGTCTCCGGCCTGCACCTGGTCGTCCACCTGGCCCGCGCCGGGTGGCTGCACTGGCGCACCGGGCTGCCCGACGCCCCGCCGAAGCCCGGCAGGGGCCCGCTCGCGCTCCGCGTCCACCTCGATGACGGCAACGGCTTCGACCTCACCGAGCAGGGCACCCGCAAGGGCCTGGCCGTCTACGTCGTCCGCTCACCGGCCGAGGTGCCCGGCGTCGCCCGGCTCGGCCCCGACGCGCTCGAGGTCGACCGCGACACCTTCGCCCGGCTGCTGGCCGGCCGCTCCGGCCAGGTCAAGGGGGCGCTGACCGACCAGACGCTGCTGTCCGGGATCGGCAACGCCTACTCCGACGAGATCCTGCACGCCGCCCGCCTGTCGCCGTTCAAGATGGCCGACAGGCTGACCGACGACGAGGTCGTCCGCCTGCACGACGCCGTCCGCGCCACGCTCACCGACGCCCTCGCCCGCCAGGTCGGGCAGGCGGCGGCCACGCTCAAGGGCGAGAAGCGCTCGGGGCTGCAGGTGCACGCCCGCACCGGCCTGCCCTGCCCGGTCTGCGGCGACACCGTGCGCGAGGTCAGCTTCGCCGACACCTCGCTGCAGTACTGCCCGACCTGCCAGACCGGCGGCAAGCCGCTGGCCGACCGGCGGATGTCGAAGCTGCTGCGCTGACCGTCGTCAGGACGCCCGCGAGGCCCGCCAGGCCGCCAGCCGGGCGATCGTCGCGCTGCCCGCGCCGCCGTCGTCCACCGAGCCGGGCTCCGCGGAGCCGACGGCGGTCCACCAGTCCTCCAGCGGCGGCGGGGCGAGGACGTCGACCCGCTGCCCCGGCCGCGGCACGAGGACCTGCACGTCCGAGCGGGCGGCCGCGGCGAGCAGCCGCTGCACCGGCTCGGCCCAGCGGTGGAAGGCCAGGTTGAACGTGGCCCAGTGCACCGGCAGCAGCGCCGCCCCGCCGAGGTCGCCGTGTGCGCGCACCGCCTCCTCGGGGTCCATGTGCACGTGCGCCCAGGCCTCGTTGTAGGCGCCGATCGGCAGCAGCGTCAGGTCGAAGGGGCCCAGCCGGGCGCCGATGCCGGCGAAGGCGGGCGTGTAGCCGGTGTCCCCGCCGAAGAACACCCGGTGCCGCGGCCCGGCCACCACCCACGACGACCACAGCGTGGTGTCGCGGGTGAGGTAGCGGCCGGAGAAGTGCCGCGCCTCGGTGCAGGTGATCGTCAGGTCGCCGACGGTGGTGGCGCCGTCCCAGTCCAGCTCGACGACGCGCTCCTCGGGCACGCCCCAGTGCCGCAGGTGCACGCCCACCCCCAGCGGCACGACGAACGGCGCGTCCTGCTGCTCGACCAGCGCCCGCACGGTGGGCAGGTCGAGGTGGTCGTAGTGGTCGTGGGAGACCAGGATGGCGTCGACCCGCGGCAGGGACTCCAGCGGCACCGGTGGCTCGTGCAGCCGGGTCGGGCCGAACACCGGCGACGGCGAGACGCGGAAGCCCCACACCGGATCGACGAGCACCCGGGCGCCGTCGACCTCCAGCAGCGCGCTGGAGTGCCCGAACCAGGTGACGGCGAGGTCGCCGGCCGCGGCGGGGAGGTCGGACTGCGCCAGGGGCACCGGCCCGGCGGGCAGGCCCACGTGCCGGTCGTCGTGCCACTGCCGCAGCAGGCCTCGGCGGGCGTTCGGCGGGGGTAGCGCCGGCGTCGGCAGGGTGTTGTGGAACCGGCCCTGCGACCACTGCGGGGACCCGGCGACGGTCGGGCGGATCTCGCGCCGGCCGGCCCCGATCGCCGTCGGCAGGCCCCACAGGGCGCGGCCGAGGAAGCCGGCGGGCACGGCGAGGGCGGCAGCGGTCAGGGCGAGGCGGCGACGGGCTCGGCCGCGGTTCCCGGAGAGTGACGGCACGCCGTCCAGCATCCCAGCCGCCGCCGGTCGGCGACCGGTCCCGGCGGCGAGGCGGTCGTCACGGGGTGACGTCCTCGGCCGGGTCGGGGAAGTCGAACGGCGGCTGCGGCGTCTGGCGCTCGGCGGAGACCATCGCCTCGACGGTGACCTCACCGGCCTCCCGGAACACCAGGGTGACCGGCAGTGACTGCGAGGAGCGCAGCGGGCGCCCGAGGTCGACGAGCGTGACCGTCGGGGCACCCTCGGCACCGACGTAGACGTTGTCGTTCGCCGGGACCGGGACGTCGACGTCGCCGCCGTCGTCGTCGACCGCGTCGGCGAAGCCGGGGCCGGTGACGTCGACCAGCTCGTCGTCGGTACCGCCGCTGTTGGCGATGCCGAGGAAGAGCCGGGCGTCCTCGCCCTCCTCGTAGACGCCGTCGAGCGGGTACTCCAGCTGGACCTGCAGCACCGAGAGGTCGCCGGTCACGGCCTCGTCGGGGCCGATCGCGCCGCCGGAGACCTCGGGTCCGGGCACCGACAGGGGCTGCTCGGCGCTGCAGCCGCCGGCCAGGACCAGGGCGACGGCTGCGACAGGGGCGGCCAGGGCGGTGCGGGGCATGCTCGTCCTCCTCGTCTGGGGGTCCGGTGCCGTACGGTTACCCACCTGGTGCTGCCTGAGGCCAACTGTTGCCGGACTGCAACATCCCGGGGAGGGGTCGTGGACGCCGACGAGGTGCTGCTGGACCTGGCGCGCGGGGTCGTGGGCGTGTCCACCCGCGCGGCGTCGGAGCTGGGCCCGGTCTCGGTGGTGCAGCTGCGGGCGCTGACCGTGCTGCGGCACTGCCCCGACGCGTCGCTGGCCGAGCTGGCCCGCGGGGTCGGCGGCGGGGTCTCCACCACCAGCCGGCTCGTCGACCGGCTGGTGGTCGCCGGTCTCGTCGACCGCCGGCCCTCACCGGCCAGCCGGCGCGCGGTGAGCCTGCGGCTGTCCCCGGCCGGCGAGGAGCTGCTCGACCGCTACGACGCGCTGCGGCTGACCGAGCTGCGGGCGGCGCTGGCCGCTCTCGGCGGGGGGCGGCGCGACGACGTGCTCGCCGTCCTGGGCGGGTTCGCCGCGGCGCTGAACGGTCCGCGGCCGGCCGCCGTCGTCCGGGACGTCGTCGAGGGCGGGGACCCCGCGTGCTTCCTGCACCGGGTGTGCCCGGCGTGCGGGCGGGTGGCCGACGTGGACCCGCCGACCGTCTGCGCCGCGTGCGGCGAGGAGCTCCCCGCCGACTGAGGCGCCGTCCTGGCTCACCTCCGCGCGTCCTGGCTCACCGCCCACCGCGGGTCAGGACGCAGCACGATCAGGTCACCTGATCGTGCGCGGCCCACCGCGCGCACCCGGCGACGGCCTCGGCCAGCAGCCGCTCCTGGCGCGCGACCTCCGCGGCGACGTCGTCCGGCCCCGGCAGCGGCCGGCCGGGACCGGCGGCCAGGTAGACGCCGGTGTAGACGCGGGTGGAGTCGCCGTCCTCGGGGTGCAGCAGGTGCAGGACCGTCGTCCCCGCCCCGGCGTCGCGGAGGTCGTCGCGGAGGTCGAGGCGCACCCGGAAGGCCCCCCGGACGACGGCGGGGCGCCGGGAGCGCGCGGCGTCGAGGAGGGCGTCGGTCAGCGGACCGGGCGGCCCCGCGGCCCGGGCGGGGGGCAGCCAGCGGTGCACGAACCGCCGGTCCTCGTGCTCGGGCAGCTCCAGCGGGACGTCGCGGGGGCAGGCCGGCGCCAGCCAGACGACGCCGAACCGCTCGCGCACGGCCCACGCCGGCGGATCGGCCACCAGGCCCCCGGCGTCGCGGCGCAGCCGCCACGTCCGGCCGAGCAGACGCACCTGCAGCCAGCCGCCCGGCCGCAGGTCCCGGGAGAGCCCGACCGCGTGCCAGGCGTGGCCTGGCGCGACGCCGGGGTGGGCCGTCGCGGAGGAGGTCGCCGGGGGCGCCGTCGCGGCCATGACCCATCGCAGCGCGCGGCGGTTCCGGCGGCGTTACGGACGGCAGAAGGTCAGGTCACGGCTGTGTCCCGGTCGTTCGCGACCCGACCGCCCACGACTTAGGGTGAGCGCCGTCACAGACCGACGACGTTCCGCTGACGAGGGGGCCCACCCGTGACCGATCCCGCCGACCGGCGGCTGCTGACGCCTGAGGAGTACCGGCAGGCGCAGGACTCGCCGGAGTTCACCGAGCTGCGCCGTCGCTTCCGCCGCTTCGCGTTCCCGATGACGGTGGCGTTCCTGGCCTGGTACCTGCTCTACGTCCTGCTGTCGACCTACGCGCCGGACTTCATGGCCACCCCGGTCTTCGGCAACGTCAACCTCGGCCTGCTGCTGGGGCTCGGGCAGTTCCTCTCGACGTTCCTCATCACCCACCTCTACGTGGCGCACGCGAACCGCCAGACCGACCCGATCGCCGACGAGATGCGCGAGCGGCTGGAGTCCCACCAGTACGCCGGCGGCACCCGCACCGACCTCGGGAAGGGGGCGACCCGTGCCTGAGGCCCAGGTCCTCGCGGCCGAGGCCACGATCGGCAGCCCGGCCGTCAACATCTCCATCTTCGGCGCGTTCGTGCTGATCACGCTGGTCATCACCTTCCGCGCCAGCCGCAACAACAAGAGCGCCGCCGACTACTACGCGGCCGGCCGCAACATCAGCGGCACCCAGAACGGCCTGGCCATCGCCGGTGACTACCTGTCGGCGGCGTCGTTCCTCGGCATCGCCGGGGCCATCGCCGTCTACGGCTACGACGGCTTCCTCTACTCGATCGGCTTCCTCGTCGCCTGGCTGGTGGCGCTGCTGCTCGTCGCCGAGCTCATGCGCAACACCGCCCGGTACACGATGGCCGACGTCCTGGCCTTCCGGATGCGGCAGGGGCCGGTGCGCACCGCGGCGGCCATCTCGACGCTGGCGGTGTCGCTGTTCTACCTGCTGGCGCAGATGGCGGGCGCGGGCGGCCTGGTGACCCTGCTGCTCGGGGTCACCGGCGAGGCGGCGCAGGCGCTCGTCGTCGTCCTGGTCGGCGCGCTGATGATCATCTACGTGCTGGTCGGCGGCATGCGGGGCACCACGTGGGTGCAGATCATCAAGGCCTCGCTGCTCATCGCCGGCGCGCTGGTCATGACCCTCTGGGTGCTCGCCGAGTTCGGGTTCAACCTGTCCGAGCTGCTCGGCGGCGCGCAGGCCAACGCCGTCGAGGGCCGCGACGTCCTCGCCCCCGGCGCCCAGTACGGCGCGACGAGCACCTCCAAGCTCGACTTCGTCTCCCTCGGCCTGGCCCTGGTCCTCGGGACGGCGGGCCTGCCGCACGTGCTCATGCGCTTCTACACCGTGCCGACGGCGAAGGACGCCCGGCGCTCGGTGGTCTGGGCGATCTGGCTGATCGGCATCTTCTACCTGTTCAGCCTGGTGATCGGGTACGGCGCCGGCGCCCTCGTCGGGGCCGAGCGGATCCTCGGCGCGCCCGGTGCGGTGAACTCCGCCGCGCCGCTGCTGGCCTTCGAGCTCGGCGGCACGATCCTGCTCGGCATCATCGCCGGGGTGGCGTTCGCGACGATCCTCGCGGTGGTCGCGGGCCTCACCATCACCGCGTCGGCGTCCTTCGCCCACGACGTCTACGCGTCGGTGATCAAGAAGGGCAAGGTGCCGCCGAACGGGGAGGTGCGGATCGCCCGCATCACCGCCGTCGTCATCGGGGCGATCTCGATCGGCCTGGGCATCCTGGCCCTGCAGGCCGGTCTGAACATCGCCTTCCTCGTGGCGCTGGCGTTCGCGGTGGCCGCCTCGGCGAACCTCCCGACGATCCTCTACACGCTGTTCTGGAAGCGCTTCACCACCCAGGGCGCGCTGTGGTCGATGTACGGCGGGCTGATCACCTGCATCGTGCTGATCCTCTTCTCACCGGTCGTCTCGGGGGCGCCGGTCAACCCGGCCACCGGGCTGTCCCCGTCCCTGTTCCAGGACGTGGACTTCCACTGGTTCCCGCTGAACAACCCCGGCATCGTGTCGATCCCGCTGTCGTTCTTCCTCGGCTGGCTCGGCACCGTGCTGTCCAAGGAGCGGCCCGACCTCGACAAGAACGCCGAGCTCGAGGTCCGCTCGCTCACCGGGATCGGGGCGGAGAAGGCCGTCCAGCACTAGGAGGACCCCCGTGCCCCCCACCGCTCGCACGCTCGCGGCGGGGTCCTGCACAGGGGCCGTTCGAGCACCTCACCGGTTCCAGCACCTCGTCTGGCGCGCGTTCCCGCTCGGGGGCGCGCGCCAGACGCGTTCACGGGCCCGACGCGGCGTCCTCCCTCACCGCAGCGCGTCCTCCCGCACGGTGGGCCGCGAGGGAGGACGCGCCACGATCAGGTCACCTAATCATCGCCCGCCGGGGACCGGGATCAGGCGGCGCGGACGGCGGGGGCCGGGTCGGCCAGCGGGGGAGCGGCCAGGGCGGCGTCGACCGCGGCGACGGCGGCCCCGGTCGAGGGGACGGTCCGGCGCGAGCGGCGCACCGCCCACCGGGCGGCGAGGGCGGTGAGGACGACGAGGCCGGCGAGCGCCTCGCGGGCGGAGCCGGCGGCGGCGCCGGCCACCGCGACGGCGAGCGCCGCGGCGTAGACGACCGTCAGCAGGACGGCGGGGGTGGGCAGGTGCACGGGGACCTCCGGGACTGCCGGGCGAGCGGGAGGCGCCCGCCGGGCCGGTGTCCGGACCGCGGGGTCCGGCCACCGGCGCGGCGACGGCGCGGGAGGGCGAGGTCAGCGCCTCACTTGAGCAGGTCCTTGGCCTTCTGCAGCATCGTGTGGGCCTCGGTCTGCGGCGTGCTGTAGAGCCGCGGGTCACCCGGGGGCAGCGTCGGGGCGTCGGCGGTGGCCTCGATCGCCGCGGCGCGGAAGGTGCTGCGGCCGTCGATCGAGGGACCCGACGCCCACCGGCCGTTGGCGGCCTCGGGCCCGTCGGAGGCCTGGATGAAGGTGTAGCCCAGGTCACCGACCTCCTCGTCCAGCGGGAAGGCCTCGGGCACCGGCAGCCCCTCGAGGCCGTCCTCCTTGAGCTGCTCGACGGCGGCCAGCCACTGCTGCTGGTGCATGTGGTCGCGGGTGATGAGGAAGCGCAGCAGGTCCTTGACGCCCGGGTCGTCGGTCATGTTGTAGAGCCGGGCCACCTGCAGCCGGCCCTGCATCTCGGCGGTGGCGTTGTACATGAAGTCCGCGTACAGGTTGCCGCTGGCGGTCACGTACGCGCCGGTCCACGGGTTGCCCATGCTGTCCATGTAGGACGCGGCCTGGCCGTTCTGGATGAGGTGCTGCGGGTTGTGCTGGCCGTAGCCGGCGGCCGCCTCCTTGGTGCGGTCGGCCGAGTCGGGCTTGAGCGGCGCGTGGTCGAGCAGCCGGTCGATCATCGTGATGATCATCTCGACGTGGGCCAGCTCCTCGGTGCCGATCGAGAGGAGCATGTCCTTGTACTTGCCGGGCAGCCGGCAGTTCCAGCCCTGCAGCAGGTACTGGGTGGCGACGGTCATCTCGCCCCACTGACCGCCGAGGATCTCCTGCATCTTGCGGGCGAAGTCCGGATCGGGACCGTCCGGCTTGGCCTCGTACTGCAGGGCGTGGGTGTGCGTGAACACGGGCTCTCCCTCGGTGCGTCGTCTCGCCGCCGCTGCTGCGGTGACACCGGGGATCTGCCCGCGCCCGTTGGCCCACCGGTGCCGTCCCGTGGCCCCCCGGTGCCATTCCCATCGTCGGCCTGCCGGCGCCAGTGAGCACCTGTCGTCGGCGACGTGCACGGACACGCCGCAGACGCGGACGACGACTGCTCAGTCGGGCCCGGGCCCGTTCGGCGGCTGACCCCCCGCGGGGACTCCTCCTCAGCGGTCGGGGAGCTCCACGCGCAGGGTCAGCCCGGCCGCGGTGACGGCCCAGGTCACCCGGCCCCCGAGGTCGTGGGCGTGCCGCTGCACCGACCACAGGCCCAGCCCGGTGAGGTCGACCGGCGGGGTGTCGCCGCGGAGGTACTGCACCACCCGGTCGGGGCAGGCGACGTCCTGGGTGAGGGCCAGGCACACCCACCCGCCGCGGCAGGTGACGCAGAGCAGCACCGGCGAGCCCGCGCCGTGCCGGTGGGCGTTCTCCAGCAGGTTGGTGAGGATCCGCTGCACCCGGGCGTCGGCCACCCCGACGTCGCCGGCGCACTCCTGCAGCGCCAGCGTCAGCCTCCCCGCGGGCAGCCCGGAGGCGGCGGCGGACGCGCGCACGACGTCGCCGAGCAGCCGCCCGCCCGCCGCGCGCCGCGTCGCCCCGCCGCTGGCGTCGGCGGTGCGCAGCATCGACGACAGGTGCGCGGTCTGCTCGCGCGCGAGCTCCAGCACCTCGGGGCGGTCGGGTGCCGCGCGGTCGAGCGTCCGCAGCAGCGCCTCCAGCGAGGCCAGGGGGCTGCGCATGTCGTGACACATGGCGGCCAGCAGCGCACCCTCGGGTGTGGGCGGTGCCTCCGGCGCGGGACCGGTGCGGCGGGTGACGTGCGCGCGCACCACCCGGGCCAGGTCGGCGAGCAGCCGGCCGGAACCGGACCGGGCGGTACGGGGTGTGTCGGGGACGAGGGTCACGGGCACCTCCGGGGTGCGGTCGGCCGGGCCCGCCGCGGGGCGGGCCGGTGAGGAGGGTCGTGGGGACCGACGCCGGGACTGGGCGTTCCGAGCACGTGGACGTGGGGGGGGGGGGGGGCGCCCCCCCCGCCCCCCCCACTGCCATGGTCCCCACCCAGGAGTGCTGCCCGGTGTCCACCGCCCTCTCGCCCGAGGTCCGCACGCGCGCCCTCGCCCGCATGTCCGCCGACGTGCTCGACGTCCTGGTGATCGGCGGCGGGGTCACCGGCGCCGGCGCCGCCCTCGACGCGGCCAGCCGTGGCCTCACCGTGGGCCTGGTCGAGCAGCGCGACTGGGCCTCGGGCACCTCCAGCCGCGCGAGCAAGCTCGTCCACGGCGGGCTGCGCTACCTGGAGATGCTCGACTTCGCGCTCGTCCGCGAGGCGCTGCACGAGCGCGGCCTGCTCGTCGGCCGGCTCGCCCCGCACCTGGTGCACCCCGTGCCGTTCCTCTACCCGCTGCGCCACCGGGTGTGGGAGCGGGCCTACACCGGCGCCGGCATCGCGCTCTACGACGTCCTCGGCGGGCTGCTCGGCCGCGCGGGCGGACAGGGCGTGCCGCTGCACCGGCACCTGTCGAGGAAGGCGCTGCGCCGGGCGGCGCCGTCGCTGCGGGAGGACGCCGCCGTCGGCGCCATCCGCTACTGGGACGCCAAGGTCGACGACGCCCGCCTCGTGCAGGTGCTGGTCCGCACCGCCGTCGGCCACGGCGCGCTGGCCGCCAGCCGCACCCAGGTCGTCGGCTACCTGGAGGAGGGCGGCCGGGTCGCCGGCGTGCGCGCCGTCGACCTGGAGACCGGCCGCGAGCTGACCGTCCGGGCGCGCCACGTCGTCGGCGCCACCGGGGTGTGGACCGACCAGACCCAGGAGCTCTTCCGGGCCCAGGGCCTCACCGTGCGGGCGTCGAAGGGCGTGCACATCGCCGTCCCGCGCGAGGTCATCGCCGGCGAGGACGGGATCATCCTGCGCACCGAGAAGAGCGTGCTGTTCATCATCCCGTGGCCCACTCACTGGGTGATCGGCACCACCGACACCCCCTGGGACCTGGCCAAGGACCACCCCGTCGCCTCCGCCGCCGACGTCGACTACCTCCTCGAGCGGGCCAACGAGGTGCTCGAGCGGCCGCTGTCGCGCGACGACGTCGTCGGGGTCTACACCGGGCTGCGGCCCCTGCTGCAGCCGGTCGGTGAGGAGGGTGCGGCGACGACGAGGGTGTCCCGCGAGCACACCGTGGCCACCGTGCGGCCGGGGCTGACCGTCATCGCCGGCGGCAAGTACACGACCTACCGGGTCATGGCCCGCGACGTCGTCGACATGGCGCTGGCCGATCGCGCCCCCGGGGAGGACCCCGACGCGCCGGTCCCGGCCTCGCTGACCGAGGAGCTGCCGCTGGCCGGCGCCGACGGCTACCGGGTGCGCTGGAACCGCAAGGCGCACCTCGCCCGCGCCCACGGCTGGACCGAGACCCGCGTGGAGCACCTGCTCGACCGCTACGGCAGCCTCGTCGACGAGCTGCTCGCCCTGGTCGACGCCGACCCCGACCTCGGCCGGCCCCTGGAGGGCGCGCCGGACTACGTGCGCGCCGAGGTCGTCTACGCCGTCACCGCCGAGGGCGCGCTGCACCTGGAGGACGTGCTCACCCGCCGCACCCGGCTGTCCTACGAGCAGGCCGACCGCGGGACGGCGTCGGCCCGCCCCGCCGCGGAGCTCATGGCCCGGCTGCTGGGCTGGGACGACGAGCAGCGCGAGCGCGAGATCGCCACCTACCTGGCGCGGGTCGAGGCCGAGCGGGCCGCCGAGGCGATGCCCGACGACAGCTCCGCCGAGCGCGCCCGCCTGCAGGCCCCCGAGATCCGGCCGTTCGCCGAGTCCGCCTGAACCCGTCCGATCCCAGCCTGGAGGTCAGCGTTGACCCGGTACGTCGCCGCCATCGACCAGGGGACGACGAGCACCCGCTGCATCGTCTTCGACCACGCGGGGTTGGTCGTCGCCTCGGCGCAGGAGGAGCACCGGCAGGTGTTCCCGCGTGCCGGGTGGGTGGAGCACGACCCGGTGGAGATCTGGGGCAACACCCGCGACGTCGTCGGGCTGGCGCTGGCCCGCGCCGACGCCGTCGCCGGTGACCTGGCCGCCGTCGGGCTGACCAACCAGCGCGAGACCGCCGTCGTCTGGGACCGCACCACCGGCGAGCCGGTGTACAACGCGATCGTCTGGCAGGACACCCGCACCGACGCGATCTGCCGGCAGCTCGGTGAGCTCGGCGGCGGCGCGGAGCGGTACCGGGAGCGCACCGGCCTGCCGCTGGCCACCTACTTCGCCGGGCCGAAGGTGACCTGGATCCTCGACAACGTCGAGGGCGCCCGGGAGCGCGCCGAGGCCGGCGAGCTGCTGATGGGCACGATCGACAGCTGGCTGCTGTGGAACGCCACCGGCGGGCCCGACGGCGGCCTGCACCTCACCGACGTCACCAACGCCTCGCGCACGCTGCTCATGGACCTGGCCACGCTGCAGTGGGACGAGTCGATCGCCGCGGAGCTGCGGATCCCGCTGTCGATGCTGCCCGAGATCCGCTCCAACTCCGAGGTCTACGGGGAGGGGCGCAAGGGCGGCGCGCTGGCCGGGGTCCCGATCGCCGGGTCTCTCGGTGACCAGCAGGCGGCCACCTTCGGGCAGGTCTGCTTCACGCCCGGGATGGCGAAGAACACCTACGGCACCGGCAACTTCCTGCTGCTGAACACCGGGGAGACGGCGGTCCGCTCCGACAACGGCCTGCTCACCACGGTGTGCTACCGGCTGGGGGAGGAGAAGCCGGTGTACGCCCTCGAGGGCTCGATCGCGGTCACCGGCTCGCTGGTGCAGTGGCTGCGCGACAACCTGCGGCTCATCGGCGGCGCCGGTGAGATCGAGGCGGTCGCCCGCTCGGTGGAGGACAACGGCGGCGCCTACTTCGTGCCCGCCTTCTCCGGGCTGTTCGCCCCGCACTGGCGCTCCGACGCCCGGGGTGCGCTGGTCGGGCTGACCCGCTACGTCGACCGCGGGCACGTCGCGCGGGCGGTGCTGGAGTCCACCGCCTACCAGACCCGCGAGGTGGTCGAGGCGATGGACGCCGACAGCGGGGTGGCGCTGCGCGAGCTGCGGGTCGACGGCGGGATGGTGGTCAACGAGCTGCTCATGCAGTTCCAGGCCGACGTCCTCGGTGTCGACGTCGTCCGGCCCCGGATCGCCGAGACCACCGCGCTGGGCGCCGCCTACGCCGCGGGGCTGGCGGTCGGGTTCTGGGCCGACCGCGACGAGCTGGCCGCGCAGTGGGCCGAGGACCGCCGCTGGACCCCGCAGATGCCCGTCGAGCAGCGCGAGCGCTACTACCGCAAGTGGCAGAAGGCGGTCTCCCGCACGCTCGACTGGGTCGACGAGGACGACTGACGTCGCCTGCGATCCGTCCTCTGTCGTTCCGTTACGGACCGCCATGGCGCGCCGGGGGAGGGTTGCACCCGGGCACCCGGCCCCGTTGTCTGCTCGCACCGGGCGCCGGGGGCGGTGCCGCGAGGGGGGAGAACGGGATGCCGATCTGGACGGTGCAGACCGCCGAGGGCGAGGACGAGCGGATCGAGGCCGGGCTGCTGGCGACCGAGGGTGGCGCCCTCGTCGCGCTGTCGGAGGACGGGCTGCTGACCCGCGCCTGGGCACCCGGTCAGTGGCGGGCGGCGCGGCAGGTCGGTGACGGCGATCCCCACCCGGCGGGCCCGCCGTTCGAGCAGGACGAGGTGCTGATCGGGCTGCCCCGCCGCTGACGACCGGCGCCGCGCGGCCGCGATCCGTGCGCGTGGCGTCGTCGCGGCGCCGCCCGGCCCGCGCCGTGCGCACACAGCGCAGGCCGGCACGACGGGTGCTCAGCCGCCGGGCGGCCGGTAGGGCTCCTCGCGGACGGCGTGCGCGGCCACGAGCTTCAGGGCCAGGACCGGGCCGAACCAGGCCAGCCCGGCGGGCGCCGTGACCAGCGGCGCCGCGACGACCGCGACCGTTCCGACCGCCGCGGCCAGGGGCCGCCGCAGGTACAGGGGCACGCCGACGACCGCGGCGGTGCCGGCGAGGCAGAGCACGTACCAGGCGGCCGCCCAGACCGCGGTGGCGTCGGGGAGGAGCGCGGCCAGGACGAACGGGTGCACGTGCACCGCCGCGAACCCGACGGGGCTGCGGAGGACGCGCTGCGGCAGGGGCAGCCCCGGCGGGACCGGGGAGTGGTAGAGGCGCTTGGCCGACCCGAGGGCGTTGGCCACGACACCCCCGGCGACGTCCACGGTGAGCACGACGACGAGCGCCCACTGCCACCACGACCAGGGGACGTCCTGGACGGCGGCCACGGCGAGCACCGCCCCGGTGGCCACGACACCCGCCGCTGCGACCAGCCGGCGCTCGGCGGGCACCGCGCCGCTGCCCAGCAGCCAGTCCGGGGGCCCGTCCGGTAGCGACCAGTCGATGCCCGCGCCGTGAGAGCTCTTGGTCATGCGGCCAACTTGGTCGTGTGACCAAGTCGCTGTCAAGGTGGAGGCGGAGGACGGCGCTGCCGCGGCCCTACGGTGGGCGGGTGCCGGACGAGATCGAGCGCGGGACCGGGCCGGCCGGGCCGGGGCGCGGCGCGCGGCGACGGGACCAGCTCGTCGCTGCCGGACTGGAGCTGCTCGCCGAACGGGGGTGGTCGGGGCTGACCGCGCGGGCCGTCGCCGAGCGCGCCGGCACGCACCAGGGGCTCGTCCACTACCACTTCGGCGGGCTCCCCGCGCTGAAGCGCGCGGTCGCCGAGACTGCCGTGCGCGAGGCCTTCGAGCCCGCCGTGGCCGTCCTCACGGCCGAGAGCTCGTGGCCGGCGGGGGTGGCGGCGGTCCTGCGCGCCACCGCCCGGCTGGAGGAGCCGCGGACGGCGCGGATCACCGCCGAGCTCGTCGTCGCCTCCCTGCAGGACCCCGACGTCGGGGAGCTCGTGCGCGCCGCGCTCGCCGACGCCCGCGCCCGGCTCGTGCCCTGGCTGGCGGCGACGGGCGAGGCCGAGCCGCAGGGGCTGGCGACCCTGCTCCTGGCGGCCCTCGACGGGCTGGTGCTCCACCGGCTCCTCGATCCGGCGCTCGCCCTCGACGCGGTCGCCGGGGCCGCGGAGGCCCTGGCCGCAGCGGCCTCCCCGTCGCCCGGTCCCGGGACCCGGCCCTGACCTGGCGTGGAGCCAGGACCCGGACCGATCGGGCAGGGGTTCCGTGCCGGCCTCAGATCAGAGGCCGACCGCAGATGCCCCGTACTCGGCCTGCTCCGGCGTGAACCCCTCGAACACGAGCTGGTCGACGAGACCCGAGCGCGAGAAACTCTGGAACTCGAGGTAGCTCTCGGCCTTCTTGGCTGCCTGTTCGTTCCAGTCGACCGGCGTGTTGTCGACGCCCGAGGTGGCCTCGGCGGTCGAGAAGCCCTCGAACTCCAACTGCTCGATGAGGCCCGAGCGCGAGAAGGCCTGGAACTCGAGGTAGCTGTCGGCCTTCTCGGCCGCCTGCTCGTTCCAGTCGACGGACACCTGGTCGACGGCCCAGGAGGCGTCGGCCGTCGGGAAGCCCTCGAACTCGAGCTGCTCGATGAGGCCCGAACGTGAGAAGGCCTGGTAGTCCAGGTAGCTCTCGGCCTTCCTCAGGGCGTTCTGCTGGCTCACCGTTCCATCCGGCACGGGCTCCGGCTCGGGGACTGGCGCGGGTGCAGGGGTGGGAGGAGGTGTCGGTGTGGTGCTGGGAGTGGGACGGGGACCGGGAGTCGAGGGCGCTGCCGGCGCGGGAGCCGGAGTGGAGGAGGCCGCCGACCCTCCGCTGTCGGCGGACTGCGCGGCGGGAGACGTGGAGCGCTCCGAGGCCGTGGTCGCACTGCCCCCGGCGCCGCCGGCTGCCGCTGCGATGACCACGGCCAAGCCGATCAGCAGCCAGAACCAGGCCCGTCTGTAGACCGGCTTCGGGATCCGCTGCGTCGACAGTCGCGCTGCCGCCCCCGGGGGCGGTCCGTAGCCCGGGGGCGGTCCGTAGCCCGGGGGCGGTCCGTAGCCCTGCGGGGGCCCGTAGCCCTGCGGGGGCCGGTAGCCCTGCGGGGGCCGGTAGCCCTGCGGGGGCGCGAAGTGCTGCGGGGGTCCGTAATCCTGCGGGGACTCGCCGCGGTGCTCAGGGTCGTGGTGCCCGGGATCGCTCATCGTGGTGCTCCGCTCCGTGGTCTGCCAGGAGCGAGGACGACGTCGATCCCGCTCCCCGTCATCCGCCGCCCATCGCGGCGATAACGGCCGTTCCTGTATCGGCAGTGTGTGCGGTCCCCGGCTCCGGTGGTAGGGGGATCCGTCCTCAGCGGGGCTCGTCACCCCCGTCAGGGCGACGACCCTGCCTCCGCATGGCTGCGCAGACCCCCACCGTCCGCGTCCTCATCACGCGGTCGGTCTCCGCCCGGCGTGCGGCTGTGCCGGAGGCGGTCGTGGTCCCCAGGTCGGGGCGCTCCGGCGGGGTGGGGCCGGACACGCAACTAGGCTCGGCGTCGTGCTCGCCTGGCCCGCCCCGCTGCTCCCCACCCTCCCGGGCCACGGCCCGGTGCTGCGCCTGTACGACACCGCGCGCGGTGAGGTGGTGCCCACCGAGCCCGGCTCGGTGGCGCGGATGTACGTCTGCGGCATCACCCCCTACGACGCCACCCACCTCGGGCACGCGGCCACCTACCTGACCTTCGACCTGGTCAACCGGGTGTGGCGCGACGGCGGGCACGCCGTGCACTACGTGCAGAACGTCACCGACATCGACGACCCCCTCCTCGAGCGCGCCGAGCGCGACGGCGAGGACTGGGTCGTCCTGGGCATGCGCGAGACGGCGCTGTTCCGCGAGGACATGACAGCGCTGCGGGTGCTGCCGCCCGAGGACTACGTCGGCGCGGTGGCCGCCATCCCGCGGATCGTCGCGCACGTGGAGACCCTGCTCGACGAGGGCCTGGCCTACGTGCTCGACGACGGCACCGGCGACGTCTACCACGACGTCTCCCAGGCGCCCGACTTCGGCGCAGAGTCCGGCTACGACGAGGCCACCATGCTGGCGCTGTCGGCCGAGCGAGGCGGCGACCCCGACCGGCCCGGCAAGCGCAACCGGCTCGACCCGCTGCTGTGGCGCGGCCGCCGCGAGGGCGAGCCCTCCTGGCCCGGCCCGCGCGGCATCGCCGGCCGGCCCGGCTGGCACATCGAGTGCGCCACGATCGCGCTGGACACCATCGGCACGGGCTTCGACGTGCAGGGCGGCGGCAGCGACCTGGTCTTCCCGCACCACGAGTACTCCGCCGTCCACGCCGAGGCGCTCACCGCCGCCGAGACGGGGGAGAAGCAGCCCTTCGCCCGCGCCTACGTGCACGCGGCGATGATCGGCCTCGACGGCGAGAAGATGAGCAAGAGCCGCGGCAACCTCGTCTTCGTCTCCAAGCTGCGCGGCGAGGGCGTCGACCCGATGGCGATCCGGCTGGCGCTGCTGTCGGGCCACTACCGCACCGACCGCGCCTGGACGCCGGACCTGCTGTCGGCCGCACAGGAGCGGCTGGCCACCTGGCGCCGCGCGGCGGCGCTGCCCGCCGGCGCCCCGGCCGCGCCGGTCCTCGCCGGGCTGCGCGAGCGACTCGCCGACGACCTCGACAGCCCCGGCGCGATCGCCGTCGTCGACGCGTGGGCGGCGGCCACCCTGGCCGGCGACGGCGAGACCGAGGAGGGCGCGCCGGCGATGGTCGCCGACGCCGTCGACGCGCTGCTCGGCGTCGGACTCGACCCGGCGCTGCAGGAGGGCTGAGTGGGCGGCGGGTTCCGGCGCACCGACCGCGCGGCCCGCGAGGCGGCGGAGTCCGCGCTGGCCCCGGCCGCGGCCCGCTCGGCGGCCACCCGCGGCCGCGCCGTCGACGAGCCCGAGGACCCGCTGCGCACCGCCTTCGAGCGCGACCGCGACCGGATCCTGCACGCCAAGGCCTTCCGCCGGCTCAAGCACAAGACGCAGGTCTTCCTCAACCCCGACGGCGACCACTTCGTCACCCGGCTCACCCACACCCTGCAGGTCACCCAGGTGGCCCGCGCCATCGCCCGCGCGCTGGGCCTCAACGAGACCCTCGCCGAGGCGATCGCGCTCGCCCACGACGTCGGCCACTCGCCCTTCGGGCACATCGGCGAGGACGCCTTCGACCCCTACGTGCCCGGCGGCTGGCACCACGCCGCGCAGGGCGTGCGGATCGTGGAGGTGCTCGAGCACCTCAACCTCACGGAGGAGGTGCGCGACGGCATCCGCGCGCACAGCTGGAAGATCAGCCCCCCGCCGGCCACCCGCGAGGGCGAGTGCGTCCGCTACGCCGACCGGATCGCCTACCTGTCCCACGACGCGCTCGACGCCGTCCGCGCCGGCGTGCTGCAGCCCGGCGACCTCCCGGCCGTGGCCCGGGCGGCCTTCGGCGAGCCCGGCAGCGCGATGGTCGGGACGATGGTCGACGCGGTCGTCGAGGGGTCCCTGGCCGACGGCGGCCGCGTGGTCATGGCGCCCGGGCCGCTGGCGGCCATGCACGAGCTGCGGGCGTTCATGTTCGAGCACGTCTACGTCTCCGAGACCGCCGCGGGGCAGAAGCAGCTGGCCATCGACGTCATCCGCCGGCTGGTCGACCACCACCTGGCCCACCCCGAGCTGATCCCGCCCACCTACCGCGACACCGCGGCCGATCTCGTCACCCAGGTGGTCGACCACGTGTCCGGGATGACCGACCGCTTCGCCCTGGCCACCCACGACCGGCTCTTCGGCGACGACGCCGCCGCCCGGATGACCCCGCTGCTGCGCCGCTGAGCGCCGCTCAGACGACCGGGCCGTCCTCGTCGGCCCGGGTCTCGGGCTGCCGGCCGCGCCACCGCTCGCCGAGCAGGCCGACGAGCAGGGCCACGAAGGTCACCAGGAAGACCTGGCCGACGAGCGCCTCGGTGACGGCCAGCAACCGGCCCGGAGGCGTGACCGCGGCGAGGTCGCCGTAGCCCACGGTGGTGAGCGTCGACAGGCTGAAGTACATGAACGTCGTCGTCGGCTCGGGGCGGCCGAAGAAGTCGTCGCTCCCGTCCTGGACGCCGAGGAAGGCGAAGAAGAACGCCAGCGCGAGGAGCAGGTAGGCCGCGACGGCGCCCTGCACGGTCTGCAGCGTCACCTCGTCGTGCTGCAGCAGGCGGCGGATCACCACGACGGGGGCCAGCGCCGACAGCACGATCCACAGCAGCGGCGCGGTCCCGGAGCCGGCCACCGCCGCCTCGTCGGTGGCCCCGGGCAGCCGGGCGACGATCCCGACGACGGTGACCAGCACGCTCAGCCCGACCAGCACGGTGACCACCCGCAGCCAGTGTCGGGCCACGCCCGACGTCCGCAGGGCCAGCAGCAGCGTCGCGCCGACGAACACCGTGACCACGACCTGCGC
Source organism: Geodermatophilus sp. SYSU D00766 (assembly GCF_054049915.1). Lineage (NCBI taxonomy): Bacteria > Bacillati > Actinomycetota > Actinomycetes > Geodermatophilales > Geodermatophilaceae > Geodermatophilus > Geodermatophilus sp. SYSU D00766. The sequence continues at coordinate 20,792 of NZ_JBJGYI010000041.1, forward strand.
CGCCGACTCCGCCGGCCCCGAGCGCCCGGGGGTGACCCCGGCCAGCGACAGGGTGACCAGCGCGACGACGGTGAGGGCGAGCAGGGCGCCGAAGCGGTCCAGCGACGGGGACAGGTCGTCGAAGGGCCGCAGCCGGTGCCGCAGCCGGTGCCGGATCGACACGCCACCTCCACGCGGGGCCGGGACCGCCGCCGGGACGCGGCGCCGGCGACACGGTAGTGCCGGCCTGGATCGCCGGCGTTCCCCGCGCCGTGCGGGTGCTGCAGCACCGGCACGGCACGAGGAACGCCCGCACTCCCGCCGTCTCGACCGTTATCCCCAACTGATCCGGCGACCGAGGAGCCGGACGCGCGGGGGAGGGTGGCGCCGGGGAAGACGGCACCGAGGGGACCGCTCTACGCCGAGATCCCGTGATCTCGGCCGCCGGGACGGGCCGGGCGGGTCGAGATCACGGGATCTCGCGGGGCGAGGAGCGGGGATCAGCCCGGCGAGGAGCCCCGCCGGCGCAGGTAGCGCTCGAACTCGCGGGCGATCTGGTCGCCGTCGGCCTGGGACAGGTCGGTCTCGGTGGCGCGCTCCTCCAGCGAGCGCACGTACTCGACGACCTCGGCGTCCTCCTGGGCCATCTCGTCGACGGTCTTGACCCAGTCGTCGGCCTGCGCAGGCAGCCCGCCGAGCGGCACCGGCAGCTCGAGCACCTCCTCGACCCGCTGCAGCAGCGCGACGGTGGCCCGCGGCGAGGGCGGCTGGGAGACGTAGTGCGGAACGGCGGCCCAGAAGCTCACCGCCGGCAGCCCGGCCTGCACGCAGGCGTCCTGGAACACGCCGAGGATGCCGGTGGGGCCCTCGTAGCGGGAGGTCTCCAGCCCGTAGGCGCGGGCGGACTCCTGGTCGTAGGCGGAGCCGCTGACCGGGGTGGGGCGGGTGTGCGGGGTGTCGGCGAGCAGCGCACCGAGGGCGACGACGGTCTGCACGTCGAGCTCCTGGCACAGCTCGATCAGCTCGGCGCAGAAGCCGCGCCAGCGCATGTTGGGCTCGATGCCCCGGATGAGGACGACGTCGCGGTCGCTGCCGGGCGGGCGGGCGACCGAGACCCGCGTCGTCGGCCACTCGATGCGCCGGCTGACGCCCTCGACGAGCGACACGGTGGGGCGGTTGACCTGGAAGTCGTAGTAGTCCTCGGGGTCGAGCGCCGCGAGGGGAGTGGCGTCCCAGATGAGCTCGAGGTGCTCGAGCGCCCCGGTGGCGGCGTCCCCGGCGTCGTTCCAGCCCTCGAAGGCGACCACCGCCACCGGCTGGTTCAGCTGGGGCAGGTCCTCGGGAGCGGACTTCGGGTCGGTCACCCCTGCGAGCCTACGTCGGTCGCGCCGCCCCGCCCGCGTGGCGCGGGTGGGAGGATGACACGGGCCCGCCGGACCGCCTCCGACGGCGCAGGGGAACACGCGCGGGCCAGCGGCTGCTGCCCCGTGCAGCAGGACGTGCCGCCGACCGACCCCGAGGACGCCCGTGACCGACGCCCCGCAGCTCCGCCCCGACGCCACCGCGGAGCTCACCGCCCTGCTCGAGCAGCGCATCCTGGTGCTCGACGGCGCGATGGGGACGGCGATCCAGCGCGAGCGGCCCAGCGAGGCCCGCTACCGCGGCGAGCGGTTCGCCGACTGGCCGACCGACCTGCAGGGCAACAACGACCTGCTGGTGCTCACCCAGCCGGAGTTCGTCGCGGGCATCCACCGCGAGTACCTCGAGGCCGGCGCCGACGTCGTCGAGACCAACACCTTCAACGCCACCGCCATCTCGCTGGCCGACTACGGCATGGGCTCCCTCGCCCGGGAGATCAACGAGGCCGCCGCCCGGCTGGCCCGCCGCGAGGCCGACGCCATGACCGCCCGCACGCCGGGGCGGCCGCGCTACGTCGCCGGCGCCATGGGGCCGACGTCGAAGACGGCGTCCATCTCGCCCGACGTCAACGACCCCGGCGCCCGCAACGTCACCTTCGACGAGCTGGTCGCCGCCTACCGGGAGCAGGCCGACGGCCTGGTCGACGGCGGCGCCGACCTGCTGCTGGTCGAGACGGTCTTCGACACGCTCAACGCCAAGGCGGCGATCATCGCCCTGGAGACGCTGTTCGACGAGCGCGGCCGCCGCTGGCCGGTGATCGTCTCCGGCACGATCACCGACGCGTCGGGCCGCACCCTGTCGGGGCAGACCACCGAGGCGTTCTGGCACTCCGTACGGCACGTGCGGCCGCTGGCCGTCGGGCTCAACTGCGCGCTGGGCGCGGAGGAGCTGCGGCCCTACGTCGCCGAGCTGTCGCGGGTCGCCGACACCTTCGTCTCCTGCTATCCCAACGCCGGCCTGCCCAACGCCTTCGGCGAGTACGACGAGGCGCCGGAGGAGACCGCCGGCGTGCTGGGGGGCTTCGCCGAGGAGGGGTTCGTCAACGTCGTCGGCGGCTGCTGCGGCACCACGCCGGCGCACGTGGCCGCCATCGCCGCGGCCGTCGACGGGCTCCCGCCGCGCCGGCCGCCGTCGGTCCGCCCGGCGCTGCGGCTCTCGGGACTGGAGCCGCTGACCGTCGACGAGGACTCGCTGTTCGTCAACGTCGGCGAGCGCACCAACATCACCGGCTCGGCGCGCTTCCGCCGCCTGATCCGCGACGGCGACTACCCGACCGCGCTGGCCGTGGCCCGCCAGCAGGTCGAGGCCGGCGCGCAGGTCATCGACGTCAACATGGACGAGGGGATGATCGACGGCGTCGAGGCGATGACCCGCTTCACCCGCCTCGTCGCCGCCGAGCCCGACATCTGCCGCGTGCCGGTGATGGTCGACTCCTCCAAGTGGGAGGTCATCGAGGCGGGCCTCAAGCAGCTGCAGGGCAAGTCGATCGTCAACTCGATCTCGCTGAAGAACGGCGAGGAGGAGTTCGTCCGGCAGGCCGAGCTGTGCCGCCGGTACGGCGCCGCCGTCGTCGTCATGGCCTTCGACGAGGACGGGCAGGCCGACACCCTCGAGCGCCGGCAGGCCATCTGCCGGCGCGCCTACGACGTGCTGGTGCACCGGGTGGGCCTGCCGCCGGAGGACGTGGTCTTCGACCCCAACGTCTTCGCCGTCGCCACCGGCATCGAGGAGCACGCCCGCTACGGCCTGGACTTCATCGAGGCCACCCGCTGGATCAAGGAGAACCTGCCGCACGCGCTGGTCTCCGGCGGCGTGTCGAACGTGTCGTTCTCCTTCCGCGGCAACAACCGCGTCCGCGAGGCCATCCACGCGGTCTTCCTCTTCCACGCGATCGCCGCCGGCATGGACATGGGCATCGTCAACGCCGGCGCGCTGGAGGTGTACGAGGAGGTCCCCGCGCCGCTGCGGGAGCGCATCGAGGACGTCGTCCTCGCCCGCCGGCCCGACGCCACCGAGCGGCTGCTGGAGATCGCCGGCGAGTACGCCGCCACCGGGGCCGCGGAGGAGGCGGCCACCGAGGAGTGGCGGTCGCTGCCGGTGGCCGAGCGGATCACCCACGCGCTGGTCAAGGGCGTCGACGAGTTCGTCGAGGCCGACACCGAGGAGCTGCGCGCCGAGATCGCCGCGCGCGGCGGCCGGCCGATCGAGGTCATCGAGGGCCCGCTGATGAGCGGGATGAACGTCGTCGGCGACCTGTTCGGCGCCGGCAAGATGTTCCTGCCGCAGGTGGTCAAGTCCGCGCGGGTGATGAAGAAGGCCGTCGCCTACCTCGTGCCCTTCATCGAGGCGGAGAAGCAGCCCGGCGACGTCGAGCGCACCAACGGCCGCGTGGTCATGGCCACCGTGAAGGGCGACGTCCACGACATCGGCAAGAACATCGTCGGCGTCGTCCTGCAGTGCAACAACTACGACGTCGTCGACCTCGGCGTCATGGTGCCGGCGCAGAAGGTCCTCGACACCGCCAAGGAGGTCGGCGCCGACGTCATCGGGCTGTCCGGGCTGATCACCCCGTCGCTGGACGAGATGGTCGGCCTGGCCGCCGAGATGGAGCGGCAGGGCTTCGAGGTGCCGCTGCTCATCGGCGGGGCGACGACGTCGCGCGCGCACACCGCGGTCAAGGTGGCGCCGCGCTACCACGGCCCCGTGATCTGGGTGAAGGACGCCTCGCGGTCGGTGCCCGTCGTCGCGGCGCTGCTGTCCGACGAGCAGCGACCGGGGCTGCTGGCCGCCACCGACACCGAGTACGCGGCGCTGCGCGAGCGGCACGCCGCCCGCACCGACACCCGCACGCTGCTGTCCCTCGACGCCGCCCGCGCCGCCGCGCCGGCCATCGACTGGTCGTCGTACGAGCCGCCGCGACCCCGCGCCGGGACCGGCGTGCAGGTGCTGCGCGAGTACCCGCTGGAGGAGCTGCGCGGGTACATCGACTGGCAGCCGTTCTTCACCGCCTGGGAGATGCGCGGCCGCTTCCCGGACCTGCTGCACAACCCGGCCACCGGCGAGGCGGCGCGGCGGCTGTTCGACGACGCGCAGGCGATGCTCGACCGGATCGTCGCCGAGCGCTGGCTGACCGCCTCCGGCGTGTTCGGGCTGTTCCCGGCGGCGCGGGTCGACGGCGAGGGCGGGCCCGGTGAGGACATCGAGGTCTACACCGACGGGTCGCGCACGCAGGTGCGGGCCGTGCTGCACCAGCTGCGGCAGCAGACCGAGGGCCGCGACGGCGCCCCCCGCAAGTCACTCGCCGACTTCGTCGCGCCGCGGGGGACCGGCCTGGCCGACCACGTCGGCGCCTTCGCCGTCACCGCGGGGATCGGCTCGGCCGAGCGGGTGGCCGCGTTCAAGGCCGCCCACGACGACTACTCGGCGATCCTGCTCGAGGCGCTGGCCGACCGGCTGGCCGAGGCCTTCGCCGAGCGGCTGCACGAGCGGGTGCGCCGGGAGTTCTGGGGCTACGCGGCCGACGAGCGGCTGGACAACGACGCGCTGATCGCCGAGCGCTACCGCGGCATCCGCCCGGCGCCGGGCTACCCGGCCTGCCCCGAGCACACCGAGAAGCAGACGATCTGGGAGCTGCTCGACGTCGAGGCCGCGATCGGCGTGACGCTGACCGAGTCGATGGCGATGTGGCCGGGCGCGGCGGTCAGCGGGCTGTACCTCGCCCACCCGCAGGCGCGCTACTTCAACCTCGGCCGGCTCGGCCGCGACCAGGTGGAGGACTACGCCCGCCGCAAGGGCTGGACCCTCGCCGAGGCCGAGCGCTGGCTGGCACCGAACCTGGGCTACCGCACCGACGAGGACTGAGGAAGGCCCACGCTGCGGCAGGTCACCCGGCCAACAGGTCGACGGCCTGGCGGGCCATCTCGAGCTCCTCGTCGGTGGGCACCACCAGGACGGCGACCGGGCTGTCCTCGGCCGACACCCGCCGGGCACCCGGCTCGCGCGCGCCGTTGCGCTCCTCGTCGAGGCGGATGCCCAGCTGCTCCAGTCCGGCCAGCGACCGCGCCCGCACGACCGGGTCGTTCTCCCCGATGCCGCCGGTGAAGACGATCGCGTCGGTGCGGCCGAGCACGGCCAGGTAGGCGCCCACGTACTTGCGCAGCCGGTGGCAGAACACCTCGAGGGCCAGCGCGGCGTCGTCGTCGCCGTCGGCGATCCGCCGGTGCACCTCGCGCAGGTCGTTGGAGCCGGCCAGCGCGAGCATGCCGCTGGAGGAGTTCAGCGCCCGGTCGACCTCCTCCGGCCCGAGCCCCGCGACCCGGTGCAGGTGCGCGACCACGGCGGGGTCGACGTCGCCCGAGCGCGTGCCCATGACCAGCCCCTCCAGCGGGGTCATGCCCATCGAGGTGTCCACGCTGCGGCCCCCGGCGACGGCGGTCGCGCTCGCGCCGTTGCCCAGGTGCAGCACCACGCTGTTCACCTCCGCCACCGGCCGCCCGAGGAACGCGGCGGCGGCGCGGGAGACGAAGGCGTGCGACGTGCCGTGGAAGCCGTAGCGGCGCACGCCGTGGTCGCGCGCCCACTGCGGGGGCACCGCGTAGGTGTAGGCCGACGGCGGGAGGGTGGCGTGGAAGGCGGTGTCGAACACCGCCACGTGCGGCAGGCCCGGGAAGGTCCGCCGGGCCACCTCGATGCCCACGGCGTTGACCGGGTTGTGCAGCGGGGCCAGCGTGGCCAGCTCCCGGATCGCGCGCAGCACGGCGTCGTCGACGAGCACCGGCGCGGAGAACCGGTCGCCGCCGTGCACCACCCGGTGGGCGACGGCGACCAGCCCGGCGTCGGCCAGCGCCGGGCCGCGGCGCTCGAAGGCGGCCAGCGCGGCCGCCAGCGCCTCCGCGTGGTCGGGCAGCGGCTGCTCGACCACGTCGGGGGGCCGCCCGGCCCGGGTGTGGGTGAGCCGGCCGGAGGGCTGCCCCACCCGCTCGGCCAGCCCCCAGGCCAGCGCCTCGCCGGCGGCGACGTCGACCAGCCGGTACTTCAGCGACGACGACCCGCAGTTGACGACGAGCACCCGCCCGGTCACGACTGCGCCTGGACGGCGGTGATCGCCACGGTGTTGACGATGTCCTGCACGGTCGCGCCGCGGGAGAGGTCGTTGACCGGCGCGCGCAGGCCCTGCAGCACCGGGCCGACCGCCACCGCGCCGGCGCTGCGCTGCACCGCCTTGTAGGTGTTGTTGCCGGTGTTGAGGTCGGGGAAGACGAACACCGTGGCCCGCCCGGCCACCTCGCTGCCGGGCAGCTTGGTGCGCGCCACGCCGGCGTCGACGGCGGCGTCGTACTGGATCGGCCCCTCCACCGACAGCCCGGGCGCCCGCTCGCGCACCAGCTCGGTCGCCGTGCGCACCCGGTCGACGTCCTCCCCGCTGCCCGACCGGCCGGTGGAGTAGGACAGCATCGCCACCCGCGGCTCGACGCCGAAGCGGGCCGCGGTCTGCGCGGAGGTGACCGCGATCTCGGCCAGCTGCTCGGCGGTGGGGTGCACGTTGACCGCGCAGTCGCCGTAGACGAGCACTCGGTCGGCCAGGCACATGAAGAACACGCTGGAGACGATCGAGACGCCGTCGACGGTCTTGATCAGCTCCAGCGCCGGGCGGATGGTCTGCGCGGTGGTGTGGGTGGCGCCGGACACCATCCCGTCGGCCCGGCCGAGGGCCACCATCAGCGTGCCGGCGTAGGAGACGTCGACGACGAGGTCGCGGGCGGCGTCCATGGTCACGCCGCGGTGCGCGCGCCGCCGCGCGTACTCCACCGCCAGCTCCTCGCGCAGGCCCGGCTCGCAGGGGTCGAGCAGCCGCGCGCCGTCGACGTCGGCCCCGGCGCGGGCGGCCGCGGCGCGCACCTCGGCGGGGTCGCCGAGGAGGGTGAGGTCGACGACGCCGCGGCGCAGCAGCCGCTCGGCGGCCCGCAGCACCCGCTCGTCGGTGCCCTCGGGCAGCACGACGTGCCGGCGGTCGGCGCGCGCCCGGTCGAGCAGCTCGTGCTCGAACATCAGCGGCGTGGTCACCCGCGGCCGGGCCACCGCGGTGCGGTCGAGCAGCTCCTCGGCGTCGAGGTGCTCCTCGACGAGCGCGACCGCCACGTCGATCTTGCGCTGCGCGCCGGGGTGGATCCGGCCGGGCGCGGACCCGGCGAGGGTGGCGGTGACGTAGGTGTCCTCGTCGGTGAGCACGACCGGCACGGCCGCCGGGAGGTGCCCGAGCAGCCGCAGCAGCGGGGCGGCCGGCTCGATGCCGCCGGTGAGCACCAGGCCGGCCGGGGCGGGCAACCCGCCGGAGAGGTGGGCGGCGACCACGCCGAGGACGACGTCGGCGCGGTCGCCGGGGGTGATGACCACGACGTCGTCGACCAGCCGCTCGAGCAGGTTGGGGATGGTCATGGCCGCCACCAGGACGCCGGAGGTCTCCCGGCCGAGCGTGGCGTCGTCGCCGGCCAGCGGCCGGGCGCGGCAGGCGCGGGCCACCTCGGCCATCGTCGGCGCGGTGAGCACCGGGACCTCCGGCAGCACGTACACCGGCACCTCGAGGCCGGCGACCCGCTCCCGCACCGCGGGCAGCTGCCGCGGCGGCACCCGGTTGGCGACGACGGCGACCACCTCGGTGCCGGCGTCGGCCATCGCGTCGACGCCCACCCCGACGGCGACGGCGACGTCGTCGGGCGCGCGGTCGCGGCCGGAGACGACGCACAGCACCGGCAGCCCGAGGTTGGCCGCGATGCGGGCGTTGAGCGCGAGCTCCCGGGCGGCGCCGGCCTCGCTGAAGTCCGAGCCGACGACGAGCACCCGGTCGCAGCGCGCGGCCAGCGCCCGGTAGCGGGCGACGATCTCCGACAGGGCGCGGTCCTCGTCGGCGAGCACGTCGGCGTAGGTGACCCCGGTGCAGGCGTCGGCGGGCAGGTCGGTGGAGGTGCGGGGGAGGAGCAGGTCGACGACCCCGTCGGTGCCCTCCCGCGCGGACACCACCGGCCGGAACACCCCGAGCCGGCCGACCCGCCGGGCCAGCAGCTCGAAGACCCCCAGCGCCACCGCGGACTTGCCGGTGGCCGGCTCGCAGCCGGTGACGTAGAGCCCGTCCGACACCGCCCCACCTCCTGCCCGCGACCCTAGGGCGGTCCGGCGGCCCGGGCAGGGCGGCGGCCCGGGCGTGGCCCCTGGATGCCGAGATCACGGGATCTCGGCGGAGCGGGGGCGGGGACCAGCCCGGCGAGGAGCCCCGCCTGCGCAGGCTCAGCCCGAGCGGGGCGGAACGGCGATCTTGTACTGGGCGATCTTGCGGTAGAGGGTGGCCCGGCCGATGCCGAGCTCCTCGGCGACGCGGGTCATCGTGGTTCCGGGCTCGGTCAGGCACCGCACGATCTCGTCGCGCTCGAGCCGCTCCAGCCGCGACAGCGGGCGGCCGCCGCCGTCGAGCACCTCCGGCGCCAGGTGGTGCACGTCGACGACGTCGGCGCGGCTGACCGCCTCGCGCACCACCCGCCGCAGCTGCGCGACGTTGCCCGGCCAGCCGTAGCCGGCCAGCGCGCGGGCGGCGCGCGAGGTGAAGGACACGCTGCGGTGGCGCTCGTGGCGCGCCGTCCAGCCGGCCAGCGGCAGCACGTCGTCGGGCCGGGCGCGCAGCGGCGGGACCTCCACGACGGCGTCGGCGAGGCGGGCCAGCGGGTCGGGCAGCGCGGCGTAGTCCGGGGCGGTGAGCACGAACGGCTGCGGCCGGCCGGGACGGCGCACCGCCGCGAGCACCTGGGCGAGCTCCCCGGCCGCCCACGCCGGGAGGGTGTGCAGCCCGGAGACGATCACGCAGGTGTCGGCGTCGCGCAGTTCGGGGGTCCACAGGTCCAGCCACGGCGCGACGTCCCCGGCCTCCGGGGCGCGGGCGTGCAGCAGCCGCTGCCGGCCGGGCAGCCGCCGCCGGGCGAGGACGGCCAGCGTCGCCTTGCCCGCACCCGGCTCGCCGACGACGACGGCCGCCCGCCCCGCGGCGACGGCGGCGCCCGCGGCGTCGACCGCCGACCGCCACGCCGCCGATCCGCAGGGGTCGCCGTCGTCGGGCGCCAGTGACCCGCCCACCACCCGGTACACCTCCCCGCGCGGCGCCGGCCGCAGCACGGGCCGCCCGCCGGTGCGCACCGCCATCAGGGCACTGGTCGCGCTGGCCGCCGTCTGGGCCAGGCCCAGCAGCAGCTCGGAGGAGGAGTCCGACCAGGTGGTGAGGTTGATGCTCCCGGCCAGCTCGCCGGTGGCGGGCTCGAGCACGGGGGCCGCGGCGCAGGTGTAGCCGCGCAGCTCGGCACACCAGTGGTCACCGGCGCGCACCAGCGTCGGCGTCCGGTCGGCCAGTGACAGCCCGAGGCCGTTGGTGCCGGCGTGCCGCTCGCTGTAGGAGAACCCCGGCGCCAGGTGCACCCGGTCCAGCGCGCGGTGGATCGAGGCGTCGTCGCCGAGCCGGGCCAGCACGAACCCGGCGGGGTCGGCCACCATCAGGCTCACCGGCTCGTTGGCGATCGTGGCCTGCAGGTCGGAGAGCACCCGGTGCGCGCACTCGTAGAGCAGCGAGCCGGTGTCCGGCGACCCGGTGAACACCGGCACGACCTCGTCGAGCGGGACGCCGTAGCCCTGGCTGCGCCGCCAGGACGCGCGCACCCGCGGCGCGGCGCCCCGGGCGGCCAGCGCGGGGTCGGGGAGCGGTCCCGGCGCGGGCACCGGCTCGTCCACGGGGCCTCCTGGCCGGCTGTCGGGGACTGCGACGTGTGGCCTGTGTCACGGCAATGTACGCGGCGGGCAGCGGCGGCGGGGTGTCTCAGAGTGAGACGACCGGGCCGTGGGCAACCGGTCCCGGCCCACCTAGCGTCGGCGCTGCGGAGGTGACCCGCCTCACAGACCGGAGCCGACGGAGGCCGACGGATGTACACCAAGGACGGCGAGCAGTACTACGTGGTGGACTCCCACATCGCGCTGTGGGACGCGCGCCCGGAGAACCAGCGCAACATCCACGGCAAGCAGTTCATCGACTGCTTCTACGACTACCACCGCAACCTGTCCCCGGAGTCCGAGGTCTGGGACTACGAGGAGTACCTCTACCAGGGCGGCGAGCGGCTCGTGCGCGACGTCTTCGTCGACGGCATCGTCGACCACGCGGTCTTCCAGCCGGCCCGGCTCGCCGAGTTCTACCACCGCGGTTTCGGCCAGACGGAGGAGGCGTTCGCCCTCGCCCAGGCCCACCCGGACAAGCTGACCTACAACCACTACTGGGACCCGCGCGACGGCGAGAACGGGCTGGACGCGCTGCGCGCCGACGCCGAGCGGATGCACCTGCAGGGCGTGAAGCTCTACACCGCCGACTGGCACGGGGAGTCCCGCGGCTGGAAGCTCACCGACCCCATGGCCTACCGCTACCTGGAGGCCTGCCGGGAGCTCGGCATCAGGAACATCCACATCCACAAGGGCCCGACCATCCGCCCGCTGGACCGCGACGCCTTCGACGTCGCCGACGTCGACCACGCCGCCACGGACTTCACCGACCTGAACTTCGTCGTCGAGCACTGCGGCCTGCCGCGGCTGGAGGACTTCTGCTGGATCGCCACCCAGGAGCCCAACGTGTACGCGGGCCTGGCCGTGGCGATCCCGTTCATCCACACCCGGCCGCGGTACTTCGCGCAGATCATGGGCGAGCTCGTCTACTGGCTCGGCGAGGACCGCATCCTCTTCGCCAGCGACTACGCGCTGTGGACGCCGAAGTGGCTGGTCGAGCGGTTCGTCGACTTCCAGATCCCCGAGGACATGACCGAGTACGCCCCGCTGAGCACCGAGGTGAAGAAGAAGGTCCTCGGCCTCAACGCCGCCAAGCTGTACGACCTGCCGGTGCCCGAGCACCTGCGGCTGCCCGACGCCGACGAGACGCAGACCGGCCCCCGGGAGCCGGCCGCCGCCGACCTGGCGACGGTGTGATGACCGCCGTCCTGACCGCGCCGGTGTCGGAGGCCGACGTCCGGGCGGCGCTGGGCACCGTCGTCGACCCCGAGCTCGACGAGCCGATCACCGACGTCGGCTTCGTCCGCTCGGTCGCCGTGACCGGGGGGCCGGCGGGCGCGGCCGTCGAGGTGCACCTGCGGCTGCCCACCTCGTTCTGCGCGCCCAACTTCGCCTGGCTGATGGCCTCCGACGCCCACGACGCGGTGTCCGCGGTGCCGGGGGTGGGCTCGGTGGTGGTCGAGCTCGACGACCACTCCGACTCCGACCTGATCAACCGCGGGCTGGCCGCGGGGCTGGGCTACCGGGGCACCTTCGGGCACGAGGCGGAGGACTCCCTCGACGAGCTGCGGGCCACCTTCCGGCGCAAGGCGCACACCGCGGCGATGGAGCGGGCGCTCACCGCGCTGCTGCGCCGCGACCCCGCCCTCGACGTCGCCGCGCTCACCCTCGGCGACCTGCCGGCGGGGGAGTCCACCACCGAGGCGCTGCTGCGCCGCCGGGAGGCCCTCGGCCTGCCGACCGACCCCGCCGTCCCGGTGCTCGTGCACGACGACGGCAGCCGCCCCGACCCCGCGCAGGCCGAGGCGGTGCTGCGCCGGGCCCGGTCGGTGCGCATCTCCGTCGACGGCAACGCGCACTTCTGCCGGGGCCTGCTCACCACCCGCTACCCGGGGTCGGAGGCCGACCAGACGCCCCGTCCCGACGACCGACCGCTGATCCCCCTGGAGGTGCGCTCATGAAGGCCGTCCGCGTGCACGAGTACCACGTCGACCCCTCGATCGACGAGATCCCCGAGCCGCAGCTGCAGGGTCCCCTCGACGTCATCGTCAGGATCGGCGGTGCCGGGGTCTGCCGCACCGACCTGCACATCCTCGAGGGCCAGTGGGCCGACCTGCAGAACCCCGACCTCCCGTACGTGATCGGGCACGAGAACGCCGGGTGGGTGCACGCCGTCGGCGAGGGGGTCACCAACGTCGCCGTCGGCGACACGGTGATCCTGCACCCGCAGCCCAGCTGCGGCCTGTGCCTGGCCTGCCGCGCCGGCCGCGACATGCAGTGCGAGAACGCCTTCTTCCCGGGGCTGTCGAACGACGACGGCGGCATGGCCGAGTACCTGCGCACCACCGCCCGCGCCTGCGTCAAGCTCGACCCGTCGACCAACCCGGCCGACGTCGCCGCGCTCGCCGACGCCGGCATCACCGCGTACCACGCGGTGCGCAAGGCGCTGCCGCTGCTGCACCCGGGGACGACGGCGGTCGTGCAGGGCGCCGGCGGGCTCGGGCACATCGGCGTCCAGTGCCTGGCGGCGCTCTCGGGCACCCGCGTGGTCGTCGTCGACCGCAACCCCGACGCCCTCGAGCTCGCGCGCCAGATCGGCGCGGACGCGACCGTGGTGGCCGACGGCGACCAGGTGCCGGCCGTGCAGGAGCTGACCGGCGGGGGCGCCGACGTCGTCTTCGACTTCGTCGCCGAGCAGGGCGCGGAGATGGACGCCTGGCGGATGACCGCCCCCGCCGGCTCGCTCTACGTCATCGGCTACGGCGGCGAGCTGCGCATCCCGACGCTGGAGTTCGTCGCCGGGGAGAAGAACGTCGTCGGCAACATCGTCGGCACCTACACCGACCTGGCCGAGCTGATGGTCCTCGCGCAGGCCGGGAAGGTCACGCTGCACACCCAGCAGTACCCGCTCGACCGGGCCGTGGACGCCATCCGCGACCTCGACGCCGGGAAGGTCCGCGGGCGCGCGATCCTCGTCCCTTGAAGGACCCCCCTTCCCCCCACGCCTGGCAGGCTCGGCGCGGGGCCCTGAAGGGCGGCCGTTCCAGCACCTCACCACGCGGAGGGGCCCCGGCCGGCGACCCCGCCGGCCGGGGCCGCTGCCGGCTACCGCTCGTAGCGCACGTCCATCCGCCGCACCCGCCCGTCGGCGGCGAACTGGTAGACGTGGCGGACGGTGGTCCGCGACAGCAGGGTGCCGGCCGGGTCGCGGACGACCAGCGCGACGGTCACCTCCACCGACCCGTCGGGGCGGTCCCGGATCGTGGTCGGCCGGGCCGAGGGGCGGATGTGCGCCCACTGCCGCTCCCAGTAGGCGCGCACCGCGTCGCGCCCGTGCACCCGGCCGCCCTCCCACGCGTTGGGCCAGTCGACGTCGGGGCTCAGCACGTCGATCACGGCGTCCAGGTCGTGCGCGCTGTAGGCGCGGTACAGCGACCGGATGACCTCGTCGCGGTCGGGTTCGGTCATGGGCGGCCTCCCGGGGCGGCGGTCCGGTGGGGGCCAGCGTCGCACGGACACCGCCCGCGGCGGGACCTCGCCCTGGAGGAGCCGTGGGGCGCACGGGATGCTGGCCCCCCGCCGTCCCGACAGGAGAGACCATGACGATCGCCGCCCCGCGGCCGCCCGCGACCGGCTCCGACGACGCCGCGCTGCGCGACATCGAGCAGCGGGTGCTGTGGCTGGCCACCGCGATCGTCGACCACGCCAACCGGGTGCGGCCCAACCCGACCGGGCTCAAGGTCGGCGGCCACCAGGCGTCCAGCGCCTCGATGGTGACGATCATGACGGCGCTGTGGCTGGAGCAGCTGCGCGCCGACGACCGGGTGTCGGTCAAGCCGCACGCCAGCCCGGTGCTGCACGCGCTGGAGTTCCTGCTCGGCCAGCTCGACGCCTCCTGGCTGACCACGCTGCGCGCCTTCGGCGGCCTGCAGTCCTACCCCTCGCGGCTCAAGGACCCGGTGCCGGCGGACTACTCCACCGGCTCGGTCGGCATCGGCGCCACCGCGCCCATCTGGGGTGCGCTGGCCCGCCGCTACGTCAACACCCAGTTCGGCGCGGGCGGCACCGGGCGGCAGTGGTCGCTGGTCGGAGACGCCGAGCTCGACGAGGGCGCGATCTGGGAGGCCGTGCTCGACCCGATGGTCGCCGAGCTCGGCGAGGTCGTGTGGGTCGTCGACCTCAACCGGCAGTCGCTCGACCGCGTCGTCCCGACGATGGGCGCGCCCCGGCTGCAGGGGATGTTCACCGCCGCCGGCTGGCAGGTGCTCACCGTCAAGTACGGCCGGCTGCTCGAGGAGCTGTTCACCCGGCCCGGCGGGCCGGAGCTGCGCGACCGGATCGACGCCATGAGCAACGCCGAGTACCAGCGGATGGTCCGCCGCGCCCCGGCGGAGCTGCGCGCGCACCTGCCGGGGGAGGGGCCGGGCGCGGCCGCGGTCGCCGCGCTGGTCGAGGAGGTCGCCGACGCCGACCTGGTCGCCGCGGTGCGCAACCTCGGCGGCCACGACCTCGCCGCGCTGCGACAGGCCTTCGCGCAGATCGACGACACCCGCCCCACCGTCGTGCTCGCCTACACCCTCAAGGGCCACGGCCTGGCCACCGAGGGCCATCCGCAGAACCACTCGGCGCTGCTGACCGAGGCCCAGCTGCACGAGCTCGCCGCGCGGGTCGGCGTCGACCCGGCCGACCCCTGGGCCGGCTTCCCGGCCGGCAGCGCCCCGGCCCGGCTCCTCGCCGACGCCGCCGCGCGGCTGGCCCGGCCCCCGGTCGACGACGTCGCCGCGCCCGCCGTCCCCGCCGACCTCGGCCGCACGCCCTCGGGCGCCGCCACCACGCAGGCGGCACTGGGACGCACCCTGCTCGACCTCAACCGCGCCGCGCCCGAGGCCGGCCGGCGGGTGGTCACCGTCAGCCCCGACGTGTCCAGCTCGACCAACCTCGGCGGCTGGGTGAACAAGGTCGGCGTCTGGTCGCACGAGGACCGCCGCAACTGGTTCGCCGACGACCCCGAGACGATCCTGCACTGGCGCGAGCGGCCTTCGGGCCAGCACGTGGAGCTCGGCATCGCCGAGACCAACCTGGTCGGCGCGCTCGGCGAGCTCGGCGCCACGTGGTCGCGCTGGGGCCAGCCGCTGCTGCCCGTCGGCGTCCTCTACGACCCCTTCGTCGGGCGGGCGCTGGAGCCGTGGTCGTTCACGGTCTACGCCGGCGGTCAGTCGCTGCTGGTCGGCACGCCGTCGGGGGTCACGCTGGCCCCCGAGGGCGGGGCGCACCAGTCGATCACCACGCCCTCGATCGGCCTGGAGCAGCCCGGCTGCCTGTCCTACGAGCCGGCGTTCGCCCTGGACACCGAGTGGTGCCTGCTGGCGGCGCTGGGCCAGATGGGCCGCCCCGGCGGGCAGTCGGCCTACGTGCGGCTGTCCACCCGACCGGTGGACCAGGCGCTGGCCGCGGTGCCGGCCGACCCGGCGGCCCGGGAGCGGCGCCGCCGCCAGGTGGTGGCCGGCGGCTACCCGCTGCGGCGGGTGCCGCGCCCGGCGGTGACGCTGGCCGCGATGGGCGCGGTCGTCCCCGAGGCCCTCGCCGCCGCCGAGCGCCTCGAGGGGCTCGGCTTCCCCGCCGACGTCGTCGTGGTGACCAGTCCCGGGCTGCTGTTCCGCGCCGTCCAGGCCCGCCGCGGCCTGGACGAGGCCTCGCCGTGGGTGCTCGACAGCGTGCTGCCCGCCGACCGGGCCACCCCGCTGCTCACCGTGCTCGACGGCCACCCGCACACGCTGGCCTTCCTCGCCGGCGTGCGGAACGTGCCGGCCACGCACCTGGGCGTCACCCGCTTCGGCCAGAGCGGTGACCTCGACAGCGTGTACCGCTACCACGGCCTCGACGTCGACTCGCTGGTCGGCGCCGCCCTCGACCTGGTCGACTAGACGAAGGACCCCGGTGCCCCCACCCCTCGCTCCGCTCGGCGCGGGCCCCTGCACCGGGGCCGTTCCAGCACGTCACCTGCTCGGCGCGGGCCGGGAGACATTCGACATGACGTCCTGACGACCGGGGTGCCGAGCGCAGCGACCGCGCACCGGTGTGGGACCGTTCTCCACCGTGATCGGACACGAGGACCTCGCCGTGCGGACCCTGGGTCCGTGCCGCATCGACTCGCCGCTGGCCGAGCGGCTCGCGTCGCGGGAGACGACGCAGCACTCGGTGGTGGAGGAGGACCGGATCCTCTTCGACGACACGATCTCGATGGCCGGCGCCCGCGGCCTGCCGGTCGAGCAGCTGCCCAGCCTGGAGCCCGGCGGGCCGCGCAAGCGCATCTACTTCGACCCCGCCAAGACCCGCGTCGGCATCGTCACCTGCGGCGGGCTGTGCCCCGGCCTCAACGACGTCATCCGCGGGCTGGTGCTGGAGCTGAGCCGGCACTACGGCGTGCGGCGGATCGTCGGGTTCCGCAACGGCTACCGCGGGTTCATCCCGCACTACGGCGAGGACGTCGTCGACCTGACCCCCGAGGTGGTCCAGCACATCGACGACGAGGGCGGCACGATCCTCGGCACCTCCCGCGGGCTGCAGGACCCCGAGGAGATCGTCGACGCGCTCGAGCGGCTCAACATCAACATCCTGTTCGTCGTCGGCGGTGACGGCACCATCCGCGGCGCGATGGAGGTCGTGCGGGTCATCGGCGAGCGCGGGCTGAAGGTCGCCGTCGTCGGCATCCCGAAGACGATCGACAACGACATCCCCTACATCGACCAGAGCTTCGGCTTCCAGACCGCCATGGCCGAGGCCACCAAGTCCATCCACGCCGCCAGCGTCGAGGCCCGCTCGGCGCCCGGCGGGGTCGGGCTGGTCAAGCTGATGGGCCGGCACTCGGGCTTCATCGCCTGCTACTCCACGCTGGCCAAGGACGACGCCGACTACGTGCTCATCCCCGAGGTGCCCTTCGCGCTGCACGGCGAGCGCGGCTTCCTCGAGCACCTGCGCCGCCGGGTCGAGGACCGCGGGCACGCCGTCGTCGTGGTGGCCGAGGGCGCCGGGCAGGAGCACATCGACGAGCACGAGCCCGGCCGCGACGCCTCGGGCAACGTGCGGCTGGGCGACATCGGCCGGCTGCTGCGCCGGCTCATCTGCGAGCACCTGGACAAGGCGGGGGTGGAGAACAACGTCCGCTACTTCGACCCGAGCTACGCCATCCGCAGCGTGCCGGCCAACCCCTACGACAGTGCCTACTGCCTGCGCCTGGCGCACGCCGCGGTGCACGCGGCGATGGCCGGCCGCACCGAGGTGATCGTCGCCCGCCGGCGGCGCCGGTTCGTGCACATCCCGATGCCGCTGGCGGTCAGCCGCCGCAACCACGTCGACCCGCTGGGCGACCTGTGGCTGTCGGTGCTGGAGGCCACCGGCCAGCCGGTCCGCTTCGCGTAGCCCTCACCCGGGCGGGTGGGAGCGCGGCACTCGACTGTGCCGCGGCCGGGAGTCTGCCGAAGGTCCGTCCGTCAGCTGCGGACACCCGACGACAGGACAACCAGCCCCATGACGTCGCCCACGAGGAGCACCCCGCCCCGCCGCGGCCGGTCCCGCGCGCTGCGGATCGCCGCCGCCGCGGCGGTCGGCGCCGTCGTCGCGCTGACCCCCGGCACGGCCGGTGCGGCACCGAACCGCTCCGCCCCGCCCGACGTCGTCCCGGTCGTCGACTGTGTCGTCCGGAACGGCGACGGCAGCTGGACGGCGGTGTTCGGCTACGACAACCGGACCGGCGCGACCGTCGACATCCCCGTCGGGCCGGCGAACCAGGTGACGCCCACCGGCTACGGCGCCCCCCAGCCGACCCGCTTCGCCCCCGGTCTGCGGCGCGGCGTGTTCTCGGTGACGGTGACCCGCGGCGGCGGGCCGGTGTGGCACCTGGGCAGCACCAACCTCGCCGCCCGCAAGACCGACACCGCCTGCCCGCCGTCGACCCAGATGCCGGCCGACGGCAACGGGACCGGTGCGGCCATCGGCGTGGCCGTGGCCGCCGGCGTGGGCGCGGTGCTGCTGCGCCGCAGCCGCCGCGCGGTCCCCGCCGCCGGCTGACTGTCCCGCGGACCGGCGCACGGGGGCCGGTCCGCGGGTGGTGTGCGCCCGAGCTCCGCGCTCGGGTCGGTCCCGGCTCGGTGCTCCTGCGGTGTCGTGCCCGCTCCTGCGGTGCTGCGTCGCCGCAGGAGTGGGCAGACCACCGCGGGAGCCGCCCGAGGCGGGAGGCGGGAGGCGGGAGGCGGGTGGGCTCAGCCGAAGGTGAAGGCGTAGATCCCGGCGCCCGGGTCGAGGAACTCGATCTCCGCGGTGGCGTCGGTGACCGCGCCCCGCCGTCGCAGCAGCTGGTACAGCCGCGGCTCGGTGACCACGCCCTCGCCGGAGGCGTCGACGTCCTCCCCGGAGTCGGTGCCCGGCGGGTGGCCGTCGAGCCGCACGCGGATGCGTGCGCTCCCGCCGGCCGGCGGCGCCACGACCAGGTGCAGGTCGCGGGCGTGGAACCGGCAGGTCAGCCGCCCGCCCGGGTCCTCGACCAACGAGGCCTCGCGGCCGATGGTCCACGCGCCGGCCAGCGCCCAGTGCCCGGAGCGCATCCGCGCGGGGGTGGCGTAGACGTGCGCCCGGTCGGCGACCAGCCGGCCCGGGGAGGCGAACCCGGTGGTCCGGTCGTAGCCGAGGTAGTTCTCCGCGGAGCGCAGCGTGTCCCAGTCCGCGGGCGCCTCGACGCCGCGGGCGTCGACCGGCACCGGCTCGGGCCCGAGGTCACCGGCCCCGGCCTCGGTGAGCAGCCGCCGCAGCACCGACTCGGTCTCCTCGTAGCCGCCCTCGCCGAAGGCGTGGTGGCGCAGCCGCCCCTCGGCGTCGACCAGGTACAGGGCCGGCCAGAAGTGGTTGTGGAAGGACCGCCACACCACGAAGTGGGAGTCGACGGCGACGGGGTAGCGGATCGAGCGGGCCTCCACGGCGCGGCGGACCTCGGCGACGTCGTGCTCGAAGGAGAACTCCGGCGAGTGCACGCCGACGACGACCAGCCCCGCGTCGCGCCACGCCTCCTCCCAGGCGCGCACGTAGGGCAGCTGGCGCAGCCAGTTGATGCACGTGAGGGTCCAGAAGTTCACCGCGACGACGCGGCCGCGCAGGTCGGCGCCGCTCAGCGGTGGGGAGTTGACCCAGTCGGTGGCGCCGTCGAGGGAGAAGTCGGCCCCGACCGCCCACCGCGCGTCCTCGCCGTCGTCGGGCCCGCGGTCCTCGGCGCGGGGGTCGTCGTTCTGGAGGAGCCGTTCGAGGCGGCGGGTGGTGGGCAGGTGGTCGGAGGCCATGGCCGGGGTTCCTCTCCGGTGCGCAGGGTGCCGGTGACCCACCCTCGGCGCCCGGGCGGGGCCCTCGCGCCCGTGAGGCACCCTGGCCCGCTGCCGGGTCCGCCCGCCGGCTGCCGCGACGCGGACGGGGCGCGGCAGCCGGCCGGCGGGTCAGCGCAGCACGACGCCGGCGTCGACCCGCAGCTCCAGCCCGGTGATGTAGCGGGCGTCGTCGGAGGCCAGGAACCGCAGGGCGGCCGAGGTGTCGCGGGTCTCCATCCAGCCGATGGGGAGCACGTGCTGCGGCCGGGAGGCGATCTCGTACTCCTCGTCGGTCGGCGCGGGGTTGTCCGGCAGGAAGAGCCGTTTGTTCGTCTCGGTCATGTAGATCGCGGTGTTGACGTTGGTCGGCGACAGCGCGTTGACCCGGATGGAGTGCGGGCCGAGCTCGGCGGCCATCGGCTTGAGCATGCCCACCAGCGCCGTCTTGGCCGCCACGTAGTGGGTGATGTTCGGGAAGCCCTTGGTGGCCCCCGCGGAGGCGACCATGACGATGGCGCCGCCGCGGCCGCCCTCGATCATCGCGGGGGTGGCGGCGCGGACGGTGTGCCAGACCCCGGTGAGGTCGGTCTCGACGGTGTCCTTCCACTCCTGCAGGCCGATCTCCCAGAACGGCCCGGCGCCGCAGCAGATCCCCGCGTTGGCCACCACGACGTCGACCCGGCCGAACCGCTCGAGGCCCTTGGCCAGCACCGCCTCGACCGAGGCGTAGTCCCGGGCGTCGGCCCGCTCGGCGACCATCCGCCGCCCGGTGGCCTCGACCAGGGCGCGGGTCTCCTCCAGGTCGGCCTTCGTGGCCATGGGGGTGCTGGCGCCGGGGATGTCCTCGCAGATGTCGAAGCCGATGATGTCCGCGCCCTCCGTCGCGAGGTCGACGGCGAACTGCCGGCCCTGCCCGCGCCCGGCTCCGCTGATGAAGGCGACCCGGCCCGCGAAGCGGTGGGGGTCGAACGCCGTGAAGGCCATGTCCTGTCCTGTTCCTCGTCTCTGCGGGTGGGGGAGCCGCTGCCGGCGGGGGCGTCGACGTACTCGGCCAGCCAGCCGACGGGGACCCTCACTGCTCCACTCCGAACGCCGTGGTGAACCGG
>NZ_JBJGYI010000042.1:0-39568 GCF_054049915.1 Geodermatophilus sp. SYSU D00766
CCCCCCCCCCCCCCCCCGCGCGCGCGCCGGCGGCCGGCCCCCCCCCCCCCCCCCCCCCCCCCCCCCCCCCCCCCCCCCCCCGCCCCCCCCCACGGCTCACATGCTGGCGATGAGCTTCTCCACCCGCTCGTCGACGCTCTTGAACGGGTCCTTGCACAGCACGGTGCGCTGGGCCTGGTCGTTGAGCTTGAGGTGCACCCAGTCGACGGTGAAGTCGCGCCGCTTCTCCTGCGCCCGGCGGATGAACTCCCCGCGCAGCTTGGCGCGGGTGGTCTGCGGCGGCACGTTCTTCGCCTCGAACACCCGCGGCTCGTGCGCCACCCGCTCCACCTGCCCGGCGCGCTCGAGCAGGTAGTACAGCCCCCGGGTGCGGGAGATGTCGTGGTAGGCGAGGTCCATCTGCGCCACCCGCGGCGAGGACAGCGACAGGTCGCGCTTGGTGCGGTACCGCTCGATGAGGGAGAGCTTGATCGCCCAGTCGATCTCCCGGTCGATGAGCGAGAGGTCGCCGCTGTCGACGGCCTTGAGCACCCGGCCCCACAGCTCGAGCATCTGCCGGTGCACCGGGCCGAACCCCTCCCGGTCGACGAACTCCGCGGCGCGGGAGTGGTACTCGGCCTGGATCTCCAGCGCCGACATCTCCCGGCCGTTGGCCAGCCGCACCTTGCGGCGGCCGGACGTGTCGTGGCTGATCTCGCGGATGGCGCGGATCGGGTTCTCCAGCGCCATGTCCTTGATCGGCACCCCGGCCTCGATCATCCGCAGCACCAGGTCGGTGATGGTGACCTTGAGCAGCGTCGTCGTCTCGCTCATGTTCGAGTCGCCGACGATGACGTGCAGCCGCCGGTAGCGCTCGGCGTCGGCGTGCGGCTCGTCGCGGGTGTTGATGATCGGCCGCGAGCGGGTGGTCGCCGAGGACACGCCCTCCCAGATGTGCTCGGCGCGCTGGCTGACGCAGTAGATCGCCCCCCGCGGGGTCTGCAGCACCTTGCCCGCGCCGACCACCAGCTGCCGGCTGACCAGGAACGGGATGAGGACGTCGGCCAGCCGGCTGAACTCCCCGTGCCGGCCCACCAGGTAGTTCTCGTGGCAGCCGTAGCTGTTGCCGGCCGAGTCGGTGTTGTTCTTGAACAGGTAGATGTCGCCGGTGACACCCTCCTCGGCCAGCCGCTGCTCGGCGTCGACCAGCAGGCCCTCGAGGATCCGCTCCCCGGCCTTGTCGTGGACGACGAGCTCGACGAGGTCGTCGCACTCGGCGGTGGCGTACTCCGGGTGGCTGCCGACGTCGAGGTAGAGCCGCGAGCCGTTGCGCAGGAACACGTTGGAGCTGCGCCCCCACGACACCACGCGGCGGAACAGGTACCGCGCGACCTCGTCCGGGGACAGCCGCCGCTGGCCCCGGAAGGTGCACGTGACGCCGTACTCGGTCTCGATCCCGAAGATCCGTCGGTCCACGGACCGAGCCTAGGCGCCGCAGCCGACTCCGGCCGGTTCCCGCGGCGGGGTCAGTCCTCGCCGCGCGCCGCGCCGCCGGAGCCGCCGTCGGGGCCGCCGCCGGCGCCGTCGGCCGGGCCGGTCTGCGGGCCGCTGCCCTCCCCCGAGCCGCCGGTGCCGCCGGCGGTGTCCGGCGCCGCGGGGTCGCCCAGGCCGGCCGGGGTGCCCGGCTGCGGGGCGCTGGGCGTGTGCGCGTGGGTGGCGCCCTCCGGCGCGTCGTCACCGGCGGCCCGCTCGCCCAGCAACGACCGCAGGGCCGCGCCCACCACCCGGCGGAACGCCCGCTTGGGCCGCCGCCGGTCGAGGACGGCGACCTCGAGCTGGGTGGCCGCGAGCAGCTCCCCGGACCCGTTGCCGCCCGACATGGCCGGGCTGACCGCCGACAGCGCCCGGACGCCGACCATGAGCGCCTCGCCCAGCGGCAGGCCCTGCCGGAAGTTCTCCCGCAGGTGGCCGGTGACCGCCTCGGCCTGCCCGCCCATGACGACGAAGTCCGGCTCGTCGACGACCGAGCCGTCGAAGGTGAGGCGGTAGAGCTGGTCGGCCTCGGGGTCGGTGCCCACCTCGGCGACGCACAGCTCGACCTCGTAGGGCTTCATCTGCTCGGTGAAGATCGCGCCGAGGGTCTGCGCGTAGGCGTTGGCGATGACCCGCCCGGTGACGTCGCGGCGGTTGTAGGAGTAGCCGCGGACGTCGGCCAGCCGCACGCCGGCCACCCGCAGGCTCTCGAACTCGCTGTAGCGGCCGACGGCGGCGAAGCCGATCCGGTCGTAGATCTCCCCGACCTTGTGCAGCGTGGAGCTGGGGTTCTCGGCGATGAACAGCACGCCGTCGGCGTAGGTGAGGACGGCGACGCTGCGTCCGCGGGAGATGCCCTTGCGGGCGTACTCCGAGCGGTCGCGCATCAGCTGCTCGGGCGAGGCGTAGTACGGCATCGTCATGGCGTTCAGGCCCCCCGGTCGACGTTCTCGCGGTCGGCGGCGGCGCGCTCACCGACGATGGTGTCGGCGACCCCGGCCACCTCGGCGTCGGTCAGCCGCACCGCGCCTTCCGCGTCGACGCGGTACACGATCGGGTAGAGCCGCCGCACCGGGTCGGGGCCGCCGGTGGCGGAGTCGTCGTCGGCGGCGTCGTAGAGCGCCTCGACCACGGTGCGGGTGGCGGCGCCGCCGTCGAGGCCGGACCGCCACGTCTTCTTCAGCGAGTTCTTGGCGAACAGCGACCCCGAGCCGACGGCGGCGTAGCCGCGCTCCTCGTAGTTCCCGCCGGTGACGTCGTAGCTGAAGATCCGGCCCGGGCTGGCGCCCTCGGCGGCGTCGAGGTCGTAGCCGGCGAACAGCGGGACGACGGCGAGGCCCTGCAGCGCGGCGCCGAGGTTGCCGCGGATCATCTGCGCCAGCCGGTTGGCCTTGCCGTCGAGGCTGAGCGTCAGGCCCTCGATCTTCTCGTAGTGCTCGAGCTCGACCTGGTAGAGCTTCACCATCTCGATGGCGATGCCCGCGGCGCCGGCGATGCCGATGACCGACCAGGTGTCGGCCGGGTAGACCTTCTCGATGTCGCGGCTGGAGATCAGGTTGCCCATCGTGGCGCGCCGGTCGCCGCCCATGAGGACGCCGTCGGCGTAGGTGACCGCGACGATCGTGGTGCCGTGCGGGGTCAGGTCGCCGGCGTTCACGGTCGGCAGGGGGCGCTTGCCGGGCAGCAGGTCGGGCGCGGCCTGGGCCAGGAAGTCGGTGAACGAGGAACCCACCCGGTCCAGGTAGGCGGGCGGGAAGCCGCTCCGGCCGGTGTGCGACTGGGTCAACCCGTCCACCTCTCCGCCCGCTCGCGGGGCGCTCCTCGACGTGCCGCGGGCACCCCGCGGCGGCTGTCGCCGACCCTACCGGCGCCGCCGGTCCCCCACCGGGGGCGACGGGGGACCCCGGTCGGAGCGCAGCCCCGCACCCGCCGGCGCGGCTCAGCCCGCGGCGGGACGCTCCAGGGCGGCGACGAGCTTCGCCACCCGGCCGCGGACCACGTCGTGCGTGGTGCACCCGGCGCCGCGGTGGCGCAGGGCGGACGCGCCCGGGGCGGGCGACCGTCGCCGTCCTCGTGACGGGCGCTGCGGATCTCCCGACCCTCGCTGCGCGTCGCGGTGGCGCTCGACGTACTCCGCGGCGGCCCGCAGCACCGCCGGGTCGTCCCTGAACTGACCCAGGCCGCCGTTGCAGTTGAAGCAGAGCAGCTGGCGCACCCGGCCGGTGGCGTGGTCGTGGTCGACGTGCGCGGCCGGCGCCGTGCGGCAGACGGCGCAGCGGCCCTTCTGGGCGGCGAGCATCGCGTCGGCCTCCTCGGCCGTGATGCCGTACCGCCGCTGGAGGTGGTAGGTCCGCGAGCCGCCGACCCTGTCCTTGGACGCCTTGCCGCGGACGTTGTGGCAGGGCTTGCAGTACGTGTACACGCCGCTCGAGTTGGCGGTGGTCGTGGGGAAGTCCGAGACGGGCTTGACGGTGTCGCAGTCGGGGCACCACTTGGACCCGGACGGCACGTCTCGACCTACCGGGAAGCGGCGGCTCGGCGGACCGAGCCGCCGCTGTCGGGAGTCCCGGGACCTCGCCCTCGCATGGTCTCGGCAGTAGAACGCGAGGCCGTCTGCTCGACGTCTGTCGCGGGTGAACTGGTCGACCGGACGGCTGGCGCCGCAGTCAGGGCACCATTTTGAGTCAACCATTCAGACCGCCATTCTGGAAAGCCGAGAACGGCTTTCACTGACCCCCTTTTTGCACATATGAGCGAACGAATTCCTCGGCATTCTCCTCGAGGACGTCGTCGATCTCGTCCAGGATGGCGTCGACGTCCTCGGACATCTCCTTGTGCCGCTCGGCGACCTCGGCGTCGACCGACGCCTCGACCTCCTCGGTCTCCTCCCGGGTGCGGGTGGTCCGCGCCTGCCCGCCGGTGTCCCTGGTGGCCATGTGCCCTCCCCTGGTGCGCGCCGAGTGCGTGCTGGTGCCGAAACTACCCGCAGGTACCGACATCCGGCGGTCTCAGCCGGCCGCGCCGAACCGCTCCAGCAGCGCCTGCCGGATCGCCGGCCGGGAGCCGAACACCAGCAGGAACACCGCCTCCCGCGCCGTACGCTCCGCGACGCCGCCCGTCCGCGCCGCCGCGCTGCCGGAGGCCACCACCAGCGCCCCGGCGGCGCGGTGGGCCAGGGCCGCGGCCTCGGCGCGGGCCGCGGGCAGCTCCGCGGGGCCGGCGGCGTCCAAGCGCGCCCGGACGGCGTCGAGCGCGACGTCCAGCGGGGAGGGCCCGACCAGCCGCGCGCAGCGCAGCGCCAGCCCGAGCGCCAACGACCCGTTGAGCCGCAGCCCGCCGGCGTCGGCGGCGCGCACCTGGGCCAGCGGGGTGGTGCCCAGCAGCCGGTCGGCCGGCACCCGGTGGCCGGTGAGCCGCAGCTCCACCGTGGCGCTGGCCTGTACCGCCACCAGCGACTGCGGCACCGCCGCGAGCGTCGGCCCGCCGACCGCGTCGGCGAGCACGAAGGCCACGTCCTCGCCGTCGCGGGCCGCCACCAGGACGACGTCGACGAGACCCCACCCGGTCACCCACGGGACGGCGCCGTCGAGGACCAGGTCGCCGCCGTCCCGGCGCACGGTCACCGGGGCGGCGTCGGGGCGGGTGGCGGCCTGCAGCGCGATCCCGGCGCGGCGGCGGCCGCGGCACAGGTCGGCCAGCAGGTCCGGGTGCGTGCCCGCGGCGGCCAGCCGGCCGACGACGCCGTGGTGCTGCAGCCAGACGAACGCCGTCGCGAGGTCCCCGGCGGCGAGCTCCTCGGCGACGGCGGCGAGCGTCGCCACGTCGGCGTCGAGTCCGCCGGCGCCGGCCGGCCCCACCAGCCCGTAGAGGCCGGCGTCGGCCAGCGCGTCGAGGTGCCCGCGCGGCAGCACGCCGGTGGCGTCGACCCCGGCGGCCGCCGGCGCGAGCAGCTCCGCGGCCAGCCGCCGGGCGGCCTGCGCCGGGGCGGTCATCAGCCGCCGGTGATGGTGTCGACCAGCTCCTGCGCGCTCGACGTCGACTCGAACAGCACCCCCACGTGGTCGCGGGTGCCCTTGAGCGGCTCCATCGTCGGGATGCGCACCAGGTTCTCCCGGCCCAGGTCGAACACCACCGAGTCCCACGACGCCGCCGCGACCTGGGCGGGGAAGCGGCGCAGGCACTCGCCGCGGAAGAACGCGCGGGTGTCCCCGGGCGGGGTGACCATCGCGCGGGTCACCTCCTCGTCGGTGAGCAGCCGCTGCATCGAGCCGCGGGCGACGAGACGGTGGTAGAGGCCCTTGTCGGGGCGCACGTCGGAGTACTGCAGGTCGACCAGCTGCAGCCGGGAGTCGCCCCAGCCGAGCCCGTCGCGGGCGCGGTAGCCCTCCAGCAGCCGCAGCTTGGCCGGCCAGTCGAGCCGGTCGGCCAGCCGCAGCGGGTCGTCGGCGAGGACGTCGAGCACCTCGGCCCAGCGGCGCAGGACGTCGGCGGTCTGCTCGTCGGCGCCGCCGCCGCGCTCGACGAAGCGCACCGCCTGGTCGAGATAGGCGCGCTGCACGTCGACGGCGGTCATCCGGCGGCCGTCGCGCAGCCGCACCAGCGCGGTCAGGGAG
The DNA here is from genome assembly GCF_054049915.1 of Geodermatophilus sp. SYSU D00766. Taxonomy (NCBI): domain Bacteria; kingdom Bacillati; phylum Actinomycetota; class Actinomycetes; order Geodermatophilales; family Geodermatophilaceae; genus Geodermatophilus; species Geodermatophilus sp. SYSU D00766. Next base: position 6,126 of record NZ_JBJGYI010000042.1, read on the forward strand.
GGGTCGTGGCTGACCGCCTGCAGCGTGGCCACCGGCTCCTCGAGGGAGAGGTCCTCGGTCAGCGCCCGCGCCTCGATCATCGCCAGCACGAGCGCCGTCGTCCCGACCTTGAGGTAGGTCGACAGCTCGGCGAGGTTGGCGTCACCGATGATCACGTGCAGCCGGCGGTACTCGTCGGGGTTGGCGTGCGGCTCGTCGCGGGTGTTGATGATCGGCCGCTTGAGCGTGGTCTCCAGGCCCACCTCGACCTCGAAGAAGTCCGCGCGGGAGGAGATCTGGAAGCCCTGGGTGCGGCCCTCGGTGCCGATGCCGACCCGCCCGGCGCCGGCGAACACCTGGCGGGTGACGAAGAACGGGATCAGCCCGCGGATGATCTCGATGAACGGCGTCCGCCGGTCCATCAGGTAGTTCTCGTGCGCGCCGTAGCTGGCGCCCTTGCCGTCGGTGTTGTTCTTGTACAGCTGGATCGGCTGGGTGCCGGGGATGCGCGCGGCCCGGCGGGCGGCCTCGGCCATCACCCGCTCCCCCGCCTTGTCCCACAGGACGACGTCGCGCGGGTTGGTGACCTCCGGCGTGGAGTACTCGGGGTGGGCGTGGTCGACGTAGAGCCGCGCCCCGTTGGTGAGGATGACGTTGGCCATCCCCGAGTCCTCCTCGAGGTCGTTGTGGTCGAGCGCCTGCGCCGGGGAGAGGTCGAACCCACGGGCGTCGCGCAGCGGCGACTCCTCCTCGAAGTCCCACCGCGGCCGGCGGCGGGTCGGCGCGTCGGCCACCGCCCAGGCGTTCACCACCTGGCTGGAGAGGGTCGTCGGGTTGGCCGTGGGCTGCCCGGGGACCGAGATGCCGTACTCGACCTCGGTCCCCATCACCCGCCGAACGCTCATGCGACCGAGACTAGGCCCCGCCCGGCGGCCGCCCGCGGACCCCGCGGCAGGTCCGCTGCGCACGCACCGACGGCGACCGGCCGCCCCGCGCGCGAGGGCGGGGCGGCCGGGACCGGGTCGGTCAGCGGGAGCGGCTAGAGGTACTGGCCGGTGTTGGTGGCGGTGTCGATGGCGCGGCCGGAGTCGTTGCCCTTGCCGCTGATGAGGGTGCGGATGTAGACGATCCGCTCGCCCTTCTTGCCCGAGATCCGCGCCCAGTCGTCGGGGTTGGTGGTGTTGGGCAGGTCCTCGTTCTCCTTGAACTCGTCGACGCAGGCCTGCATGAGGTGGCCGACCCGCAGGCCGCGCGAGCCGACCTCCAGGCTCTCCTTGATGGCCATCTTCTTGGCGCGGTCGACGATGTTCTGCAGCATCGCCCCGGAGTTGAAGTCCTTGAAGTACAGGACCTCCTTGTCGCCGTTGGCGTAGGTCACCTCGAGGAAGCGGTTCTCCTCGCTCTCGGTGTACATCCGCTCGACGGTGCGCTGGATCATCGCCTGCACCGTGGCCTGGGCGCTGCCGCCGTTCTCGGCGAGGTCGTCGGGGTGGATCGGCAGCGACGGCGTCAGGTACTTGCTGAAGATGTCGCGGGCGGCCTCGGCGTCGGGCCGCTCGATCTTGATCTTCACGTCGAGCCGGCCGGGCCGCAGGATCGCCGGGTCGATCATGTCCTCGCGGTTGGAGGCGCCGATGACGATGACGTTCTCCAGGCCCTCCACGCCGTCGATCTCGCTGAGCAGCTGCGGCACGATCGTGGACTCGACGTCGGAGGACACCCCCGACCCGCGGGTGCGGAAGATCGAGTCCATCTCGTCGAAGAACACGATGACCGGGGTGCCCTCGCTGGCCTTCTCCCGGGCGCGCTGGAACACCAGCCGGATGTGCCGCTCGGTCTCCCCGACGTACTTGTTGAGCAGCTCGGGGCCCTTGATGTTGAGGAAGTAGCTCTTGGCCTGCCCCTCGCCCTTCACCGCGGCGACCTTCTTGGCCAGCGAGTTGGCCACCGCCTTGGCGATGAGCGTCTTGCCGCAGCCGGGCGGGCCGTAGAGCAGGATCCCCTTGGGCGGGCGCAGCTCGTACTCGCGGAACAGGTCGGCGTGCAGGAACGGCAGCTCGACGGCGTCGCGGATCTGCTCGATCTGCCGGGCCAGGCCCCCGATGTCGGAGTAGTCGATGTCGGGGACCTCCTCGAGGACGAGCTCCTCGACCTCGCTCTTGGGGATCCGCTCGTAGACGTAGCCCGACCGGGACTCCAGCAGCAGCGAGTCGCCGACCCGCAGCGGCTGGTCGGTGAGGGAGTCGGCGAGGTAGACCACGCGCTCCTCGTCGGTGTGGCCGATCACCAGCGCGCGCTGGGTGACGCCGTCGACCGGCTCGAGCAGCTCCTTGAGCATGACGACGTCGCCCTGCTTCTCGAAGCCGAGCGCCTCGACGACGTTCATCGCCTCGTTGAGCATGACCTCCTGGCCGGGGCGCAGCGTGTCGCCCTCGACCGCCGGGGAGACCGACACCCGCAGCTTGCGGCCGCCGGTGAAGACGTCGACGCTGCCGTCGTCGTGCCGGCCGAGGAAGACGCCGTAGCCCGACGGCGGCTGCCCGAGCCGGTCGACCTCCTCCTTGAGCGTGATCAGCTGCTCGCGCGCGTCGCGCAGCGTGCCGGCGAGCTTGTCGTTGCGCTCGGAGAGGAAGGCCGCGCGGCCCTCCGCCTCGGCGATCCGCTCCTCCAGCGCCCGCACCTGCCGCGGGCTCTCGGACACCTTCCGGCGCAGCAGGCCGATCTCCTCCTCGAGGTAGGAGATCTGGGAGAGCAGGGCGGAGACGTCACGCTCGCGCCGCGCTCGGAACTCGTCGGGACCATCACCATGGCCGGGGCCCATCGCGCACCTCCGCACACATCGGGGGGAGCCAGGAGGCAAATCTATACACGCCGACCGACAGCACGCCCGTGGCTCGCGGTGGTCGGTCGAGAGCGCAACGGCGCCGGTTCAGTGCTTGGCGGCGCGACGCTGGCGGACCGGGGCGACGACGCCCTCGGCCAGCCGCCGAGCGGTCACCAGGAACGCGGTGTGGGCGACCATGCGGTGCTCGGGGCGCACGGCGAGGCCGACGGCGTGCCACGGCCGCACCAGCGACTCCCACGCGTAGGGCTCGGTCCAGCAGCCCTGCGCGCGCAGCGCCTCGACGTAGGTGGACAGCTGGGTGACCGTGGCGACGTAGCCGACGAGCACGCCGCCGGGGCGCAGCGCGGCGGCCACGGTGGGCAGCACCGCCCAGGGCTCGAGCATGTCGAGCACCACCCGGTCGACGACCTCCTCGGCGGGGTGGTCGGCGAGGTCGCCCAGGCGCAGGTCCCAGGTGTCGGGCACCCCGCCGAAGAAGGCGCCGACGTTGCCGCGGGCGACGTCGGCGAAGTCCTCCCGCCGCTCGTAGCTGGTCACCCGGCCGTGCTCACCGACGGCGCGCAGCAGCGAGCAGGTCAGCGCCCCGGACCCGGCGCCGGCCTCGAGCACCCGCATGCCCGGGCCGATGTCGCCGGAGCCGACGATCTGGGCGGCGTCCTTGGGGTAGATGACCTGCGCGCCGCGCGGCATGGAGAGCACGAAGTCGGCGAGCAGCGGGCGCAGCGCCAGGTAGCCGGTGTTGGCGGTGGAGTGCACGACCGAGCCCTCGGGCGCGCCGATGAGGTCGTCGTGGGCGATGGCGCCGCGGTGGGTGTGGAACTGCTTGCCCGGCTCGAGGACGACGGTGTGCAGCCGGCCCTTGGGATCGGTCAGCTGCACCCGGTCACCGGCGGCGAAGGCGCCGGGCACGGCGACCCGCTCGACGGGGCCCGGCTGCTCCTCCCCCGCGGGCACCGGCTCGGCGGTCGGGGCCGGTGCGGCGCTCGTCGCGGTCTGGCTGGGCTCGGGCTGCTCGTCCACGGGCGGCCAGCCTAGGCGCCTCCCGTCGAACAGCCCCCCGGCGCGGGGGACGCCGGACTGTCGGTGGCCCGGCCTAGCCTCGGGGACGTGACTGCAGTGTTCTCCTCCGACACCGCGGCCGACGGCGAGCAGGCGGCGCCACCGGCTCCCGAGCGGGCGCCGCGCCGGCCGTCGCTGTCCCCGAGCCGGGCGGCGGACTTCAAGACCTGCCCGCTGCTCTACCGGTTCCGCACCATCGACCGGCTGCCCGAGAAGCGCAGCCCGGCGGCGGTGCGCGGCACGCTGGTGCACGCGGTGCTGGAGCGGCTCTACGACCTGCCGCAGGCACAGCGCACCGTCGAGGCGGCCCGCGAGCTGGTGGCGCCGGCCTGGGAGGAGCTGCGGGCCGACCCGGAGGTGGCCGCGCTGTTCGCCCCGGGTGAGGACGGCGCCGCGCCGCCGTCGCTGCAGACGTGGCTGGAGTCGGCCGGGAAGCTGGTGGAGACCTACTTCCGGCTGGAGGACCCGACCCGCATCCAGCCCGAGGGCCGCGAGCAGCTGGTCGAGGTGACGCTGCCCGACGGGCTGCTGCTGCGCGGCTACGTCGACCGGCTCGACGTCGCCCGCAACGGCGCGCTGCGGGTGGTCGACTACAAGACCGGCTCGATGCCGCGGGAGGCCTTCGAGGCCAAGGCGCTGTTCCAGATGAAGTTCTACGCGCTGGTGCTCTGGCGCACCCGCGGCGTGGTGGCCAGCCAGCTCAAGCTCATCTACCTCGGCGACGGCGAGGCGCTCACCTACGCCCCCGACGAGGCCGAGCTGCTCCGCTTCGAGCGGACGCTGCTGGCCATCTGGGCGGCGATCGAGCGGGCGGTGGCCACCGGCGACTTCCGTCCCAACCGGTCGCGGATGTGCGACTGGTGCGACCACCAGGCGCTGTGCCCCTCCTTCGGCGGCACCCCCCCGCCGTTCCCCGCCGACGCCGCCGCCGCGGCCGGGTGGGCCACCCTCCCCCTCGTCGAGCGCGACTGACCCGTCGCCGGCGGAGCGCCCGCGCACCTGGTCCCTCGGCCCCGGGCCCAGCTCCCGGCCACTGCCCCGCCTCTGAGAACGATCATGGAGCCGCGGTGGCGACACGCCGTCCCCGGGCGGCGTGCCGCCACGCGAACTCCACGATCGCGGGGACCGGGCCCGGCTGAGTCCCCGTGCGTCACCGCTCCTCCTCCACGGGGCAGCCGGCCGACGACTTCCGCATTTCCGTTGGGGATAACGGCCGGGCCGCCGTGCGCGCGATGCCAGCGAGACGCGCCAGCCCACGTCGACCGGCCGGCGCGGCTGGTCCTAGCGTCGGGTCCCCATCCACCCCCGGGAGGCGGCATGCGGGCATACCGGGCCGAGCGCGCCTTCGACGGGGAGCGGGTGCTGCCCGGCGGCGCACTGGTGCTCGTCGAGGACGGCCGCATCCTCGCCGTGCAGCCGGCCGGCACCGCCCCACCCGACGGCGTGCCGGTGGTCGAGCGGCCCGGCGCGACGCTGCTGCCCGGGCTGGTCGACACCCACGTGCACCTGTGCGGCGACGCCGGCCCGCGGGCGCTGGACCAACTGCCGGAGCTGACCCCCGACGAGGTCGACGCGACCGTGGCGAGGAGCCTGCAGCAGCACCTGGCCGCCGGGGTGACCACGGTGCGCGACCTGGGCGACGTCGACTGGGCCGTCGTCGACCGGGCGCCGCGCACCGGGCCCACGGTGGTCGCGGCCGGGCCCCCGATCACCTCACCGGGCGGGCACTGCTGGGCGATGGGCGGCCAGGCCCGCGGCGTCGAGGCGTTGCGGGCCGCGGTGCGGGAGCGCGCCGGGCGCGGTGCCGGGGTGGTGAAGCTGATGGCCAGCGGCGGGCTGCTCACGCCGGGCACCGACGCGACCACCTGCCAGTTCACCGACGCCGAGGTGCGGGCGGTGGTCGACGAGGCGCACCGGCTCGGCCTGCCGGTGACCGCGCACGCCTACCCGTTGGCCGCGATCCGGCAGGTGGTCGCCGCCGGCGTCGACGGCATCGAGCACGCCCTGTGCCTGGACGGCACCGACTGGGGGATCCCACCGGACCTGACCGCGGATCTCGCCCGTGCGGGCACCGCCGTGTGTCCCACGCTGGGCACCACGCCGGGCAGCGTGCCCGCGCCACCCGCCCGGGAGCTCTTCACCCGCCTCGGGCTCACCCAGGAGGCCCGCGCGGCGGAGTGCGCCCGGCTGCACCGGGCCGGCGTGACGCTGGTCAGCGGGGTCGACGCCGGCATCACGCCGGGCAAGCCGCACGGGATCGTCGGGCGGGCCGTGGCCTCGCTGGCCGGCGGCGGGGTGCCGGCACCCGAGGCGCTGGCCACCGCGACGTCGGCGGCGGCGCGGGCGTGCGGCCTCGGCGGGCGCACCGGACGGCTGGCGCCGGGCCTGGACGCCGACCTGCTGCTGGTCGACGGCGACCCCACCGCCGACCCGCTCGCGCTGGAGCGGGTCGCGCTGGTCGTCTCCCGCGGCCGGGAGGTGCTCCCCGCGGGCTGAGGGTGCCTCAGGCCCCGCTGGCGACCGGCTCCCGCCCGGCGAGGACGTCGCCGAGGTCGGCCAGGCCGACGCCGACCAGCGTGTCGCGCAGCACCAGGCCCGGCGCGGGCGCCAGCGGCTGCAGCGACGGCACGCCGAGCACCGCGCAGCCCGCCGCCAGGCCGGCGGCCACCCCGGACGCGGAGTCCTCCACGACCACGCACCCGGCCGGGTCGACGCCCAGCCCCGCGGCGGCTTGCAGGTAGGGCGCCGGGTCGGGCTTGCGGGCGGGCACCTCGTCGCCGCAGACGGTCAGGTCGAACGGCGGCACGTCGAGGTCGGCGGCCAGCCGGGCGAGGACGAGGTCGGCGAGCCGGCGCGGGGTCGTCGTCACCAGGGCGGCGGGCAGGGCGGCCGCGCGCACCTCGCTGAGCAGCTCGCGCGCCCCCGGGCGCCAGCGGACGTCCCGGGCGAGCAGGTCGGCGACGACGTCCTCGACCCAGGCGGCGTCGGTCTCCCACCGCGCGGCGCGGTCGAGGCCCAGGTCGGCGTAGAGGATGCCCAGCGCGGTGCGCATGCTGGTGCCCACGGTGGCCTCGCGGGCCGCGCCGCTGAGCTCACCGCCCAGGCGCCGGGCGAGGGCGAACAGCGCCCTCCCCCAGTGCTGCTCGGTCTCCACGAGGGTGCCGTCCATGTCCAGCAGGACGGCGAGGGGCCGGTTCGGCATGGGTGGTCGTGTCCTCAGGCTCGTCGTCCCGGGCGCCGGGCGGGGCGCACCGCGGGACGGGGGCCTGCCGCGTGCGCCGCGGGCTCGTCGTCGAGCGCCGGGCAGGCGTCCCCGCGGCAGGTGGTCCCCTCCAGTGTCCCAGGCGTGCGGCGCCCGCGCCGGGCTCCCTCAGCGGGCGCTGCGGGCGAGGTGCAGCCAGGTGTCGACGACGGTGTCGGGGTTGAGCGACATGGTCTCGATGCCCCGCTCGACGAGCCACTGGGCGAGGTCGGGGTGGTCGCTGGGGCCCTGGCCGCAGATGCCGACGTACTTGCCGCGCTCGAGGCAGGCGGTGATCGCCATCTCGAGCATGGCGAGCACCGCGGGGTCGCGCTCGTCGAAGCCGCCGGCGACCAGGGCGGAGTCGCGGTCGAGGCCCAGGGTCAGCTGGGTCATGTCGTTGGAGCCGATGGAGAACCCGTCGACGTGCTCGAGGAAGGCGTGCGCCAGCACGGCGTTCGACGGCAGCTCGCACATCATCACCACCGACAGGCCGTTGTCCCCGCGGCGCAGGCCGTGCGAGGCCAGCAGCTCCACCACGCCCTCGATCTCCGCCACCGTCCGCACGAACGGGATCATGACCTTGACGTTGGTCAGGCCCATCTCGTCGCGGACGTAGCGCAGCGCCTCGCACTCCATGGCGAAGCACTCGGCGAAGTCGGCCGACAGGTACCGGGAGGCGCCCCGGTAGCCGATCATCGGGTTCTCCTCGTGCGGCTCGTAGCGCTCGCCGCCGAGGAGGTTGGCGTACTCGTTGGACTTGAAGTCGCTCATCCGCACGATCACCGGCTCCGGCGCGAACGCCGCGGCGATGGTGGACACCCCCTCGGCGACCCGCTGCACGAAGAAGTCCCGCGCCGAGGGGTAGGCCGCGATCCGCTCCTGCACCTGCGCCCGCAGCGGCGGGTCGAGCTCCTCGAGCTCCAGCAGCGCCTTCGGGTGGATGCCGATCTGCCGGTTGATGACGAACTCCAGCCGCGCCAGGCCCACGCCGGCGTGCGGCAGCCGGGAGAAGGCGAAGGCCTGCTCCGGCGTCCCGACGTTCATCATGATCTTGACGGGGATCTCCGGCATGGCGTCGAGCCGGGTCTCCTCCACCTCGAAGCCGACCTCCCCGGCGTAGACGACGCCGGTGTCGCCCTCGGCGCAGGACACGGTGACGGGATCGCCGTCGGTCAGCGTCCGGGTGGCGGTCCCGGTGCCGACGACGGCGGGGATGCCGAGCTCGCGGGCGATGATCGCCGCGTGGCAGGTGCGCCCGCCGCGGTTGGTGACGATCGCCGAGGCGCGCTTCATGATCGGCTCCCAGTCGGGGTCGGTCATGTCCGCGACGAGCACGTCGCCGGGGGTGAAGGCGTCCATCTGGTCGATGTCGGAGAGCACCCGGACCGGACCGGCGCCGATCTTCTGCCCGATCGCCCGCCCCTCGACCAGCGCGGTGCCGGTGCCGGTGAGCCGGTAGCGCTCGGTGGTGTTGCCGGCGCGGGACTGCACCGTCTCCGGGCGCGCCTGCAGGACGAACAGCTGCCCGGTCAGCCCGTCCTTGCCCCACTCGATGTCCATGGGGCGGCCGTAGTGCTCCTCGATCCGCAGCGCCTGGCGGGCGAGCTCGGTGACCTCCTCGTCGGTGAGCGACAGCCGCCGGCGGTCGGCGGGGTCGACGTCGACGAACGCGGTGGTGCGGCCCACCTCGGTGGCGTCGGTGTAGACCATCTTGGTGGCCTTCTCCCCCACGCCCCGCTTGAGGACGGCCGGCCGCCCGGCGCGCAGCGCGGGCTTGTAGACGTAGAACTCGTCGGGGTTGACCGCCCCCTGCACCACGCCCTCGCCCAGGCCGTAGGCCGAGGTGACGAAGACGGCGTCGCGGAAGCCGGACTCGGTGTCCATGGTGAACAGCACCCCCGACGCGCCGACGTCGGAGCGCACCATCCGCTGCACCCCGGCCGACAGCGACACGGCCTCGTGGTCGAAGCCGTGGTGGACCCGGTAGGCGATCGCCCGGTCGTTGTAGAGGGAGGCGTAGACCTCGCGGATGGCCTGCAGCACCGCGTCGATGCCGCGGACGTTGAGGAAGGTCTCCTGCTGCCCGGCGAAGGAGGCGTCGGGCAGGTCCTCGGCGGTGGCCGACGAGCGCACCGCGAAGGACGCCTCGGCGTCCTCGCCGGCCAGCCGCCGGTAGGCGCTGCGGATGTCGGCCTCCAGGTCCGGCGGGAAGGGCTGCTCGACGACCTCGCGGCGGATCTCCTCCCCGGCCCGTGCCAGCGCGCGGACGTCGTCGGTGTCCAGGGCCCGCAGCCGCTCGGCGATCCGCTGCGCCAGCCCGGTCTCCCCGAGGAAGCGCTGGTAGGCCGCCGCGGTGGTGGCGAAGCCGTCGGGGACGCTGACCCCGGCGTCGGCCAGGTGGGAGATCATCTCGCCCAGCGAGGCGTTCTTCCCGCCCACCACCTCCAGGTCGCCCAGGCCCAGCTCGGCGAACCAGCGGACGTTGTCGGCACCCCCGGAGGTGTCGGCGGGGACCTCGGGTGCGGTGTCGGTGCTCATGAGCGGGTGGTCCTTCCTCGCCGGGGGTCGCGGCCCGACGGCGGGCGCCCGGAGGCGCGCCGTCGCCGGGCCAGGGTCTGGATCACCACGGTGGCGATCTCCTCGACGGAGGCCGCCGAGGTGTCCACCGTGGGCAGGTCGTGAGCCTGGTACATCGCACCGGCCCGCCGCAGTTCGAAGCGGCACTGCTCCTCGGAGGCGTACCGGGAGTCCGGCCGGCGCTCGGAGCGGACCCGGCTGAGCCGGGCGACGGTGGTGGTCAGCCCGAAGCAGCGGTCGGCCAGCCCCCGCACCGGGCGGGGCAGGTCGGTGGTCTCCAGGTCCTCGTCGACCAGCGGGTAGTTCGCCACGAACAGCCCGTGCTGCAGCGCCAGGTACATCGCCGTCGGGGTCTTGCCGCAGCGGGAGGGGGCCAGCAGGACGACGTCGGCGCGCTCGAGGGCCCGCGAGCTCTGCCCGTCGTCGTGCTCGATGGCGAACTCGACGGCGGCCATCCGGTCGTTGTAGCGGCGGACGTCGCCGACCCCGTGCAGCCGCCGCGCCTCGTGCAGCCCGCGGGCGCCGAGCTGCTCCTCCACCCGGCTCATGTGCAGGCCGAAGAAGTCGATGATCGGCGCCTTGCTGCGCAGCAGCTCCTCGCGGACCTCGTCGACGGCGGCGGTGGTGAACACCAGCGGGGGCACCGGGCCGGCCATCGCCGCGTCGAGCTCGGCGACCACCTCGCGGGCGTGCTCGACGGTGGAGATGAAGGGGATCGTCGTGCGCTCGAAGGGCACGTCGGGGAACTGGATGAGCAGCGCGTTGCCCATCGTCTCGGCGCTGATCCCGGTGCTGTCGGACAGGAAGAAGACCGGCACGGCCACCTCGTCCGGGTCCACGGACCGCCTCCTTCGCCTCCGGTGTCCGCGCCCGCCCGGTGCCCGGGGCACCGGGCGGGGCGCGGGTCCCTGCCGACCGCGGGGCGCGGTCAGTGGATGTGCGAGCCGCCGTTCACGTCGTAGGTCGCACCGGTGATGTAACCCGACTCCTCGCGGCAGAGATAGGTGATGAGGTCGGCGACGTCGGCGACCCGGCCGTTGCGGCCGACCGGGATGCCGGCCAGCAGCTGGGCCTTGCGCTCGCCCTCGAGAGCACCGCCGGTGATGTCGGTGTCGATCAGCCCGGGGGCGACGGCGTTGACGGTGACCCCGTGCGGGCCCAGCTCGCGGGCCAGCGCCCGGGTGAAGCCGAGCTGGCCGGCCTTGGCCGCGGAGTAGGCCACCCCGCCGAAGACGCCGCCGCCCCGCTCGGCCGACACCGAGGAGAGGAAGACGACGCGGCCGAAGCCGCGCTCGGCCATGCCCGGCGCCAGGCGCCGGGTCACGTTGAACGCGCCCCGCACGTTGACGGCGAAGACGCGGTCCCACTCCTCGCCGCCGACCTGCAGGAACGGTGTCGGCGAGGTGATGCCGGCGTTGTTGACCAGCGCGCCGACGGGCGGCAGCGCGCCGTCGACGACGGTGAGGGCACCGTCGACCGACGCCTCGTCGGTGACGTCGCAGCCGACGCCGACGGCCTGCACGCGGTGGCGGTCGGCCACCTCCGTGGCGGCGTCCTTGGCGCCGGCCTCGTCGAGGTCGAGGACGGCGACGTTCCAGCCCGCGGCGGCGAGGGCGTGGGCGGTGGCGCGGCCGATGCCGCGGGTGGAGCCGGCGCCGGTGACGACGGCGGTCCTGTCGGTGACGGTCACGGGGTTCCTCCGGGGGGGTGGTCGGGTCAGGCGGTCGCGGGGGCGGGGTCGGCCGGCCAGGCCGTGGGCGGGTGGTGCGCGGCCGGGCCGTCGAGCTCGGCCCGCACCCGGGCGACGACGGCGTCGGTCGACAGGCCGTAGCGGTCGTGCAGGGTCGGGAGGGCGCCGGCGGCCAGGAACGCGTCGGGCAGCGCGATCGGCACCACGCGGGTGCCGACGCCGGCGAAGGCGAGGGTCGAGGCGACCGCCTCGGCCAGCCCGCCGACCACCGTGTGGTTCTCCAGCGTGACCAGCAGCCGGTCGGTGCCGGCCGCGCGCAGGATCGCCGCGGTGTCCAGCGGCTTGATCGTCGGAACGTGCAGCACGGCGACGTCGACGTGGTCGGCCTCCAGCCGGGCCGCCGCCTGCAGCGCCCGCATGGTCATCAGCCCGGTCGAGACCAGGACGACGTCGCGGCCGGTGCGCAGCTCGGCGGCCCTCCCGAGCTCGAAGCGGTAGTCGTACTCGTCGAGCACCGTCGGGACCGCGCCGCGCAGCAGCCGCAGGTAGGTGGGGCCGGGGTGGTCGGCGAGCGCGGGCACGGCCTGCTCGATGTCGACGGAGTCGCACGGGTCGACGACGGTCAGCCCCGGGCAGCCGCGGAGGATGGCGAGGTCCTCGGTGGCCTGGTGGCTGGGCCCGTAGCCGGTGGTCAGCCCGGGCAGCGCGCCGACGACGTTGACGTTGAGGCCCGGCTCGGCGATGTCCAGGCAGAGGAAGTCGTAGGCCCGCCGGGTGGCGAAGACCGAGTAGGTGGAGGCGAAGGGCACCAGGCCCACCTCGGCCATGCCGGCCGCGGCGCCGAGCATCGCCTGCTCGGCCATGCCCATCTGGAAGAAGCGGTCGGGGTGGGCGTCGCGGAACACGTGCATGTCGGTGTACTTGGCGAGGTCGGCCGACAGCCCGACGATCTCGGGCCGCTCCTCGGCCAGCCGGTTGAGCGCGTGCCCGAAGGGGGCGCTGGAGGTCCGCTGACCGGGGTCGGCGAACGAGGCGATCATCGCCGAGGTGGTGAGCCGCTGCTTCGGTGCGGTGGTGGTCATCGGGCCGGTCCCTCCTGCAGCTGGTCGCGGGCGATCTGCCACTCGTGCTCGGCGACCCGCATGAAGTGGGCCTTCTCCCGGCCCTCGAGCAGCGGCACCCCGCGGCCGATGCGGGTGTCGCAGACGAGCACCGTGGGCGAGCCGCGGTGCGCACGCAACTCGTCGAAGGCGTCGACCAGCGCGCCGACGTCGTTGCCGTCCACCCGCAGCGCGTGCCAGCCGAAGGCCCGCCACTTGTCGGTGACCGGCTCGGTGCGCAGCACGCCGGCGGTGGGGCCGTCGGCCTGCAGGGCGTTGACGTCGACGATCGCGGTGACGTTGTCCAGGCCGTGGTGGGCGCAGGCCAGGGCGGCCTCCCACGTCGAGCCCTCGTCGAGCTCCCCGTCGGAGAGCAGGTCGAACACGTGCGCGCCGTTGCCCTGGTGGCGCAGGCCCAAGGCCATCCCGGCCGCCACGGCCAGCCCGTGGCCCAGCGACCCGCCGGAGATCTCCACGCCCGGGGTGTAGGAGGCCATGGCCGACATCGGCAGCCGCGAGTCGTCGGAGCCGTAGGTCTCCAGTTCCTCGGCCGGGATCGTCCCGGCCTCGGCCAGCGCCGCGTAGAGCGCGATGGCGTAGTGGCCGATGGAGAGCAGGAAGCGGTCCCGGTCGGGCCAGTGCGGGTCCTCGGGGCGGAAGCGGAGCTGGTCGGTGTAGACGGTGGCGAGGACGTCGGCCACGCCCAGCGCCTGGCCGATGTAGCCCTGCCCCTGCACCTCCCCCATGTCGAGGGCGTTGCGGCGGATCCGGTGGGCGGCCCGGCGGATCCGCTCGATCCGCTCGGCCCGGGCGGGGGCCGGGGGCGCCGGTGCGGTGGTGGATGAGGTCACGGTGTCTCCTCGGCCTCGGTCGGTGGGGCTCAGTCGGTCGCCGCGCCGGCCGTCGGCCGGGGGGCGGGGGTCCGGGTGACGGGACGGGCGGTGGCGGGACGGGCGGTGGCCTCGGCCGCGAGCGCGCGCTCGAGGACGGCGACCTCCTCGCGCTGGGCGCGGCCCCAGGTCTCCTGGGTGAGCAGCGCGGCGACGAGGCCGAGCAGGCCGTAGCCGCCGAACAGCAGCGCCGGGCCGATCCAGCCGTAGCCGGCGTAGAGCGCGGTGGTGATCAGCGGGGTGAACCCGGAGACGACGGCGGACAGCTGGTAGGCCAGGGACGCCCCCGTGGTGCGGGTCCGGGTCGCGAACAGCTCGGAGAACCAGGCGCCCTGCACCCCGGCCAGCGAGTTCTGCAGCACCGCGTAGCTGACGACGAAGGCGACGACGATGGCCACCGCGGCGCCGGTGTTGACGAGGAGGAAGAGCGGCACGGCCCACAGCACGTGCAGCGCGGTGCCCAGCAGGTAGACCGGGCGCCGTCCGATCCGGTCGGTGAGCGCGCCCCAGGAAGTGGTGGCGACGATCCCGATACCGGCGGCGATCATCGTCGCGGTCAGGGTGACCGACCGGTCGGCCAGGTCCTCGGCGGCGACGTAGGACAGCATGAAGGTGACCGACACCGCGTAGCCGGCGGTCTCGGTGATGCGCAGGCAGAAGGCGCGCAGGATGGTCCGCCAGTCGTCGCGGAGCACCTCGAGCAGCGGGTTCTTCGAGAGCTCGCCCTCCTCCTTGAGCTCCTCGAACTCCGGGGACTCCTCGACCTTCAGCCGGATCACGATGCCCACGACGATCAGCACGGCCGACAGCAGGAACGGCACCCGCCACGCCCACGAGCCGCCGAGGGGCACGCTGGCGAGGAAGGCGAGGTTGGCCAGCAGCAGCCCGACGGGGAAGCCGGCCTGCGTGATGCCGGTGTAGAGGCCCTTCCTGCGCCAGGGGGCGTGCTCGAAGCACATCAGGATGGCGCCGCCCCACTCCGCGCCGAACGCGAGCCCCTGCACGACCCGCACGAGCACCAGCAGGACCCCGGCCCAGACGCCGACCTGCTCGTAGGTGGGCAGGCAGCCGATGAGCACCGTGGCGATGCCCATGAGCAGCAGGGACCCGACGAGGACGGGCTTGCGGCCGATCCGGTCGCCGAGGTAGCCGCCGATGATCCCGCCGAGCGGGCGCACGGCGAACCCGATGCCGAGCGTGGCGAAGGACAGCAGCGTGCCCGACAGCGGGTCGTCGGCCGGGAAGAAGGCGGTGTTGAAGTACAGCGCCGCGGCGATGCCGAAGCCGATGAAGTCGTAGGTCTCGATCGTGGCGCCGACCGAGCAGCCGACAGCGACCTTCTTCTTCTCCGGCGTCCCCTCGATCGGGTGCCAGGAGGCGACCTCCCCGAGGTGGGAGTCGCGGGCGGACGGGGGCGGCTGGGTCATGGTGACCTCCGTGCGGACGATGACGGGGATCCAGTGGCCGCTGGCAGTTGACTGTTAACAGTCAACGTATGAGCGAGTGTGGATGGCCCCCGTCACAGTGTCAAGCGTCACTCCGCAACCCCGGCGTCCGTGCACGTCAGGACGCCGGCAGCACCCCGCCCGGACCCGAACGGGCGGACCTCAGGCGCTCCGGCCGGCGCCGGTGAAGTGCTCGGCGGCCGCTGCCATGTGGTCCTCGACGACCCGCACGGCCGCGTCGGCGTCCCCGCGCTCGATGGCCTCGACGATCGGCACGTGACGGTCGCGGGCCATCATCGGCGCCTGCCACCCCGCCCCGTCCAGGATGGCCACCCGCATGCGCCCCTCCAGACGCTGCCAGGCCTCGACGAGCATGGAGTTCCCCGACAGCCGGCACAGCAGCAGGTGGAAGGCGAGGTCGGCCTCCATCCGCGTGGCCGGCTCGTCGTCGTCGGAGAGCCGCTCCACCGCCTCGCGCAGCGCCGCGGCCGCGGCCTCCCGGCGCGGGGAGGCCACCACCTCCCGGACGGCCAGCGCCTCGAGCGCGGCCCGGACCCGGAACAGCTCGTGGACCTCGGCCGGGGTCAGGCTGTTGACCCGCAGCATCCCGCGGGCGCCGGCGGTGACCAGACCCTCCTGCTGGAGGGCACGCAGGGCCTCGCGGACCGTGCCCCGGCTGACCCCGAGGGAGGAGGCGAGCTCCACCTCCCCGAGGTGGTCCCCCGGGCGGTAGCGCCCGGTGAGGACGGCCGAACGGAGGACCTCCAGGGCCCGCTCCCGCAGCGTGCTCCGGTCCAAGCTCCCCAGCGGCTCGGCGTCCACGGCCACCTCCTCGTCGCCGTGGATGGTAGCGACGCTGTCGACACCGGCCTGCCGACTGTCGGCACCAAGGGCGAGGTCGGGGGTGACAGCCGACGGTACCGCCACTATCTTGTGAGTGGGTACTCACTCACGACACTGTCAGGAGGCTCCCCATGACCGCGGCTGTCGCCACGGACTCCCTGCGCCGGACCTTCGGCTCCGTCGTCGCGGTCGACGACCTGACCACGTCGCTGCCCCGTGGCGGCGTGATCGGCCTCGTCGGCCCCAACGGCTCGGGCAAGTCCACCCTCATCCGCATGCTGCTCGGGCTGGTGCGGCCCAGCGCCGGCACCGCCGAGGTCCTCGGCGAACCGATCACCGACCCGCGGGCCTACGCCGGGCAGGTCGGCGCGCTCGTCGAGGGCCCCGCCTTCGTGCCGGGTCTGTCCGCACGGGCCAACCTGGTCTCCCTCGCCCGGCTGCGGCGGCTGCCGGTGAGCCGGGTCGACGAGGTCCTCGACGCCGTCGGCCTCACCGGCCGCGACCGCGAGCCGGTGCGGCGCTTCTCCCTCGGGATGAAGCAGCGCCTCGGGATCGCCGCCGCGCTGCTCCCCGACCCCGCGCTGCTCGTCCTCGACGAGCCGACCAACGGCCTCGACCCCGCCGGCATCGTGGAGATCCGGGCCCTGCTGCAGCGCCTGGGGCGGTCCGGTCGCACCGTGGTCGTGTCCTCGCACCTGCTGTCGGAGATCGAGAGCATCTGCACCCACCTGGTCGTCGTCCGCTTCGGGGTGCTGCTCTACAACGGCACGGTCGCCGACCTGCTTGCCCGCGCCGGCACCCACGTCGACGTCGCCCCCGAGCACGAGGCCGACACCGACCGGCTCGGCCGGGTCCTCGCCGACGCCGGGTGGGCGGTCACCACCGCGGCACCGGGCCTGCTGCGGGTGGCCGCCGACGGCGACGCCGCCGCCGCGGTCAACCGCGCCGCCGCGGGGGCGGGCATCACGCTGCGCGCCCTGACCGCCACCCGGGACACCCTGGAGTCGGTCTTCCTGCAGATGACCGGCGGCGACGACGGCGAGCTGGCGGCCGGCCGCGCGGCCGCGGCGCGCCCCGTCCCCGCGGCCGCCGCGGAGGGAGCCCGGTGACCGCCGTCGTGCGCAGCGAGCTCGTCCGGCTCCGCCGCCGGGGCGTCGTGCTCGGCTGGTCCGGCCTCACGGTGCTCTTCGCCGTGCTGATCAACGTCGTGGTGTTCCAGGTCGTCGAGCCGGGCGGCGCACCGGCGGAGAACGGGCCCGGGGTCTCCTTCCCCTCGGCGGCCGAGCTGCTGGGCCGCGAGGGCATCGTCTCCGGGCTGGGGGCGGCGGCGTCGTTCTTCGGCGTGACCGCGCTGGCCTTCTGGGCGCTGGCCGCGGCCTCCGACACCTCCACCGGCCTCGTGCGGGTGCTCGTCGCCGCCGAACCGCGCCGCTGGCGGCTGCTGCTCGGCAAGTGGACGGCGCTGGCGATCGCGACCGCCGGTGCCACGCTGCTCGCCGTCGTGGTGAACGTCCTGGTGGCCCCGGGCGCCGCCGCGGGCGGCTGGGAGCCCACCGCCTGGGGCCAGGACGTCGTCCCCGTCGTCCTGGGCGCCGCGGTCGACCTGTACCTGTCGCTGCTGGTGTGGGGCACCATCGGCCTGGCCCTGGCCACCCTGACCCGCTCGGCCGGCATCGCGATCGGCATCGGCGTGGGCTGGGTGCTGCTGCTCGAGGCGGTCCTCGGCGCCGCCGTCTCCTCGCTGCGGGACTGGCTGCCGGGCACGACGATCAGCGCGCTGGCCGCCGGCGGCACCGCCGACCTCTCCTACAGTGGCGCCCTGGCGCTGGGGCTGGCCTACGTCGGAGTCGCGGCGCTGGTCTCGGGGATCGTGTTCTCCCGCCGGGACATCACCGACTAGGCAGCAAGGCACACCACCGCGGCGCACCACCGAGACGCGCCACCGACCCGGGGAGGCCCGACCATGCCGCGCGGCACCGACACCCGCGCAGCCCTCATCCGGGCGGCGACCGAGCTCGTGGCCGAGGTGGGCTACCACGACGCCACGACCCGGGCCATCGCCGAGCGCGCCGGCGTCGCGGAGGGCTCCATCTACCGCCACTTCCCGGACAAGCGGGCGCTGTTCGTCGCCGCCGCCGTCGAGGGGCAGCGCGGGCTCACCGAGTGGATGGCCGACCTGCCCGCCCGCGCCGGCGGCCGGCCGGTGGCCGACGTCCTCACCGAGGTGTTCGTCGAGCTGTCCCGGCTGCGGGAGACGGTCGTCCCGCTCGAGCTGGCGATGGCGGCCACGCCGGAGCTGCAGCGCCACCTCGAGGGCGCCGCGCTCGACGAGACCGTCCGGGGGCTGGGCGGGCCGCCCCAGCTGCTCGCCGACTACCTGCGCGCCGAGCGCGACCGGGGCCGGGTGCGCGCCGACCTCGACCCGACGCGGACGGCGGTGGTCCTGCTGGCCACCCTCTTCGGCGTGCAGACCAGCCCCCTGGCCGGTCCCGGCGGGCTGGACGGGCCGGGCATCCGCGAGCTGGTGTCGGTGTTCGTCGACGGCATCGCGCCGCGGCCGGATCCCCCCGCGCGCGCCGGGTAGCCGGCGTCCGGGTCAGGCCGTCAGCGCCCGACGCCAGGCCCCCGGGTCGCGGACGGGGTGGCCGTGGACCGGCACGACCAGCGCCGGCTCCAGCTCAGCCAGGCGGCGCCGGGAGCGGCGGACCTCGCCGGCGTCGTGGTGCAGCGACTCGGGCAGGTTCAGCCACCGCGGGTGGGCGGGGTCGCGGGACAGGTTGAGCGGGGCGTCGCCCACCACCAGGGTGCGGTCGGCCTCCCGCCACAGCGCGATGTTGCCGGGGCTGTGGCCGGGGACCTCCAGCACGCGGAAGGAGCCGACGGCGTCGCCCTCGCGCAGCCGCCGGTCGACCGTCGCGCGCGCGGGCTCGATGAGCCCGGCGACCACCCGCCCCGCCCGGCTGGCCACCGTGTCGATGCGCCCGGACTCGAACCGGTCGGCGTCCCCCGAGCCCATCTCCAGCGGGGCGCCGAGCGTGGCGCACAGCCAGGCCGTCGACCCCAGGTGGTCGGCGTGGGCGTGGGTCACGACGTGGGCGGAGACGTCGCGGCCGCGCAGCAGGCCGGCCAGGCGGCGCCGGGACCAGCGCAGCCCGGAGTCGACGACGACGTCGTCGACCACCACCAGGTTGATCCACGGTCCGGGCACCGTCGGGGCGCTCCACACGCCGTCGGTGAGCTGCCGCAGGCCGTCGCGCACGCCGCGGAGTCTGCCGCAGCCGGGCGCCCGACGGGACCGCCGCGGCGCGGGGCCGGGACCGGCCGCGGGCCCTAGCATCGGCGCGGTGCCCGACCGCTCGCACGCCCAGGTCGTCCTGGGCCAGCAGGTGTACCCGGTGCTCGAGCAGTGCCGCAGGCCCGAGGTCCTGTGGGCCAAGCTCGCCACCGGCAACTACGACTGGCTCGGGGTCCGGCGCAACGGGAAGTACGTGCTGGGCCGCCCACGGCTGTCCGCCGTCGTCCCGGAGGAGCCCGGTCCCCCGCCCGACGACGCCCGGGAGCCGCACCGCATCGAGTCCCTGGCGCCGCTGCAGCAGGTGCCGCGGTGGGAGGCCTACGCCACGCCCGAGGAGGCCCTCGACACCTTCGCCCGGCTGGTGCGGGGCGACCCGATCACCCCGCTGCGCACCTCCGGCGTCTGGCGGGCCCGGCTGGTGCTCGACGGCCGGCCGGTCGAGGAGCGCCTCGTCGTCCGCCCACTCCCCCGGCTGCTCTGAGCCGGGCACGGCGGTGCCCGCCACCCCGGTGGTCGGGGCGGCGGGCACCGGCGGAGGAGGCGGTCAGCCGCCGTGCACGCCGACCGGGGCCTCGCGGACCTCGCCCGGGGAGTGCGTCCGGAAGTCGTCCTCGAGCTCCTCGAGCGTCCGCCCGCGGGTCTCCGGCGCGAACTTCGTCACGAAGACGAGCGAGCCGACGTTGACCAGCGCGAAGAGCCCGAAGGTGGCGGTGGCGCCCAGCGCCTCGACCAGCGGCGGGAACGCGAAGGAGATGGCCGCGTTGACCGTCCACAGGACGAAGACGGCGATGCCCATCGCGAACCCGCGGATCGTCATCGGGAAGATCTCCGACAGCAGCAGCCACACCAGCGTGCCGATGAACGTCTGCACGAAGAAGACGACGAACAGCATCGCGGCGAGGATCAGGTAGCTGCGGAACGTCGACTCCGGCAGCAGGAACGACAGCGCCAGCACCGCGTGCCCGGCCGCGACCCCGGTGAAGCCGGTGAGCAGCAGGGGCCGGCGGTTGTGGCGCCCGATCAGCCAGATCCCGAAGACCGTGCCGATGATCGCCACCACGCCGACGGTGATGGTCAGGATGAGCGAGGCGCTGTTGCCCAGGCCGGTCGACTTCAGGATGGTCGGGGCGTAGTAGTTCACGGTGTTGATGCCGGTGGCCTGCTGCACCGTGGCCAGGCCGCAGCCGATCCAGAGGATGCGGCGCATCCAGGGGAAGGCCCGCAGGTCGCGCAGTGCCGCGCCCTTGTCCTCGCCGACGTCGCGCCGGGCGTGCGCGGCGATGACGTTGTACTCCTCGGCCGCCTCGGCCGGCTCGCGGCTCAGGCCCAGCACCCGCCGGGTGTCCTGCAGCCGGCCGCGGACGGCGTACCAGCGCGGCGAGTCCGGCAGGAAGAACATCCCGACGAACAGTGCGATCGCGGGCACCGTGGCCACGCCGAGCATCCACCGCCACACGTGCGGGTCGTGGATGAGGGCGTCGAGCAGGGCGTTCATCGCGAAGGCGAGGAACTGGCCAGTGACGATCATCAGCTCGTTGATGGTGACCATCCGACCCCGCCGGTCGGCCGGCGCCATCTCGGCGAGGTACAGCGGGCAGGTCACCGCGGCCGCACCGACCCCGAAGCCCAGCAGGATCCGGCCGGTGGTCATGACCACCACGTTGGGCGCGATCGCGCAGATGAGCGCGCCGCTCAGGAACAGCCCGGCGCAGACGAGCAGGCTGCCCTTGCGGCCGAGTGCGTCGGCGAGCTTGCCGCCGAGCAGCGCGCCGAACGCCGCGCCGGGGAACAGCAGCGAGCTGACGACGACGGCCTCGCTGAGGGTGGTGAGGGCGAGGTCCTCCTTCATGTACAGCAGGGCGCCGGAGATGACGCCGGTGTCGTAGCCGAACAGCAGACCCCCGAGTGTGGAGATCACCGTCAGCTTGAGGAGGAACCGGTTGTGCGCCGGCGAGCGCTGGACGCCGGTGGACGTCCGGGTGGACGAGTGGATCGACATGGGCCGCTCTTTCGGGAGGAGGGCGTCATGGCCCCGGGGGCAGGGATGGCGGGAGGTCGGTCTCAGGGGTGCGGGAGGCGGCGGTCACGGCGCCGGTCGGGAGCCGGGACGGGGTCGGGGTCCCGGCCGCGGTGCCGGCTGCGGGGCCGGCCGCAGGGCGCGCGGGGGCGGGCGGGCCGCCGCGCCGGGAGGGACCGGTGGGCGCCCGGGGCGGAACGGGGCCGCGGTGCGGACGGGGCGCACGGGGTGCGGGCCGGTCGGCGAGCCGGGCGCGGGCGCCCGAGGGCGTCGCGGAGGATGACCGCGTGCCCTTCTGGCGCCGGAGCCGGCGTGCGCCCGTGCGCGAGTCGGTGGGCGGCTTCGCGCTCCTGGTGCGCCGGCGCGGCCGGTCGGCAGTGCTCCGCGCGCTGCGGATGACCGGCGCGACGGTGGCGGCGTTCCTCGTGGCGCAGGCCGCCGGACTGCAGGACCCGCCCCCGCTGATCGCCGCGCTGACCGCGCTGCTGGTCGTCCAGGCCACCTTGAGCAGCACGCTGGTCAACGGGGTGCAGCGGGTGCTGAGCGTGGTCTGCGGCGTCGCGCTGGCGGTGCTGTTCGTCGCCGTCGTGGGGCTGAGCTGGTGGAGCCTCGCCGCCCTGGTCGCCGCGGCGATCGTCGTCGGCCAGCTGCTGCGGCTGGGGCCGCACCTGGTCGAGGTGCCGATCAGCGCCATGCTCGTGCTCGGCGTGGGCGCCTCGGGCGCGGGAGCCGTCGGGAGCGACCGGGTCCTGGAGACGCTGCTGGGCGCGGCGGTCGGCATGCTCGTCAACGTCGTGTTCCCGCCGGCGGTGCAGACCCGCTACGCGGTCCGGTCGGTCGAGCGCTTCGCCGGCGAGATCGCGGCCCTGCTCGACGACGCCGCGGCCGTGCTCGCGGCCGGGCCGGTCACCGCCGAGCGGTCGACGCGCTGGCTGCAGGACGCGCGCCGGCTCAACCGGCACGTCCCCCGGCTGGACCGGGCACTCACCCACGCCGAGGAGAGCCGCCGGCTCAACGTGCGCGCGCTGCGCTCCCCGTGGGCGACCGCCGGGATGCGCGCCGGCCTCGACGCGCTGGAGTACACGTCGGTCTCGCTGCGCACCCTGTTCCGCGCGATCGACGACGCCACCCGGGAGCGCACCGGGGTGCACGACGACGCCGAGTACGCCGACACCGTCCGCCGCACGACGGCGAGCCTGCTGGCCCGGATGAGCACGGTGGTCCGCGAGTTCGGCCGCGTCCTGACCGGCGCGCCCGGCGACGGCCGGCTCCCCCGCGCGCTGGCGGCGCTGGCCAGCGGCCGCGAGGTGGTGGCCGACCTGCTCATCGGCGACCCGCGCAGCCGGTCGGGGCTGTGGGAGCTGAACTCGGCGCTGCTGACCACCGTGGACCGGATGCTCGACGAGCTCGGCCCCGCGCCCTCGGCGGAGGCCACGGCCGGCCAGGGGGGCGCCGGCCGCGTGGCGCTGCGGGCCGGCCAGCGGCTGCGGCCGGGCCGCCGCCCGTCCGGAGGGCGGGGGCACGGCCCGTCCTGAGAGCGGGGCGCCGTCGGCGGCGGCCGGGGGGTGTGCGGGCACGACGTCCCTCCTTCCGGACGCGGGTGGGCGGGCGGGGACCCGGGGGTCAGAGGTCGCCGTCGAGGAACTGGGCCCGGCCCAGCCCGAAGGACCAGTCGGCCCGGGTGTTGGCGGCGACGGAGACGACGAGGTCGCCCGGCGCCAGGCCGGTGACCTCGCCGAGGCGGCGGCACAGGCCGGCGTACAGCGCGCGCTTCTGCTCGTCGCTGCGGCCCTGCTGGAACACCTGCAGCACGACGAGGTCGTCGGTTCGCTCGATGCCCAGGCCGGTGTCCTCGCAGATGAGCTGCCCGGGCCGGTGCTCGGTGATTACCTGGTAGCGGTCACCGGGCGGCGCGGCGAAGACGTCGAGCAGCACCTCCTGGACCGTGTCGGCCAGCAGGCGGAGCTGTTCGGGGCTGCGCCGCCCCTCGACGACGTCGATGCGCACCAGCGGCACGGGGCCTCCCTCGGCAGGTGGTGTGCCGGCGTGACGCCGGCCACATGCCGAGGAACTATGTCAGGACATTAGGACTTTGTGAAGACCCCGTCACGAACTCGGCCCGCGGGCGCGCGGCGGCGCCACCCCGGGGCCGGTCCGGCGGTGCGGGCGTCGGTGCAGGTGGGAGCGGGTGGGGCGAGGGCGGCGGGAGGGGCCTCAGCGGCCGACGAGCGTCGTCTCGAAGTCGTACCGCGAGGCGCGGTAGACGTGCCGGCCGTGCTCCACGGGGGTGCCCTTGTCGTCGAAGGCGGTGCGCTGCATGGTCAGCAGCGCCGAGCGCGGCGGCTCGCCGAGCAGTCGCGCCTCGTCGGCGCGCGCCAGCCGCGCCCCGATCCGCTGGTGGGCCACCCGCAGGTGGATCCCCTGGGAGCGCAGGTACTGGTAGAGCCCGCGCTCGGCGAGGTCGGCGGCCGTGGGCTCGAGGCGACCGGGCAGGTAGTTGGTCAGGATGGCCAGGGGCTCACCGCGGGTCCGGCGCAGCCGGCGCAGCGCGACGACCTCCTCGCCGGCGGCGAGGTCGAGCTCCTGGGCGACGTCGGCCGGCGCGGGCACCCGCTCCAGCGAGAGCACCTCCGTCGACGGCGCCTCGCCGCTGCGGGCCAGGTCGTCGTAGAGGCTGGTGAGCTCGACCGACCGGCGCACGTGCGGCTGGATGACCTGGGTGCCGACCCCCCGCTTGCGCACCAGCAGCCCCTTGTCGACGAGCTCCTGGACGGCGCGGCGGACGGTCGGGCGCGACAGCCCGTAGGACTGTGCGAGCAGGATCTCGTTCTCCAGCTTCGACCCCGCCGGCAGGTCCCCCTCGGCGATGGCGCGCTCGATGGCCTGCGACAGCTGGAAGTACAGCGGGGTCGGACTCGAGCGGTCGATGTCGAAGCTCGGGGTGACGGCCACCTGGTCCTCCTCGTCGGGGCGCCGGCGGGACGGCGCCCGGCAGTGCGCCCCCGCATCCTCCCATCGCCGCACCGGCCGGACCTCACCTCGGAGGGGCAGTTCGGTGATCACATCCTGCTGTCTTTATGTCCTGACAAAGTCTTGACGCGGTCGTGTGCGGTGGCGCACAGTCCATACACCGCAGCCGACGCACAGGGACGGAGCTACACCGTGCAGACAGCACCCGACGTGGTGGTGATGGGCCGCAGCGGCGTCGACGTCTACCCCCTGCAGACCGGGGTCGGCCTCGAGGACGTGGAGACGTTCGGCAAGTACCTCGGCGGCAGCGCCGCGAACGTCGCCGTCGCCACCGCCCGCCTCGGTCACGACGTCGCCCTGGTCACCGGCGTCGGCGACGACCCCTTCGGCCGCTTCGTCCGCCGGGCCCTAGGCGACCTGGGCGTCGACGACAGGTTCGTCGTCGTCGACGGCGAGCACCCGACGCCGGTCACCTTCTGCGAGGTGTTCCCCCCCGACGACTTCCCGCTCTACTTCTACCGCCGGCCGACCGCGCCGGACCTGCAGATCCGGCCCGAGGACGTCGACCCCGCCGCCGTCCGGGACGCCCGGCTGCTGTGGACGACGGTCACCGGCCTGTCCGAGGAGCCCTCCCGCGCGGCCCACCACGCCGCGTGGGCCGCCCGCGGCCGGCGCCGGCACACCGTCCTCGACCTCGACTACCGGCCGGTGTTCTGGTCCTCCCGCGACGAGGCCGCCGACCAGGTGCGCGCGGCGCTGCCGCACGTCACCGTGGCCGTCGGCAACCGCGAGGAGTGCGAGGTCGCCACCGGCGAGACCGATCCCGACCGGGCCGCCGACGCCCTGCTCGACGCCGGGCTGGAGCTCGCCGTCGTCAAGCAGGGACCGCGCGGCGTGCTCGGCAGGACCCGCACCGAGCGGGTCGTCGTCCCGCCCACGCCGGTGGACGTCGTCAACGGCCTCGGCGCCGGCGACGCCTTCGGCGGCTCGCTCGTGCACGGCCTGCTCGCCGGCCTGCCGCTGGAGCAGGTGCTGGTCAACGCCAACGCGGCCGGGGCGATCGTCGCCTCCCGGCTGGAGTGCTCGACCGCGATGCCCACCGCCGACGAGGTCGCCGCCCACATCGCGGCGCACGCTGCCGCGCCCGCCCCCCGACTGGAGGACACCCGTGTCTGACACCGCCCTCGACCTGCCCGACCTCGGGACCGGCGCGCCGCTGTGCCGCACCTACGCGGAGGTCACCGAGCTGCGCAGCCGGCAGCCGGAGGCGATCGGGAAGGCGCTGGCCGCCCGCCGACGGCGCCCGGCGTTCCTCCCCGCCGACGGCCGGCTCATGCTCGTCGCCGCCGACCACCCCGCCCGCGGCGCGCTGGCCGCCCAGGGCCGGGCCACGGCGATGAACAGCCGCACCGAGATGCTCGACCGGCTGCGCACCGCCCTCGCCCGCCCCGGCGTCGACGGCCTGCTCGCCACCGCCGACGTCGCCGAGGACCTGCTGCTGCTCGGCGCGCTGGAGGACAAGGTCGTCGTCGCCTCGATGAACCGCGGCGGGCTGGCCGGCTCGGTCTTCGAGATGGACGACCGGATGACCGGCTACGACGTGCGCGGCGTGGTCGAGGCCCGCTTCGACGCGGCCAAGATGCTCAACCGCTTCGACCTCGACGACCCCGGCACCGTCGTCTCGATGGAGGCCGCCGGCCGGGCGGTCACCGAGCTGGCCCGCGCCGGCGTGGTCGCCATGCTCGAGCCGTTCCTGTCCCGCCGCGTGGACGGCCGGGTGGTCAACGACCTCTCCCCCGACGCGGTCATCCGGAGCGTGCACATCGCCCAGGGGCTCGGCGCGACCTCGGCCTACACCTGGCTCAAGCTGCCGGTGGTCGAGGAGATGGAGCGGGTCGTGGACGCCACCACGCTGCCCACCCTGCTGCTCGGCGGGGACCCCTCCCGCCGCCCGGAGGAGACCTACGCGCAGTGGCGCGACGCGCTCGCCCTGCCCTCGGTGCGCGGCCTGGTCGTGGGCCGGACGCTGCTCTACCCGCCCGACGACGACGTCGCCGCCGCCGTGGACACCGCCGTCTCCCTCGTGCACTGAAGGGCCCCTCGTGACGACCACCGCCCGCTCGCCGCACCTGCCCGCCGGCAGCGCCGCCGCCGGGGACTACGCCCTCGAGGTCACCCCCGAGTCCGCCGGCTGGACCCACTCCGGCCTGCGCGTCCTCGAGCTGCCCGCCGGCGGCCGCCACGTCCTCGACACCGGACCCGACGAGGTCCTCGTCGTCCCCCTGCAGGGCGGGGCGGCCGTGACCTGCGACGGCCAGGTGCTCCGCCTCGCCGGCCGCGCCGGCGTCTTCGCCGGACCCACCGACTTCGCCTACCTGCCGCTGGGCAGCACCGCCGAGCTGACCAGCGCGGCCGGCGGCCGGTTCGCGCTGTGCAGCGCCCGCGCCCGCCGCCGGCTGCCCGTCCGGTACGGGCCGGCCGCCGACGTCCCGGTGGAGCTGCGCGGCGCCGGCAGCTGCAGCCGGCAGGTCAACAACTTCGCCACCGCCGGGGTGTTCGACGCCGACGCGATCATCGCCTGCGAGGTGATCACCCCGGGCGGCAACTGGTCGAGCTACCCGCCGCACAAGCACGACGAGACCTCCGAGGCCGAGACCGAGCTGGAGGAGATCTACTACTTCGAGGTCGCCCCCGGCCCGCAGGGCCAGGCCGGCCTGGCCTACCACCGGGTGTACGGCACCCCCGAGCGGCCGATCGACGTGCTCGCCGAGATCCGTGACCGCGACGTCGTGCTGGTCCCCCACGGCTGGCACGGGCCGTCGATCGCCGCCCCCGGCCACGACCTCTACTACCTCAACGTCATGGCCGGGCCCGGCCCCGAGCGCGCCTGGCGCATCGTCGACGACCCCGACCACGCCTGGGTCCGCGGCACCTGGACCGAGCAGGACGTCGACCCCCGCCTGCCCCTGCACGCCCCCACCTCCCAGCAGAACGGAGCGACCCGCCCGTGAGCGCCCCGTCCCACCCCCCGGCCCGGACCGACACCGTCCGGCTGACCGTCTCCCAGGCGGTCGTGCGCTTCCTCGCCGCGCAGCACTCCGAGCGCGACGGGCAGCGGCAGCGCCTGTTCGCCGGCTGCCTGGGCATCTTCGGCCACGGCAACGTCGCCGGCCTCGGCCAGGCGCTGCTGCAGGCCGAGCTCGACGAGCCCGCCGCGCTGCCCTACGTGCTCGGCCGCAACGAGCAGGCGATGGTGCACACCGCCGTCGCCTACGCCCGCGCCAGGGACCGGCTGCAGACCTGGGCGGTCTCCACCAGCGTCGGGCCCGGCTCGACCAACATGCTCACCGGCGCGGCGCTGGCCACCATCAACCGGCTGCCGGTGCTGCTGCTGCCCGCCGACACCTTCGCCACCCGCTCGGCCGGGTCGCTGCTGCAGGAGCTGGAGCTGCCCGCCTCCGGCGACGTCACCGTCAACGACGCCTTCCGCCCGGTCTCGCGCTACTTCGACCGCATCTGGCGGCCCGAGCAGCTGCCCGGCGCGCTGCTGTCGGCGATGCGGGTGCTCACCGACCCCGCCGAGACCGGCGCGGTCACCCTCTGCTTCCCGCAGGACGTGCAGGCCGAGGCCTTCGACTGGCCCGTGGAGCTGTTCGCCGAGCGCACCTGGCACGTGGCCCGCCCCCAACCGGAGCCCGCGGCGCTCGCCCGCGCCGTCGAGGTCATCCGCTCCGCCCGCCGGCCGCTCGTCGTCGCCGGGGGCGGGGTGGTCTACTCGCACGCCACCGAGGCCCTCGACGCGTTCGCCAGCGCCACCGGCGTCCCCGTGGCGCAGACCCAGGCCGGGAAGGGCGCGCTGGCCTACGACCACCCGCAGTCGGTGGGCGCCATCGGCTCCACCGGGACGACGGCGGCCAACGCCCTGGCCCGCGACGCCGACGTCGTCATCGGCATCGGCACCCGCTACCAGGACTTCACCACCGCCTCGCGCACCGCCTTCAGCGACCCCGGCGTGCGCTTCGTCAACGTCAACGTCGCCTCCCCCGACGCGGTCAAGCACGCCGGCGTCGCGGTGCAGGCCGACGCCCGCGACACCCTCACCGCGCTGACCCGGGCCCTCGAGGGCTGGTCGGCCGACGACGCCCACCGGGCCCGCGCCACCGAGCTCGCCGCCGCGTGGGAGGCGACGGTGGAGGCCGCCTACCACCCGGAGGTGCCCAGCGCCGGCGAGGGCGGCCGGCTCACCCAGAACGAGGTCATCGGCCTGGTCAACGAGGTGTCCGCACCGCGCGACGTCGTCGTCTGCGCCGCCGGCTCCATGCCCGGCGACCTGCACAAGATGTGGCGGGTCCGCGACCCCAAGGGCTACCACGTCGAGTACGGCTACTCGTGCATGGGCTACGAGATCCCCGGCGGCATCGGCATCCGGATGGCCAGCCCCGACCGCGACGTGTTCGTCATGATCGGCGACGGCTCCTACCTGATGATGCCGACCGAGCTGGTCACCGCCGTCCAGGAGGGCGTCAAGATCGTCGTCGTCCTGGTGCAGAACCACGGCTTCGCCTCCATCGGCGCGCTGTCCGAGCAGCTGGGCTCCCAGCGCTTCGGCACCCGCTACCGCGCCCGCGCCGGCAACGGCCGGCTCGAGGGCGGGCTGCTGCCGGTGGACCTGGCGGCCAACGCCGCCAGCCTCGGCGTCGACGTCCTCACCGCCCAGGACGGGCCGAGCCTGGAGGCGGCGCTGCGCAAGGCGAAGGCGTCGGACCGCACCACCGTCGTCCACGTCGAGACCGACCCGCTCGTCGACGCCCCCTCCAGCGAGTCGTGGTGGGACGTGCCGGTCAGCGAGGTCTCCACCCTCGGGTCCACCCAGCGGGCCCGCGCCGTCTACGAGCAGTGGAAGGCCCGCCAACACCCCTACCTGACGCCGTCCGAGCGTTCCTGAGCAACCCCTCCGAGGAGAGGAAGACATGACCGTGCAGCAGCCCGGAGGCGCCCGCATCCGCGTCGGGTCGGCACCCGACTCGTGGGGCGTCTGGTTCCCCGACGACCCCCAGCAGGTCCCCTGGCAGCGCTTCCTCGACGAGGTCAGCGCCGCCGGGTACGAGTGGATCGAGCTCGGCCCGTACGGCTACCTGCCCACCGACCCCGCCCGGCTGGGCGAGGAGCTGGCCGCCCGTGGCCTGCGCGTCTCGGCCGGGACGGTGTTCGAGCACCTGCACCGGCCCGACTCCTGGGACGACGTGTGGCACCAGGTCGGCGACGTCGCCACGCTCACCGCCGCGATGGGCGGCACCCACGTGGTGGTCATCCCCGACGTGTGGCGCGACCACCGGACCGGGGAGGCCGTCGAGCCGCGCGAGCTGACCGCCGAGGCCTGGGCGCGCCTGGCCGCGGGCATCGACCGGCTGGGCCGGGCGGTGCAGGAGGAGTTCGGCCTGTCCATCGCCTTCCACCCGCACGCCGACAGCCACGTCGGGCGCCAGCCCGACATCGAGCGGTTCCTCGCCGAGACCGACCCGCGGTACGTGCCGCTGTGCCTGGACACCGGCCACGTCAGCTACTACGGCGGCGACAACCTCGACCTGGTCCGCCGCTACCCGGAGCGGATCGGCTACCTGCACCTCAAGCAGGTCGACCCCGCCGTGATCGAGCGGGTGCACGCCGAGGACGTGCCGTTCCCGCAGGCGGTGCAGCTGGGCGCCATGATCGAGCCGCCGCACGGGGTGCCCGACCTGCCGCCGCTGCTGGCGGAGGTCGACCGGCTGGGCCTGGACGTGTTCGCCATCGTCGAGCACGACCTCTACCCCTGCCCGCCCGACGTCCCGCTGCCCATCGCGCAGCGCACCCACCGCCTCATCGGCTCCTGCGGGCTGCGCTCGCTGGAGATCGGCCGCCCCCGCACCCCCGTGCAGGAGCCGGCGTGACGGCGACCGAGGTCCTCCCCGCCTCCCCCGCGACCGGTGCCGCCCCGGCGGAGCTGCGGGTCGCCGTCCTCGGCGTCGGGCTGATGGGCGCCGACCACGTCGCCCGGCTGACCCGCCGGGTCTCCGGCGCCCGCGTGGCCGTCGTCAGCGACGCGGCCACCCAGCGCGCCGACCAGGTCGCCGCCGGGGTGCCCGGCTGCCGGGTGGTCCCCGACCCGCTCGCCGCGATCGCCGACCCGGGGATCGACGCGGTCGTCATCGCCACCCCCGGCCGGTTCCACGAGGAGCAGGTGCTCGCCTGCATCGAGCGCGGGATCCCGGTGCTGTGCGAGAAACCGCTGACCATGGACGCCGCCAGCTCGCTGCAGATCGTCCGCGCCGAGGACGCCCACACCGCGCGCACCGGCCGGCGGCTGGTGCAGGTCGGCTTCATGCGCCGCTTCGACCCCGAGTACGCCGCGCTGCGCGAGCTCGTCGCCTCCGGCGGGCTCGGTGAGCCCCTGCTGGTGCACTGCGCGCACCGCAACCCCGCCGTCCCGCCGGGCGTCACCACCGAGTCGATCGTCAACGACTCCGTGGTGCACGAGGTCGACGTCGCCCGGTTCCTGCTCGGCGAGGAGATCGCCGCGGTCACCGTCCTGACCCCGCGGTCGACCCGGCACGCCGCCGAGGGGCTGTCGGACCCGCTGCTGGTGCTCCTGGAGACCACCGGCGGCCGGCTGGTCGACGTCGAGTGCTTCGTGGGCACGGGCCTGGCCTACGAGGTGCGCACCGAGGTGGTCGGCGAGGACGGCAGCGCGGTGATCGGCCTGCCGCAGGGCCTGGTCCGGCAGTCCGCCGGCCCGGGCGGCGCCGTCCGCGGCACCGGGCTCACCCCCGGCTTCCGCGAGCGCTTCGGCCTCGCCTACGACGTCGAGCTGCAGCGCTGGGTCGACGCCGCCCGGCAGGGCGACGTCGACGGCCCCGGCGCGTGGGACGGCTACGCGGCGCAGGCGGTCTGCGCCGCGGGGGTGGAGGCGCTGCGCACCGGCCGGCGCACCGAGGTCCGGATGGAGTCGCGAGGAGGAACCCCGTCATGAGGATCGCGCTGGACCCGCAGATGCTGCGGACCACGCCGCTGCTCGAGCTGCCCGACGTGGTGGCCGGCATGGGCTACGAGTGGATCGAGCTCTCGCCCCGCGAGGACTTCGTCCCGTTCTTCAAGCACCCCCGCGTCGACACCGCCACCGTGCGGGCGTTCAAGAGCCGGCTCGCCGACGCCGGCGTCGGCATCACCTCGCTGCTGCCGGTGATGCGCTGGTCCGGGCCCGGTGAGGTCGAGCGGCAGGCGGCGGTGCGCTACTGGCGCCGGACCATCGAGATCTGCGTCGAGCTCGGTGTCGACACGCTCAACAGCGAGTTCAACGGCCGCCCCGAGGCGCCCGAGCTCGCCGAGGCGATGTTCTGGCGCTCCATGGAGGAGCTGCTCCCGCTCCTGGAGCGGGAGGGCCTCAAGCTCGCCCTCGAGCCGCACCCCGACGACTTCATCGAGCTCGGCCGCCCCGCGATCGACGCCATCCGCGGCATCGACAGCCCGTGCGTGTCCTTCCTCTACTGCACGCCGCACACCTTCCACCAGGGCGACGACGCCCCCGGGATCATCACCGCGGCCGGCGACCTGCTCACCCACGTGCACGTCGCCGACTCGATGGACCACCGCGCCTCCGACGGGCTGCGCTACATCACCAACCCGCCGGGCAACACCACCCGCGTCCACCAGCACATGGAGATCGGGCGCGGCGACGTCGACTTCGACGAGGCCTTCGCCGCCCTCGCCGGGATCGGCTTCGACGGCGTCCTGACCACCTGCGTCTTCGGCTGGGACGACCAGGCCCGCGAGTCGGGCACCCGCATGCTCGGCGCCATCCGCGAGCTGGTCACCAAGCACTTCCCCGACGGCACCCTCACCTGAGGAGCACCCCCCATGACCACGCACATCCCGCACTGGATCGACGGCGCCCGCCGCGAGGGCACCAGCGGCCGCACCGGCGAGGTGACCGACTCGGCCACCGGCGAGGTGCTCGGCGAGGTCGCCCTCGCCTCGACCGAGGAGGTCGACGCCGCCGTCGCCGCCGCCGTCGCCGCCTTCCCCCGCTGGCGGGACACCTCGCTGGCCAAGCGCACCGCGGTGCTGTTCCGCTTCCGCGAGCTGCTCAACGCCCGCAAGCCCGAGCTGGCCGCGATCATCACCGCCGAGCACGGCAAGGTCCTCGACGACGCCCTCGGCGAGGTCTCCCGCGGCCAGGAGGTCGTCGAGTACGCCTGCGGCGTCCCCTCGCTGGTCCGCGGCGGGTTCACCGAGAACGCATCCACCAGCGTCGACGTGTTCTCCATCCGCCAGCCGCTCGGGCCGGTCGCCGTCATCAGCCCGTTCAACTTCCCCGCGATGGTCCCGATGTGGTTCTTCCCCATCGCCATCGCCACCGGCAACACCGTCGTCCTCAAGCCCAGCGAGCAGGACCCCTCGGCGGCGCTGTGGATGGCCGAGCTGTGGAAGGAGGCCGGCCTGCCCGACGGCGTGTTCAACGTCGCGCAGGGCGACAAGGTCGCCGTCGACCGGCTCCTGGAGCACCCCGACGTCAAGGCGGTGTCCTTCGTCGGCTCCACGGCGATCGCGAAGTACGTGTACGAGACCGGCACCCGGCACGGCAAGCGGGTGCAGGCCCTCGGCGGGGCGAAGAACCACATGGTGGTGCTCCCCGACGCCGACCTCGACCTGGCCGCCGACCAGGCGGTCAACTCCGGCTTCGGCTCCGCCGGCGAGCGGTGCATGGCCATCAGCGCGGTGCTCGCCGTCGGCGGCATCGGCGACGACCTGGTCGCCCGCATCGCCGAGCGCACCCGCACGCTGCGCACCGGCGACGGCCGCAAGGGCTGCGACATGGGCCCGCTGATCAGCCGCAGGCACCGCGACCGCGTCGAGTCCTACGTCGAGGCCGGGGAGCAGGAGGGCGCGAAGGTCGTCGTCGACGGCCGGCAGGTGCAGCCCGACGGCGCCGAGGACGGCTTCTGGCTCGGCCCCACGCTGGTCGACCACGTCGAGCCGCACATGAGCGTCTACACCGACGAGATCTTCGGCCCGGTGCTGTCGGTGCTGCGGGTCGACACCTACGACGACGCCGTCGCGCTGATCAACCGCAACGAGTACGGCAACGGGACGGCGATCTTCACCAACGACGGCGGCGCCGCCCGGCGCTTCCAGCACGAGGTGGAGGTCGGGATGATCGGCATCAACGTGCCCATCCCGGTGCCGATGGCCTACTACTCCTTCGGCGGGTGGAAGAACAGCCTCTTCGGCGACTCCCACGCCCACGGCGCCGAGGGCGTGCACTTCTTCACCCGCGGCAAGGTCGTCACCTCCCGCTGGCTCGACCCCAGCCACGGCGGCCTCAACCTCGGCTTCCCGCAGAACGCCTGACACCGCGCCGGTGGCGGCGGGGCCCCCCCCGGCGCGGGGGCCCCCCCCCCCCTCAAGCCGCACACGAGAAGAACTAGGCATGACCGCCGTAGAACCCCCCCCCAT
>NZ_JBJGYI010000043.1:0-36651 GCF_054049915.1 Geodermatophilus sp. SYSU D00766
TGCGCCGAGCCACTGGGCCGACGTGCACCACCTCGTGCACTGGTGGAAGGACCCCCGCGTCCCCCGCCACTCGCCAGCTCGCGGCGGGCCCCTACGCGAGGGCCGACCACCACGGCTTCCGCGTCGAGCGACAACCCGACGGCCGATGGCGCACCTACAGACCCGACGGCACCGAGATCACCACCCCGGTACCCCTCGCCCCGGCACCCCTCGCCCCGACACCACCCGTGCCCACCGCCGCCTGACCGACCCGCCCACGCACGCCGGTACGGCCGCCCGCTCCCCCAGCGGACGGCCGCGCCGGCGTGCCCGCGGTCAGGCCGCGGCGGTCACCTGCTCACCGATCTGGAGGATCTGCTCCCGGGTCAGCGCCTGCGGGGCGAGGAGCTGGAAGTAGCGCCCATCGGCGAGCCGGCCGACGAGCATCCACGAGGGAGGCGCACCGGCGTCGCCCTCGACGAGCGCCAGCCGCCCGGGCCTCCCCTGCACCGTCACCGTCTCCACCGGCGCGGCCAGCGGGAGCCCGTCGAGGAGCCCGTCGATCGTCCCCGCGTACTGATCCCCCACCGCGCTGAGCCGCAGCACCAGGTCCGGGTCGACGTCACTGACCAGGTCCAGGCTCCGGCTCTCCTCGAAACCACCCACCGACCAGCCGGCCGGGGCCAGCCCGACCTGCAGGCCCACCGGCTGCGGGCGGTCGACGATGGACTCCCCCACCGCGACCAGGGCTCCCGTGTCGGCGTACGAGCCCTCACCGGAGAGCTGGATCCACTGCCCGTCCCCGCGCTCCCACAGGACGGTGACGACGCCGTCCTCCCGCCACACGGACGCCACGGCCCCGTCGACGGTCGCCGTGCCCGTGGGGTCCTCCTCGTGCGAGGAGCCGTACTCCTCCGACGACCGCGGGTCCTCCGGGTAGACGCCGAGCAGCACCCGGTCCCCCTCGGCGGACGCGAGGTCGGCGACGAACCAGGGCGGTCCGTCCCCGTACCCCGGAAGGCCACCCCGCCGGCTGTAGACGGGCACCAGATCCTCCGGCACCGGGTCGAGGGACACCGGGAAGGTCACTGCCTCGGCAGCCACCAGCGTGAGGGCACCCGGCACCGGCACCGGCGCGGCGACGGACGGAGCGGAGCGCTGCGGGTCCGGGGACGCCGGCCCGGCCACCACCACCGCCGTTCCCCAGGCGGCCGCGATGGCGACCACCGCCGTCGCGACGCGGACGGCCGTCCCGCGGCCGGACCAGCGGCGCGGCGGCGCCGCGGCGCGCGCCTCCCGCGCGTCGGCGACGAGCTGCCGGGCGGCGACCACGGACGCCGGCCCGGCGTCGGCGGAGACGAGCGACAGCCCGGCGTCGGCCGTGACGAGTCCGAGGAACTCCTCGGGCAGCGCCGGCAGGTCGGCGTCGCGGACCCCGGCCGCCCGTGCGAGCCGTGCGTCCAGTTCGCGGTCAGTGAGCACGGTCGGCCCCCTCGCCGTCGGCGGTGGTGGACAGGACGGCGCGCAGCTTCGTGCGCGCCCGGTGCAGCCGGACCCTCGCCGTCCCCGCGGCGATGCCCAGCGCCGTGGCCGCCTGGGCCGGCGTGAGGCCCTCCCAGGCGACCAGCGTCACGAGCTCCCGGTCCTCCGGGGACAGCTGGTCCAGCGCCGCACGCACCGACCGGCGGAGGGTTCCGTCCTCGTGCAGCGCCGCCGGGTCGGGCACGGACACGTCGGCCATCGCCTCGGCCAGCCGCGCACCGAGACGACCGGCCCGCCGGCTGCTGCGGGCCGCGTTGGCCAGGCACAGCCGGGCGATGCCGAACAGCCACGGCCGGACCTCACCGTCCTCCGCGGGCAGGTCGGCCCGTCGCGAAGGTCTCGGCCACCACGTCGAAGGCGTCCTCCCGGGAGGTCGACCGCCGCAGCGCGTAGCCCAGCACGGCGGTGCCGGACGTTCGGTAGGCGTGCTCCAGGCGCTCCTCCGCGGACACGGGCGGGTCGTCGGTCGCGGGCGGTGGCCCGTGCATCGCGATCACACCCCTCCATGTCCGGCTCGGTGTGATCGTTACGACGCCGTCCCGGCCGCCCCTCCCGCCCCCACGCGCCCGCAGGAGCCAGCGGGGTCAGGTGCTGCCGAGCACCCGCTCGTAGTACAGCGAGCAGCCGGCGTCGGGGGCGTCGACGTACGCGCCGAACGCCGGGATCGGCCGGTAGCCGGCGCCCTCGTACAGCGCGATCGCCTCCGGCTGGCGCGGGCCGGTCTCCAGCCGCAGCGTCGTCCACCCGCGGTCCCGCGCCGCGGCCTCCAGCCCGGCGAGCAGCAGCTTCGACACACCCCGGCCACGCGCGGCGGGGACGACGTACATGCGCTTGACCTCGGCCACGCCGTCGCCCAGCGCCCGCAGCGCGCCGCAGCCCACCGCGGCGCCGTCGTCGTCCCGGGCCACCAGCACCACGCTGACGTCGGCGGCCGACGGCGGCGTCCCCGGCTCGGCCCCGCCGTCGTAGCGCGCCCGCAGCTCGGCCTGCTGCGCGCCGGTCAGCCGCCGCACGTCCGCGTCGTCCCAGGCGGCCGGCGCGAGCCTCACCGGCTGATCCCGTGCAGCAGCAGCCCGGCCAGCTCCCGGTACGCGGCGGCGTCGTCCAGCCCGGTGGCGCGGGCGGTGTCCCCGCGGCCGATGCGGAGCATCAGCGTGGTGACGGTGTCGGCCACCAGCGCCGGGTGCACCGCCCGGAAGCGCCCGGCGGCCACTCCCTCGGCGATGAGCGCGCTCACCCGCTCCGCGGCCACGGCGGTGTTGTGCTCGTACACCGCGCGCCCGGGCGGGAAGGCCTCCAGGTCGCGGTGGAAGGCCCGCGACGCCGGGGTCAGCGCCCGCGCCACCGCCTGCAGGTAGGCGGTCACCCGCGCGGCGGGGTCGGTCTCACCGGCGGTGTGCGCCTCGACGTCGGCGGTCGCCCGGCGGAAGAAGTGGCGCACCACGCGGACGGCGAGCTGCTCCTTGCTGTCGGCCAGCGCGTACAGCGTCGTCTTCGAGCAGTGCAGCCGGACGGCGAGGTCCTCGAGGGTGAAGCCGGCGAAGCCCTCGGCGAGGAAGAGCTCCTCGAGCTGGTCGAGCAGCTGCGCCTGCCGGGCGGTCAGCCGCCGCTCACCGGTCTCCGTCGTCGTCACGCACACCTCCGGACCTGGACGCCAAACAGTACCGCGGTACCGTCTGCAGTACTGCCGTCCGCGTCCGTGCCGTCCGTACCGAGGGGGACCCCCGTGGCCGTCGACCGTGAGCTGCCCACCCAGGAGGCCGCCGACCTCATCGCGCTCACCCGCGAGCTCGCCGACGCCGAACTGGCGCCCCGCGCCGCGGAGTACGAGCGCGAGGAGCGCTTCCCCCGGGAGGTGTTCGCCAAGCTCGGCGAGGTGGGCCTGCTCGGCCTGCCCTTCGGCGAGGACGTCGGCGGCGGCGACCAGCCCTACGCCGTCTACCTGCAGGTGGTCGAGGAGCTGGCCATGCGCTGGGCCACCGTCGCCCTCGGCATCAGCGTGCACACCCTCGCCTGCGGGCCGGTCGACCGCTTCGGCACCCCCGAGCAGCGCGACCGGTGGCTGCCGGAGATGGTCGGCGGCCGCCTGCTCGGCGCCTACTGCCTGTCCGAGGCCCACGCCGGCTCCGACCCCGCCGCCATGCGCGCCCGTGCCGTCCGCGACGGCGAGGGATGGGTGGCCTCTGGGGAGAAGGCGTGGGTCACCCACGGCGGGCACGCCGACTTCTACTCGACCTTCCTGCGCACCCCCGACGACGGCGAGCGGTCGATCTCCTGCTTCCACCTCACCCCCGACCTCGCCGGGTTCACCGCCGCCCCGCCGGAGCAGAAGATGGGCCTGACCGGCTCCACGACGGCGGCGATGCGCCTCGACGACGTCGCCGTGCCCGCCGGGCGCATGGTCGGCGAGCCCGGCCGCGGCCTGTCCATCGCCCTCGGCGCGCTCGACTCCGGCCGCCTCGGGGTCAGCGCCGTCGCGGTCGGGCTGGCGCAGTCCGCCCTCGACGTCGCCGTCGCCTACGCACTCGAGCGGGAGGCCTTCGGCCGGCGCATCGTCGACCACCAGGGCCTGTCGTTCCTGCTCGCCGACATGGCCGCCGCCGTCGAGTCCGCCCGCGCCACCTACCTGGTCGCCGCCCGCCGCAAGGACGCCGGCCTGCCCTACTCCCGGCAGGCGAGCATCGCCAAGCTCGTGGCCACCGACGCGGCGATGAAGGTGACCACCGACGCCGTCCAGGTGCTCGGCGGCGCCGGCTACACCCGCGACCACCCCGCCGAGCGGTACATGCGCGAGGCGAAGGTGATGCAGATCTTCGAGGGCACCAACCAGATCCAGCGGATGGTGATCGGCAAGCACCTGGCGAAGGAGGCCACCCCCGCCAACGGCTGACCGTGCAGGACGCACGGGGGATCGGTGACGTCTGTCAATGGGCAGGCTCCCGGGCGGCCGGGAGACTCGGGGCACACCGCCTGACGAGGAGCCCGAGATGCCCGAGCCGCACCTGCGCGCCGCCGACGCCGACCGCGCCGCCGTGGTCACCCGCCTCGACCAGGGCCTGGCCGACGGCCGGCTGACCCTGGCCGAGTACGAGGACCGCTCGGCCCGCGCGCACGCCGCCCGCACCTACGGCGAGCTCGACGGGCTCACCGCCGACCTGCCCTTCCCCGCACCGCGCCCGGCCCCCGTGGCGCGGGCGGTGTACGGCGGCCCGTGGCACGGCACGTGGGGCCACGACCTGCGGACCGCCTGGACCCAGTGGGCGGTCACCGCGGTCGTCGTCGTCGGCATCTGGCTGGTCTCGATGCTGGCCACCACCGACCTGCAGTACCCCTGGCCGGTGTGGGTCGTCGGCCCGTGGGGTGTGGTCCTGCTCGCCCGCACCCTGGGCGAGCGGCACACCCCCGGCCGGGGCCGCCCGCGGCTGCCCGTCTGATCCGGGCGGGTGCCGTCCGGACCGCCCGGGTAGGGGTCCCCCGACCCCACCCGCGCACCCCGGAGGACGCCGTGCACACCCTGACCGAGCGCTTCACCGCCGCCCTGCACCACCTCGACGCCGAGCGCGACGCGCAGCCGATGGTCGAGCTGACCGGTGAGGACGCCGTCCTCATGAAGCTCAACGAGGACCACGAGGCCCGCGGGCCGGAGGGCGCCAAACGGTTCTGGGAGGACTACCGCAACGTCTTCGGCGACCTGGAGACGACGTTCACCTCCAGCACCGTCGGGGAGAGGACGGCGGCCCTGGAGTGGGAGTCCCGCGGCACGCTGCGCAGCGGCAAGCCGTTCACCTACAAGGGCGTCACCGTGATCGAGGGCGACGGCTCCCACGACGGCCCGCTCACCGGTGTGCGCACCTACTACGACTCCGCCGCGTTCGTGCAGGAGAGCGCGGGCACCGCCTGAGCGGCGCTCACCCCCCGGCCAGCGCCCGGGCGGCGCAGTCGTCGACGACGGCGTCCCAGCCGGCCCGCGCGTGGACCAGCTCCACGTCGCTGCGCCGCCCCCCGGGCGTCGGGTAGACGACGGTCAGGCCGCCGTCGGCCCCGAAGCGGACGACGAAGCCCTGCGGCAGCAGGCAGCCGACGAAGCGCTGCTCGACGGCCGGGTCGGCGGTCAGCGACGGGTCGGCGGTGGACGCGATCGACCACGCGACCGGCACCGGGGTCCCCGCCGTCCGCGAGACGTAGCGCAGGCTGGTGCTCGACCCGTCCCGGAGCAGGTCGACGACCTCCGCGCCGGGGTAGACCGGCGCGGGCACCTCGGCGACCAGGACGCCGTCGTCGCCGCGCAGCTCCGTCCACACCCGCCCGATCGAGCCGTCGCCGAGGCGGACCGTGCCGGGTGACCAGCGGGCGCCGTCGAAGGGCCGGGTGACGACGACCAGGACCGGCCGCGCGCCGGTGGTGTCGAGCACCGCGACCGTCGCGCCGCGCCCGCTGCGCTCCGGCGGCGCGACGAGCGCGAGCTCGTCCGGCGCGGCACCGGGCGGGCCGCCGAACCACGCGTGCAGCAGCTGCCCCTCGGCCTCCCCCGTCACCAGCGCCCAGCGCCGGCCGTCGGGCAGCTCGCCGGCGAAGGCGACGTGGCGGCTGGACGCCGGCGGGCGGAGCACGGCCCCGTCGCGGCCGAGCGGCCCCGACCAGTCGATGGCGGCCACCCCGGCGACGAACTCCTCGTCGCCGGCCAGGGACCCTCGGGTGGGCAGGTCGGGGAGCGCGGGCGCGGCCTGCTGCGTCTGCTGCCCGCCGGCCGTCTCCCCCGGCACCGGGCCGGCGTCGGGCAGCAGGGCGGGGGCGGCGGCACCGAGCAGGGCGACGGCGAGCGCCCCGGCCGCGCAGGCG
The DNA here is from genome assembly GCF_054049915.1 of Geodermatophilus sp. SYSU D00766. Classification (NCBI taxonomy): domain Bacteria; kingdom Bacillati; phylum Actinomycetota; class Actinomycetes; order Geodermatophilales; family Geodermatophilaceae; genus Geodermatophilus; species Geodermatophilus sp. SYSU D00766. The sequence continues at coordinate 6,361 of NZ_JBJGYI010000043.1, forward strand.
GCCCGGGTCCGCCGCTGCCGGCGGACCAGCGCGACGGCGGCGTCGGCGGCGTCGGCACCCCGCGGCGGGCCGGCCTCGGCGGCCAGCCGGTCCAGGGCCTCGCGGACGTCGAGGTCGGTGTCGGTCACGCCGGGCTCCCGTCGGTCGTGGCGGCGGTCTCGGGCCGCAGCACCCGGCGGACGGCGGCCAGGCCGCGGGCGGTGTGGGTGCGCACGGTGCTGGTCGAGCAGCCGAGCAGGGCGGCGGTCTCGGTCTCGGTGAGGTCCTCGTAGAAGCGCAGGACGAGCACCGCACGGGCCCGCGGGGACAGCTCGCCGAGCGCCCGGCGCAGCTCGTCGCCCAGGGCGTACGCGTCCTGCCAGTCCGCGGCAGCACGGTCCGGCAGCGCCTCCACCACCTGCTCGCCGTGCCACAGCCGGCGCCGCCAGCTCAGGTGGCAGTTGAGCAGCAGCCGCCGCACGTAGGCGATCGGGACGTCGGCCTGGCGCACCCGGCCCCAGTGCCGGTAGGCCCGGGCCAGCGCCGTCTGCACCAGGTCCTCGGCGTGGCCGCGGTCGCCGGTCAGCAGGTAGGCGGTGCGCAGCAGGGCGGCCTCGTGCGCCACGACGAACGCCGTGAACTCGTCCCGGTCGGCGCCCATGTCCACCCGCTCTCGTGGTGTCCCTGACCAGTTGACCCGACGGGACGCCGCGATCGGTGACACCGGGAGGTCACGAAACGGTCACGGTGGTCCCGGCGAGATCGGGACCCCGCTCCCGTGTGCCCGGGACAGGTCCGAGCCGACGGTGGGTGCACACCGGCGGGAACGACCCGCCGCACCGGACCCGGAGGTCCCTCCCGTGCACACCACCGCCCCCGTCCCCGTCCCGGCCGCACCGGCGCCCGCCCGCGCGCTCGGCCCCGTGGGCCGCCGGCTGGCCGTCACCGGCCTGGTCGTCGGCAGCGTCCTCAACACCGCCGAGGCCGCGCTGGTGCAGTTCCTGCCCGCGCGCCCGGAGGCCGTCGTCGACCAGCTCGCGCTGGTCGGGGAGCACACCGCCCTGTTCACCACCCGCCTGGTCACCGGCACGCTGGCCATCCCGTTCATGGCGGTCGCCTTCCTCGCCGCCGCCGGCCTGCTCGCTGCCCGCATGCGCAAGACCGCGTACGCCGCGGCCGCCCTGCTCCTGGCCGGCATGTGGGGCTTCGTGGGCATCCACCTCGTGGGCTACCTGCAGCTGCCGGCCTCGCAGGCCGCCGACCTCGACGGCGCGGCCGCCCTCGTGACGGCCGCCGAGGCGCACCCGGTGTTCCTGGCGCTGTTCCTCGCGCCGTTCCTGCTCGGCACGACGCTGGGCATGGTCACGCTGACCGTGGGCATGCTGCGCTCGGGCGTCGTCGCGCGCTGGATCCCGGCGGCCTGGCTGGCGTTCATCGTGCTCGACTTCTCCGTCGGCGCGGTCGGCCCGGTCGACCCGCACTGGCTGTGGCTGGCCGGCGCCCTGGGGCTGGCGGTGCACATCGCCCGAGGTGGCATCGCGCGCGGTGGCATCGCGCGCGGTGGCATCGCCCGAGGTGGCATCGCCCGCTCGGGCGAGCGGCGCGGCCTCGCCTCCTGACCGGGACGCACCCCGGCCCCTACGGTCCCCCGTCGTGTACCGGAACCGGCGCGGCAGCCGGGTCGCCCTCCCGGCGGCCCGGCTGCTCGCCGTCTGCGCGGTGGCCGCCACCGCCGCCGCGCTGGCCCTGCCCGTCGCGGCCGGCGGGGACTGGCTGCCGCGGCTGTTCCGCACGCCCGAGCCGGTGGCCGGACCCTCCTTCGCCGTCGCCGGTGCGCTGCTCGCCGGCCTGCCGCAGGCCCGGCGGCTGGGCTGGCTGCTGCTGGCCGTGGGCTGCTCGGCCTCGGCCTACGTCCTCGCGACGTCGTGGTGGGCTGCGGCCGGGCAGGCCGGGCCGGCCGGCTGGGTGCGCGGCTGGGTGTGGGTGCCGGCGCTGCTGCTGGTCACCACCGTCCTGCCGCAGGTGGTCCCCTCCGGCCGGCCGCTGCCCGGCCGGTGGCGGGTGCCGCACGCGGCCGCGCTGGCCCTGACCGTCCTCACCAGCGCCGCGCTTGCCTTCCCCCTCGGGATCGGCGACCCCTTCGCCGTCCCCGCCTTCCCTCCGCTGCTCGGCGCGCTGGTGCTCACCGGCGTCGCCTCCCTGGTGGTCCGGGTGCGCCGGGCCGACGGCGTCCAGCGGCGCCAGCTGGCCTGGGCCGGCTACGGCGTGGTCGCCGCCACCGCCGCGACCTTCCTCGCGCCGTGGTGGGGCGTCTCGCTGGCGGTGCTCCTCGTGCCCGCCGGGCTGGCCGTCGCCGCGTTCCGCTACCGGCTCTACGACATCGACGTCCTGGTCAACCGCACCGTCGTCGGCGGTGTGCTGCTGGGCCTGACCGCGCTGGTGTACGCCGCGGTGGTCGGCTGGGCGGGCGCGCTGCTCGGTGACCGCCGCGGCTGGGCGCCCTTCCTCGCCGCCTTCGCCGTGGCGCTGGCCTTCTCCCCCGCCCGGCAGCGCGTCCAGCGCCTGGTCGACCGGCTGCTGTTCGGCGACCGCGGGGACCCCTACACGCTGCTGACCCGGGTCGACGCCGCGCTCGGTGCCGCCGCCTCCCCGCGGCAGGCCCTGCGCGACGGCGCGGAGGCGGTGGCCACCGGGCTGCGGCTGCGCGGCGCGGCGGTCGAGGTGCCGCTGCCGGGTGGCGCCGTCGTCCGGGAGGAGGCCGGGCGGGTGCCCGCGGACGCCCGGCGGGTGCCGCTGGCGCTGCACGGCGAGCCCGTCGGCGAGCTGCTGGTGGCGCCGCGGGCCGCCGCGGCCGACCTCGAGCCCGCCGACGACCGGGTGCTCGCCGACCTCGCCGGCCGGCTGGCGGCCGCCGCCTACGCGGTGCGGCTCAGCGGCGACCTCGCCGAGTCCCGGGAGCGGCTGGTCACCGCCCGCGAGGAGGAGCGGCGGCGGCTGCGGCGGGACCTGCACGACGGCCTCGGCCCGCAGCTGTCGGCGGTGGTGATGACCCTGGACACCGCCGGGTCGGCGCTGCGCCGCGACGACCCCGCGCGGGCCGCGGCGCTGGTGGCCGCCGCCGGCACCCAGGCCGCCGACGCCGTCGCCGACGTGCGGCGGCTGGTGCACGGCCTGCGCCCGCCGACGCTCGACGACCTCGGGCTGCTCGGTGCGCTGCGCGCCGGCGCGGCCCCGCTGGCCGAGCACGGACCGCGGGTGACGGTGACCGGCGAGGGGGACCTGACCGGGCTGCCGGCCGCCGTCGAGGTCGCCGCGCTGCGCATCGCCCAGGAGGCGCTGCACAACGCCGTCCGCCACGCCGGCGCGCGGGCCGTCGCCATCGGCGTCAGGGCCGGCGCCGACACCGTCGAGGTGGAGGTCACCGACGACGGCCGCGGCCTGCCCGCGCGGCCGGTCCCCGGCGTCGGGCTGTCCTCGATGCGGGAGCGCGCCGCGGAGCTGGGCGGGTCGTGCACCGTCGGCCCGGGCGACCCGACGGGCACCCGCGTGCACGCCGTCCTGCCGCGCCACCCGCACGACTGAGGAGCCCGCCATGGAGCCCGCGATGCGCGCCGTCGTCGCCGACGACCACCCCGTGTTCCGCCAGGGCCTGCGCGTCCTGCTGGAGGACCTCGGCGTCGAGGTCGTCGCCGAGGCCCCCGACGGGACCGGCGCCGTCGAGGCGGCCCTGCGCGAGCGGCCCGACGTCGTGCTGATGGACGTGCAGATGCCCGGCCTGTCGGGGATCGAGGCCACCCGGCGGCTGGTCGAGCGGTGGCCGGAGGTGCGCGTGCTGGTGCTCACGATGGTCGCCGACGACGAGGCGGTGTTCGCCGCCGTGCAGGCCGGCGCGCTCGGCTACCTGCTCAAGGGCGCCGGCCAGGCCGAGATCGGGCGGGCGCTGGAGTCGGTCGCCGCCGGGCAGGGCGTCTACGGGGCCGAGGTCGCCCGCCGGCTGCGCGCCTTCTTCACCGCGGGGTCCGGGGTGGTCGCCAGGCCCTTCCCCGAGCTGTCCGACCGCGAGCGCGAGGTCCTCGACCTGATCGCCGCCGGCCTGCCGAACACCGCGATCGCCTCCCGGCTGTTCCTGTCGGAGAAGACCATCCGCAACAACGTGACGTCGATCTTCGCCAAGCTGGGGGTGCGCGACCGCGCCGAGGCCGTGGTGCGCGCCCGCGAGGCGGGGCTCGGCCGCGAGCGGTAGCGCCGAGGGGACCCCGGACGCACGAGGACCCGCCCGGTGCGACCGGGCGGGTCCTCGACGTGCAGGGGTGGGCAAGGGGGGAGTTGAACCCCCACGTCCTTCCGGACACACGGACCTGAACCGTGCGCGTCTGCCATTCCGCCACTTGCCCTGGCGAGGAACGACCTTAGCAGCCCCCCGGCGGCACCCCGTCGAGGGGGCCGCGGGAGCGCGGCCGGTGGGGCCCGCGTGGCGGCAGTGACCCGCGTGGCGAGGAGCGTTGCTGGCCGGTCACCACCCCGGGGCACGGCTAGGATCGTCGGGAGGACCGTCGGTACCGGGTGAGGTGGAGGAGCGACTGTGGGCGTGCTGCAGCGCTTCGAGCGACGCCTCGAGGGGATGGTCGGCGTCGCCTTCGCGCGGCTGTTCAAGGGCAAGGTCCACCCCGCCGAGATCGCCAAGGCGCTGCAGCGGGAGGCCGACGAGCAGCGCTCCGTCATGGGCGAGGGCCGCGTGCTCGCGCCCAACGTCTACGACGTCCGGCTCGGCCCCACCGACTACACCAACCTCGCCGAGTGGTCCGAGCAGCTGGCCGCCCAGCTCGCCGACATGGTCACCGAGCACATCGAGGACGAGGGCTGGCAGACCTTCGGCGCGGTGCAGGTCCGCCTGGAGCGCGTCGACGACCTGCCCACCGGGGTGTTCGAGGTCAGCTCGCACGTCGCCGACCCCGCGCGCCCGGCGTCGCGGGCCGACGGCGCCGCCGTCCCGCCGCCCCCGCCGATCACCGGCTCCGGCGCGGTCCCGCCGCTGCCGCCGCTGCAGGGCCGGGTGGCCACCGACACCGGCCGCCAGCACCCCTCGGTGGTCGGCCGCGCCGGCTCCCGCCCCGGCGTCACGCACGTGCTCGTCGTCGACGGGCCCGGCACCCGCCACGAGCTGAGCACCGGCCGCAACGTCATCGGCCGCGGCACCGACGCCGACATCCGGCTGCCCGACACTGGCGTCAGCCGCAAGCACGTCGACGTCGTCCTCGAGAGCGGCACCGCCGTCGCCGAGGACCTCGGCTCCACCAACGGCACGCTGGTCAACGGCCGGCGCATCAGCCGGCAGGCGCTCTCCGACGGCGACGTCATCCGCATCGGCCACTCCGTGCTGGTGTACCGGCAGGACGGCTCGTGACCGGGGGCCGCTCGTGACCGCCGAGATCGTCCTGCAGGTCTTCCGCTTCGGGTTCCTGCTGCTGCTGTGGCTGTTCATCTTCGCCGCGTTCCGCGTGGTGCGCGCCGACCTCTTCGGCGGCCGCGCCGGGCGGGTGGCCTCGGTGCCCCCGCGCGCCGCCGCCCCCGGCCGCAAGCGCGGCCGCGGGCCCCGCACGCTGGTGGTGACCGCCGGACCGCTGACCGGCACCAAGATCACCCTCGGGGAGCAGCCGATCCTCATCGGCCGTGCCGACGACTCCACGCTCGTGCTCACCGACGACTTCGCCAGCTCCCGGCACGCGCGGCTGACCAACCGTGGGGGACAGTGGTACGTCGAGGACCTCGGCTCCACGAACGGGACCTACCTCGACCAGCAGCGGGTGCAGGGGCCGCTGCTGGTGGCTCCGGGCCAGCCGATCCGCATCGGCCAGACCGCCCTGGAGCTGCGCTGATGACCGAGCCGACACCGACCGTACCGAGCACGGGGAGCGACCGAGCAGACGTGAGCAGGGTCCGATGAGTCTCGCGCTGCGCTACGCCGCCCGCTCCGACCGCGGTCTGGTCCGCGGCAACAACCAGGACTCGGTCTACGCCGGGCCCCGGCTGCTGGCCGTGGCCGACGGCATGGGCGGTCACGCCGCCGGCGACGTCGCCAGCAAGGTCGTCATCGCGGCCCTGGAGCACCTCGACGACGACGCCCCCAGCGGCGACATGCTGCAGGCGCTGCGCGAGGCGGTCTTCGACGGCAGCGAGCACCTGCGCGAGGTCATCCGCGAGTCGCCGCAGCTGGAGGGCATGGGCACCACGCTCACCGCCGTCCTGTTCGCCGGCGGCCGGATCGCCCTGTGCCACGTCGGGGACTCCCGCGCCTACCTGCTGCGCGACGGCGTCCTCACCCAGATCACCCACGACGACACGTTCGTGCAGACCCTCATCGACGACGGCCGGATCACGCCCGAGGAGGCCAACCACCACCCGCAGCGCTCGCTGCTGCTGCGGGCGCTCAACGGCCAGGACGTCGACCCCGACCTGTCGATGCGCGAGGCCCGCGCCGGCGACCGCTACCTGCTGTGCTCCGACGGGCTGTCCGGGGTGGTCAGCGAGGAGACCCTCGCGCACGCCCTCGAGGACCCCGACCCGCAGTCGACCGCCGACCGGCTCGTGGAGCTCGCGCTGCGCAGCGGCGGCCCGGACAACATCACCGTGATCGTCGCCGACGTCGTCGAGGACAACGGCTCGGGCACCATGGACCCCGTCGTCGACGGCGCCGCCGGGAACAACCGCGGCCAGCGCGAGGTCGACCCCCGCTCGGCCGCCGGGCGCGCGGCGCTGGCCGACCCGCCACCGGCTCCCCCGCCCCCCGCGCCGACCGCACCCACGGCCGCTGCTCCCCCCGACCGTCGCCGCTCGCGGCGGCGGTTGTTCGTCGCTGGGGGTGCGGTGCTCCTCCTCGTGGGCGCCGGCATCGCCACCTGGCTGTGGGTGCTCACGCACTGGTTCGTCGGCACGGCGGCCGCCGCCGACGGCAGCGACCGGGTGGCGGTCTTCCGCGGCTTCAACACCGACCTGCTCGGCCTGGACCTCTACCGCGTCGACGAGGTCACCGACATCCCGCTCGACGACCTCACCTCCTACGACCGCAACAGCGTCCGGCAGGGCATCGAGGCCAGCGGCGCCGACGACGCCCAGCGGATCGTCGACGACCTGCACGAGGCCGCGATCCCCGTGTGCGAGACCGACCCGGCCTCCTCCAGCGCCCCAGCCTCCTCCAGCACCCCCGCCTCCTCCAGCGCCGCGCCGTCGGACGGCGCCCTGCCCACGGCCCTGCCCCCGCTGCCGACCGAGGGCCTCCCGGCGCCCGGCGCCCCCGACTCCCCCACGTCGGCGAGCCCCTCCACCCTCTCCACCTCCCCCTCCAGCACGGGGCCCGAGCCGGGGGTGGACTGCCGGGAGGCGGAGTGATGGGCAGCCCCTCCACCGACCCCCGGGCCGCGCTCCCGGGCACGGTCGTCCCGAAGCGGCGCAACACCGAGCTGGCGATGCTGGGCTTCGCGGTGCTCATCACCCTCGCCGCGCAGTGCATCGTCGACCTGACCGTCACCGGGTCGCTGCGCCCGGAGCTGGCCACCTTCGGCGGCTGGTTCGCCGCGCTGTGGGTGGTGGTCCACCTCGTCGTCCGCCGGTTCGCGCCCTACGCCGACCCGCTGCTGCTGCCCGCCGTCGCGGTGCTCTCGGGCCTCGGCCTGACGATGATCCACCGGCTCGACCTCGCCGCGCTGCAGGCCGACGCCGAGGCCGGCCGCGAGGACGCCCCGGTGCAGCTGCTGTGGGCGACCGTCGGCGTCGTCCTCTTCGTCGCCATCCTCGTGGTGCTCCGCGACCACCGGCTGCTGTCGCGCTTCGCCTACACCCTCGGCCTGGTCGGCCTGGTGCTGCTGGCGATCCCCGCGGTGCTGCCCGCCTCGGTGTCGGAGGTGTACGGCGCCAAGATCTGGATCCGCGTCGCCGGCTTCAGCATCCAGCCCGGCGAGTTCGCCAAGATCTGCCTGATCGTCTTCTTCGCCGCCTACCTGGTCGACAAGCGCGACGTCCTCGCGCTGGCCAGCCGGCGCGTCGCCGGGCTGGAGCTGCCGCGCGGCCGCGACCTGGGCCCGGTGCTCGCCGTCTGGGTGGTGTCCATCCTCGTGCTCGTCTTCGAGCGCGACCTGGGCAGCTCGCTGCTGCTCTTCGGCATCTTCGTGGTGATGCTCTACATCGCCACCGAGCGGGCCAGCTGGCTGCTCATCGGCCTGGGCCTGTTCGCCGCCGGGGCGTTCCTCGCCTACCAGCTGTTCGGGCACGTGCGGGTGCGGGTCGACACCTGGCTCGACCCGTTCGCCTACCGCGACGAGGGCGGCTACCAGCTGGTCCAGTCGCTGTTCGGCCTGGGCACCGGCGGGCTGTTCGGCGCCGGGCTCGGCGGTGGGCGCCCCGACCAGGTGCCGGTGGCCAAGAGCGACTTCATCGCCGCCGCGATCGGCGAGGAGCTCGGCCTGTTCGGCCTGGTCGCCGTCATCGTCATCTACCTGGTCCTCGTCGAGCGCGGCCTGCGGACGTCGCTGGTCGTGCGCGACGCCTTCGGCAAGCTGCTCGCCGGGGGGCTCGCGTTCGCCGTCGCCTGGCAGCTGTTCGTCGTCCTCGGCGGCGTCACCGGCCTGCTGCCGCTCACCGGCCTGACGACGCCGTTCGTCGCCTACGGCGGGTCCTCGCTGGTGGCCAACTTCGGCCTGGTCGCCATCCTGGTGCGGATCAGCGACGCCGCCCGCCGCCCGGCCACCCCGCCCGCCCCGCCCAAGCAGGCGCTGGGCGAGGCACCCACCGAGGTCGTGAGCTCGTGAACGCACCGCTGCGGCGTGTGGCGATCAGCGTGCTGGTGCTGTTCACCCTGCTGATCCTCAACGTCAACTACATCCAGGTCGTGCGCTCCGACGAGCTGCGCGAGGACTCGGGCAACACCCGGGTGCTCACCGAGGAGTACTCCCGCGAGCGCGGGTCGATCGTCGTCGACGGCACCGAGGTCGCGCTGTCGGTGCCCACCCAGGACACGCTCGAGTACCTGCGCCAGTACCCGCAGGGGCCGACGTACGCCGCGGTCACCGGCTACTACTCGCTGGTCTACGGCGCCTGGCAGATGGAGGACGCCGAGAACGACATCCTCGCCGGGTCCGCCGACCGGCTCGCGCTGCGCCGGCTGGCCGACCTGTTCACCGGCCGCGACCCGGCCGGCGGCGACGTCGTGCTCACCCTCGACCCCGCCGTCCAGGAGGCCGCCATGGCCGGGCTGGACGGCGTCACCGGCGCGGTCGTCGCGCTCGACCCCTCCACCGGCGCGGTGCTCGGCATGGCCAGCACCCCCACCTACGACCCGGCGCAGCTGTCCAGCCACGACCCCGCCGCCATCCGCGCCTACGCCGACGAGCTCGGCGCGATGGAGACCGATCCGCGGCTGAACCGGGCGATCCAGGACAACTACCCGCCCGGTTCGGTGTTCAAGGTGATCGTGTCGGCCGCGGCGCTGGCGAGCGGGGAGTACACCCCCGACACCGTCATCCCGGCGCCGGACACGCTGACCCTGCCCGGCACCTCCACGACGCTGGAGAACTTCGGCGGGTCCTCCTGCAGCAGCAGCCAGGAGCAGACGCTCATCGACGCGCTGACCATCTCCTGCAACACCGCCTTCGCCCAGCTGGGCATCGACCTCGGTGAGGACCGCGTGCGGGAGATGGCCGAGGCGTTCGGCATGACGGGGGACGGCATGGAGATCCCGCTGGAGGTCGCCGGCAGCAGCGTCGGCGACATCGAGAGCGAGGCGGCGCTCGGGCAGAGCTCGATCGGCCAGCGCGACGTGCGCATGACCCCGCTGCAGGCGGCCGTGGTCGCCGCCGCCGTGGGCAACGACGGGACCCTGATGACCCCCTACCTCGTCGACCAGGTGCGCGCTCCCGACCGGACGGTCATCGACCGGGCCGACCCCGAGGAGCTCTCGACGCCGGTCACCCCCGAGGTCGCCGACCAGCTGCAGGAGATGATGGAGAGCGTCGTGGCCAACGGCAGCGGCCGGGCCGCCCGCATCCCGGGCGTGGCGGTCGCCGGCAAGACCGGCACCGCCCAGGTCGCCGAGGACGTGCCCGACCACAACTGGTTCGTCGGCTTCGCCCCGGCCGACGACCCGCAGATCGCCGTCGCGGTGTTCGTCGCCAACGGCGGGGGTACCGGCGGGGACGTCTCCGCACCGATCGCCGGTGACGTCATGCAGGCCTACCTCGACGGTCAGGGGGGCTGATGGCCCTGTCCACCGGCACCATCCTGGCCGGCCGCTACGAGATCACCGAGCCCATCGCCACCGGCGGCATGGGCGAGGTGTGGCGCGCCCGCGACCGGGTGCTGGACCGGATCGTCGCCGCCAAGGTGCTGCGCAGCGAGTTCACCGGCGACCCGAGCTTCGTCGCCCGGTTCCGCAACGAGGCCCGGCACACCGCCGCCCTGTCGCACCCCAACATCGCCTCGGTCTACGACTACGGCGAGAGCACCGACGAGCGCGGCCACCAGCTGGCCTTCCTCGTGATGGAGCTCGTCGAGGGCAAGCCGCTGGTGACGATCCTCCACGAGGAGGGCCGGCTGCCGGTCGACTGGACGCTGCACGTGCTCAGCCAGGCCGCCGACGGGCTGTCCGCCGCGCACGCCGCCGGGGTGGTGCACCGCGACATCAAGCCGGGCAACCTCATCGTGCGGCCCGACGGCGTGGTGAAGCTGACCGACTTCGGCATCGCCCGCACCCGCGACGCGACGCCGCTCACCCGCACCGGCATGGTCGTGGGCACCGCGCAGTACCTCTCGCCCGAGCAGGCGCAGGGCATGGAGGTCACCGCCGCCTCCGACGTCTACTCCCTCGGCGTCGTCGGCTACGAGTGCCTCACCGGCGGGCGGCCCTTCGACGGCACCTCGCAGGTCGCCATCGCGCTGGCCCACATCAACCGGCAGCCGCCGCCGCTGCCGGCCGAGATCCCGCCGCAGGTCCGGCTGCTGATCGAGCGGGCGCTGGCCAAGGACCCGCACGACCGGTTCCCCGACGGCGCCGCGTTCGCCACCGCGATCCGCTCGGTCGCCAACGGGCACGGGCTGGCCCCGGCCACCGGCGGCCTCGCCACCGGCACGGCCGGCGCGGTCACCGAGGTCATCCCCGAGGTCGACGGCGACGGCACCCGCGTGCTCGGCGGCCCGGTCACCGGCGCCGCCACCGGGGTCGCGACCGGCGTCGTCGGGGCCGCGGCGGCCGGCCCGCGCACCGGCGGCCGGCACGCGGCCGGTGCCCGGCCGATGCCGCCGCTGCAGGGCCCGCCGATCGACGGCGACGACGACCGCGACCGCCGCCCGGCGGCCGCGCCCCGGGGCGGCAGCCGCCGCTGGGCGCTGGTGCTGGCCTCCCTCGCGCTGGTCGCCGTCCTGGTCGCCGGCGCCTGGTTCCTCCTGTCCGGCAACGGTGAGGGCGACGGCGGCACCACCGCCGACCCGACCGCGACCAGCAGCGCGCCGACCAGCGGCTCGGCGGGCCCGACGCAGGACCTGGTCACCATCCCCGCCGCCGCCCAGTACCTCGGCGAGGACGCCGACGACGTGGAGGCGGAGCTCCGCGAGGCCGGTCTCGACGTCGCCCGGGTCGACGCCGGCGACGACGACCTCGCCGCCGCCGGGATCGAGCTGCAGGCCGGCGACGTCGCCGCCATCGACCCGTCGGGCATCCCCGTCCCCCGCGGCACCACGGTCACCCTGTCGGTGGCCCAGCAGGACTACGCCCCCGAGGTCGCCGAGCAGCCGGAGGACACCAGCGGCGACGACGACCAGGGCGGGGACACCGGCGGCCAGGGCAACGGCAACACCGGCAACCAGGGCAACAGCGGCGGGAGCGGCCCGGCGCAGACCTCCGCCCCGACCGGGACCACGTCAGCCCCGTCGCAGGGTGAGGAGGACGACGAGGCGCCGTCACCGTCGCCGTCGCCCCCGTCGTCGAGCAGTCCGCCGGCGACCCAGGGCGGCACCACGGCTCCGCCGCCTTCCACGGCGAACCCGACGACCGGGGACGGCGGGGCGGCCGACGGGACCGGCACCGACCCCGGGACGGGCGGTGGCGCCGGCGCCGGCACCGGCGCGTGGGCGCCCGGGGTGCCCGGTCCCGACGCCTCTGGGGCTGCCGTGGCCGACGGTGCGCCGGCGTGACACCCGCCCCCCGCGGTGCCGGGGTGGCGGGCGCTCCCGCCGTTAGGCTCCCCGCCGGGACCGGGGCCGCACCCGGTCCTGCCCCGTGTCCGGGTCCGCCCGAGCCGCACCACCGCACCGCCCGAGAGGACTCCCGATGACCACCCCCCAGGTTCTCGGCGAGCGCTACGAGATCGGCGGTGTCCTCGGCCGCGGGGGCATGGCGGAGGTGCACCGCGGCCGTGACCTCCGGCTGGGCCGCGAGGTGGCGGTCAAGGTGCTGCGCAGCGACCTGGCCCGCGACCCCTCCTTCCAGGTGCGCTTCCGCCGGGAGGCCCAGGCGGCCGCCTCGCTCAACCACCCGGCGATCGTCGCCGTCTACGACACCGGCGAGGACCGCACCAGCACCGGCGCGACGCCCTACATCGTCATGGAGTACGTCGAGGGCGAGACCCTGCGCGACGTGCTGCGCCGCGAGGGCGTGCTGGCGCCGGACCGGGCGATGACCCTGACCGCCGACATCTGCGCCGCCCTCGACTTCAGCCACCGCAACGGCATCGTGCACCGCGACGTGAAGCCCGGGAACGTGATGCTCACGCCCGACGGCTCGGTCAAGGTCATGGACTTCGGCATCGCCCGCGCCGTGTCGGACTCGGCCGCGACGATGACCTCCACGGCCGCCGTCATCGGCACCGCGCAGTACCTCTCCCCCGAGCAGGCCCGCGGCGAGGCCGTCGACGCCCGCTCCGACGTCTACTCGGTCGGCTGCCTGCTCTTCGAGCTGGTCACCGGCGCGCCCCCGTTCACCGGCGACTCGCCGGTGTCGGTGGCCTACCAGCACGTGCGCGAGGACCCGCGGCTGCCCTCGTCGATCAACCCCCGGGTGCCGCCGGAGCTCGACGCGATCGTCCTCAAGGCGCTGAGCAAGAACCCGGCCAACCGCTACCAGTCGGCCGCCGAGATGCGCAACGACCTGCTCCGGGCGCTGGCCGGGCAGCGGGTCGAGGCCACGCCGGTCATGGGCGACGAGGAGAAGACCACCATCCTCGGCGCGACGCCGGCCGGCTACGGCGCCGACGGCGGCTGGGACGACGACGAGGCCGCGGGCCGGCGCCGGCGCAACCGGGTCATCGCCGCCGTCGTCGGGGCGCTGGTGCTCATCGGCGCCGTCGTCGGGGTGGCGCTGCTGGTCAACTCCGGCGGCGACGACGATCCCGGGGACACGCCGCAGGCCGCCGCGCAGGTGACCGTCCCGGCGCTGGTCGGGCAGCTGCGGGCCGACGCCGAGGCCGCGCTGCAGGAGGCCGGCCTGACCGTCGGCGAGGTCACCCCGCGGGTCACCCCGGACGAGGACGCCGTCGGCACCGTGCTGGAGAGCACCCCGGCCAGCGGCGCGCAGGTCGACGAGGGCACCACGGTGGCCCTCACCGTCGGCGTCGCACCCGACACGGCGACGATGCCGCAGGTGGTCGGCCTCGACGAGGAGCGGGCCCGGACGGCGCTGGAGAGCGCCGGCCTGACCGGCAACGTCAACAGCGACCAGACCGACTCCCTCGAGCCGGAGGGCCAGGTCGTCGCCGTGGACCCCGAGGAGGGCACCCAGGTCGACCCGGCCACCACGGTGACGCTGTCGGTCTCCGACGGCACCGCGGAGGTCCCCGACGTCACCGGGCAGGACGGGGCGGCGGCCACCCAGGCGCTGCGCACGGCGGGCTTCACCGCCGTCACGACCGAGGAGGTCGACTCCGACCAGCCCGCGGGCACCGTCGTCGCCAGCGACCCGGCCGCCGGCCAGCAGGCCGCCGCCGACGACCCGATCACGCTGCAGGTGTCCGGCGGGGCCGCCGAGATCACCGTCCCGCCGTCGCTGGTCGGCCAGACCGAGCAGCAGGCCCGCCAGACCCTGGCCGCGGCAGGCTTCACGGGCACCATCACGGCGGTGCCGTCCGAGGGCGAGGCCGGCCAGACTCCGGGCACGGTCGCCGGGAGCGACCCGCAGCCGGGGCAGACGGTGGAAGCAGACGGGCAGATCACCCTGCTGGTCGTGGTGGCTGCCACCCCGACGTCGACGCCGGCGCCGCCGGCGCCGGGCGGCGGTACCGGCGGCTGACCGTACGAGCGACAGAGGGCCCCTCCCGATCCGGGAGGGGCCCTCTGTGCGTCGGCGGGGTCGTCAGGACACGGCGGCCGACAGCCGGCGCACGCCCGCCGCGGCGGTCTCGACGACCGCGGGGTCCGGGGCGAGACCGCACGCGGTCAGCCAGGTGGCCAGCATCCGGTGGCCGCCCTCGGTGAGCACCGACTCGGGGTGGAACTGCACGCCCTCGACGGGCAGCTCGCGGTGCCGCAGCGCCATGACGATCCCCGACGGCGTGCTGCCGGTGACCTCGAGCTCGGCCGGCACCGTGTCACGGTCGACGGCGAGGGAGTGGTAGCGGGTGGCGGTGAACGGCGAGGGCAGCCCGGCCAGCACGCCGACGCCGTCGTGGACGACCTCGCTGGTCTTGCCGTGCAGCAGCTCGGGGGCGCGCACCACCTCGGCGCCGAAGGCCTCGGCGATGGCCTGGTGGCCCAGGCACACGCCCAGGACGGGCGTGCCCGCCTCGGCGGCGGCGCGGACCATCGGCACGGTCACGCCGGCGCCGGAGGGCGTGCCGGGGCCGGGGGACAGCAGCACCCCGGCGACGTCGAGGTCGGCGAGCTCGTCGACGGTGACCGCGTCGTTGCGGCGGACCACGCACTGCACGCCGAGCTGGCCGAGGTACTGGACCAGGTTGTAGACGAAGCTGTCGAAGTTGTCGACGACGAGGACCCGGCGGCTCACGGGCCCTGTCTACACGCGGGAGGGCCTAGCCGTCAGCGGGTGTGGCGTAGGCCATGTCCAGCGGGGCGTCGTAGGCCGGCAGGACGACCTCCCTATCGCGGACGGTGAAGGTCAGGCCGAAGTCCTCGACCGCCTGACGGAACACCGCGACCTGCGGCGAGGCGTCGAGCTGCGCGCGGACGGCGGCCGGGTCGCCCACGGCGGTGACGACGAACGGCGGTGACCAGGTGCGGCCGTGCAGCAGCAGCACGTTGCCCACGCACCGGACGGCGCTGGTGGCGACCAGCCGCTGGTCCATGATCGCGACACCGTCGGCACCGGCGGCCCACACGGCGTTGACCACGCCCTGCACGTCGGACTGGTGGATGACGACGTCGTCGGGGCGGGCGCCGGCCGGCAGGCTGCCGTCGGGCCGCCGCGGGGCGTCGTCGAGGGTGATCTCCACACCCCGCCCGCGCAGCGCCACCACGCCCGCGGACACCGCGCCGCCGTCGCCGGCGGCCTGGGCGGCGGCGACCGCGCCGTCGCGACCGGCGGCCTGGTCGGTGAGCGCCTGGGCCTGCCGCCGCAGCTCGGTCAGCTGCGCCTCCTGGTCGGCGATGACCTCGTTGCGCTCGGCGATCAGCGCCGACAGCTCGGTGACGTCGCCGGCGCGCAGGTCCGACCCCTGCGCCGTCTGGCCGGACGTGGCGAACAGCAGCCCCGCGGCCACGGCGACCACCGGCACCAGCGCGCCCCAGGCGGTCCGCCGGCGCCGGGAGGGCACCGGGGCCGCGGCCGGGGGCTCGGACGGCGTCACGGGGGCTCCTGGGGGGACGGGAGGGACGGCGCGGGCCCGGCGGGGCCGTCGGCGCGACCGGTGGGGTCGTCCCGGAGCTTAGGCTGGGGAGCGATCGTGCCGGTCGCGACGGACCGGCACCCCGAGCGAGTCAGCAGGAGTCGGTCCCGGTGCCCAAGTCCAAGGTGCGCAAGAAGTCGGTCTACACGCCGCCGGAGGGCGTGCTGCAGGCGCGGTCGGCCGCCGCCCGCGCGGTGCAGCCCAGTCCCCGCTGGTACGCGCCGCTCATGGTCACGCTCATGCTGCTGGGCCTGCTGTGGATCGTCGTCTACTACGTGGCCGGCGACCAGATCCCGTTCATGGTCTCGCTGTCGGCGTGGAACTTCGCCATCGGCTTCGGGGCCATGGTGATCGGCCTGGTCATGTCGATGCGCTGGCGCTGACGAAGGACCCCTCTGCCCCCGCCGCTCGCACGCTCGCGGCGGGACCCTGCAGAGGGGCCGTTCCAGCACGTCACCAGGCCCCCGTCCCCCTCGGGACGGGGGCCTCGCGCGTTCCGGGGGTCCTACACCAGCCCGGATCCGCGGTGTCCTCGGGGTGTGGACCGTCGTGCACAGGCCACCGGTGGATCCACAGGTCGACATGACGATCCGCCCCCAGGGTTGTCCACCGCGTGTGGAGAACGCCTGTTCGAGCGCACCGCGCTGACCAGCGCGGACACCACGCGTGGGACTCGTGGGGTGCGGAGGACGGCCGCGTAACTACAGCTCTGTGCTTTGTCCCCAGCTGTGTACCCACCTGTGGACGAGTCGACATGACTGCCGAGGGGGGACCGTCACCCACCGCGATGACGCGGCCACCGTCGAGTCGTCGACACGCGCGCCGAGCAGGGCTTATCCCCTCCCTCGCTCGTCGTCCCCAGGCCCGGGTCCCTGTGGACAGCCGACGCGGCGACGTGTGCACCGGCCTGGGAGGGTGGGGTCGTGCAGTGGTCGGCGCGGACGGCGGAGACGGTCGTGCTGGGGACCGGCGGCGTGCTGCTGGTGCTGGCCGCGCTGACCCTCGACACCGCCGGCCGCGTGCTGGTCGGCACCGCCGGGGCGCTGCTGCTGGCGCTGGCGCTGCGCGACGTCGTCCTGCGGCCCCGGCTGTCGGCCGGTCCCGGTGGCGTCGTCGTCCGGACGCTCTCCGGCCGCACCCTGCTGCCCTGGCCGGGCCTGCGGGTGCGGCTGCGGAGCACCCGCCGGCTCGGGGTGCGGTCGCGGCTGCTCGAGCTCGACACCGCCGCCGGGCCCGACGACGACGGCACGCTGGTGCTGCTCGGCCGCCGCGACCTCGGCACCGACCCGGCCGCCGTCGCGCAGGACCTGGAGGCGATGCGCCCTCGGTGAGGTACTGGAACGGCCCGTTCAGAGACCCAGGACGGCCACCGGCACGGGCATCGCGAGCACCAGGGCGACCATCACCACGGCGAGGAGGGCCAGCCCGGCGGCCTGCACGGCGACGCGGCGGCGGGCCAGGACGAGCAGCGTGGTGGCGAGCAGGCCCGCGACCAGGCCGCCGAGGTGCCCGAGCAGGGACACGTTGGGCAGGAAGCTGATGACGACGTTGATCGCCAGCAGGGTGAGCAGGCCCCGCAGGTCCTGCCGGGCGGCGACCATCAGCACGCCGAGGGCGCCCAGGAGGCCGTAGATGGCCGCCGAGGCGCCGGCCACGGGCCGGCCGGGGTCACCGAACAGCTGGATGGCCACGGCGCCGCCCAGCGCCGACAGCAGGTAGACCGACAGGTAGCGCCACCAGCCCAGCCGTGCCTCGATCTCGGGGCCGAACAGCAGCAGGCTGAGCATGTTGAGCAGCAGGTGGGTGAAGCCGATGTGCAGGAACGCGCCGGTGATCAGCCGCCAGTCCTGCCCGTAGACGTCGACGAGGACGGGGACCAGCGAGAAGTCGGCGAAGACCGGCGAGCGGTAGTTGTCCAGCGGGCTCTCACCGACCGAGACCGCCGAGACGGCGGTGACCACGAAGACGACGACGTTGACCGCGACCAGCGTGGTGGTGACGGGGCCGAAGCGCCGCCGGGCGGCGCCCCAGCGCGAGACCGGCCGCGGCCGGCGCACCCCGGCGGTGCCGGCGCGGACGTCGTCGGGGCACTGGAAGCCGACCGACGCCGGCGTCATGCACTCCGGGCAGATGGGCCGGTCACAGCGCGTGCACCGGATGCCGGTGGGCCGGTCGGGGTGCCGGTAGCAGGTGACCGGCGGGGGCACCGGCGGCGGGACGGCGCCGGTGCCCCCGTCGGGCGGGGAGCTGGTCAGCTGCGCTGCACCTCGACCGACTCGATGACGACGTCCTCGACCGGCTTGTCGTTGCGGCCGGTGCGCACGGCGGCGATGCGGTCGACGACCTCGCGGCTGGACTGGTCGGCGACCTCGCCGAAGATCGTGTGCCGGCGGTTGAGGTGCGGCGTGGGGCCGACGGTGATGAAGAACTGAGAGCCGTTGGTGCCCGGCCCGGCGTTGGCCATGGCGAGCAGGTAGGGGCGGTCGAAGCTGAGCTCGGGGTGGAACTCGTCGCCGAACTGGTAGCCGGGGCCGCCGAAGCCCTGACCGAGCGGGTCGCCACCCTGGATCATGAACCCGCTGATGACGCGGTGGAAGACGGTCCCGTCGTACAGCGGGTCGGTGGTCTTCGCGCGGGTGGCCGGGTGCGTCCACTCACGGCGGCCCTCGGCCAGGTCCGCGAAGTTCGCGACCGTCTTCGGCGCGTGGTCGGGGAACAGGTCGACGGTGATGTCGCCGTGGTTGGTGTGCAGCACCGCGCGACGGGCGGGCGAGGTCGATTCGGTCACGGCCCCACTCTCCCATCCCCCCGCCGGACGGGCCGGGGCCGCCGGTCACGGCCGCGCCTCCAGGACCAGGTTGAACGGCGTCTGGGTGGCCCGCCGCACGCGGGTGAAGCCGGCGTCGTGGAGCAGCGCGGTCAGGCGCGCCTCGCCGGCCTGGGCGCCCAGGGCGGTGCCGGGTTCCCCGGTCTTCGAGTGCGCCACGCAGATCGCCGTCGAGGCCGCGTAGTAGAGCCGGCCCACCGGGTTGAGGTTGTCCTCGAGCCGGTCCTCGGCGTAGGGCTCGACGAGCATGAACACCCCGTCGGGGGCGAGCACCTCGCGGATGTGGCGCGCCGCCCCCAGGGGGTCGGGCATGTCGTGCAGGGCGTCGAAGACGGTGACCAGGTCGTAGTCGGAGCCGGGGAAGTCGGTCGCCGAGGCCACCTCGAAGGTGGCCCGGTGGGTCAGCCCGGCGTCGCCGGCCCGCTTGCCGGCCTGCTCGATGCTGGCCGGGTGGTAGTCGAACCCGGTGACGGAGGCCGCCGGGTACGCCTGCGCCATCAGCAGGGTCGAGGCGCCGTGACCGCAGCCGACGTCGGCCACCTTCCCGCCCGCCCGCAGCCGGTCCTCCAGCCCCTCGATCGCGGGGATCCACGACGAGACGAGGTTGGCGGCGTAGCCCGGCCGGAAGAAGCGCTCGGTCCCCTCGAAGAGGGCCGCGTCGTGCCGGTGCCAGGCGAAGCCGCTGCCGCTGCGGACGGCGTCGGTGAGTGCCTGGACGTTCATCGCCAGCGCGACGGGGAGGTGGAAGGCCGCGGCGGCCTGCATGCCGTCGGGCGCCGCGAGCACGAACGCCTGCTCCTCGGTGAGCGCGAAGCGCTCGGTGGCCGGGTCGTAGGTGACGTAGCCGCCGGCCGCCTGGCCGGACAGCCACTCGCGGACGTGCCGCTCGTCGGCGCCGGCGTGCCGGGCGACCTCCTCCGGCGTCGCCGGCATGACGGCGGCGAGCGCCTGGTAGAGACCGAGCCGGTCCCCGATGACGGCGTTGACGGCGTGGAACCCGGCGCCGAGGTCGGTGACGAAGCGGCCCAGCAGGGCGTCGAGGCGTTCCTGGTCGATGGCCATGCCATCCCCCTGGTGGTGCGTGGTGCGGTGTTGCGGGGCTCGTGCGGAGGACGAGCGGGGAGGCGCGGGGCCGGCCACGGCCCCGGC
The DNA here is from genome assembly GCF_054049915.1 of Geodermatophilus sp. SYSU D00766. Taxonomy (NCBI): domain Bacteria; kingdom Bacillati; phylum Actinomycetota; class Actinomycetes; order Geodermatophilales; family Geodermatophilaceae; genus Geodermatophilus; species Geodermatophilus sp. SYSU D00766. The sequence continues at coordinate 26,134 of NZ_JBJGYI010000043.1, forward strand.
GCCGGTCGGGGTGACCGCGTGGTGGCCACCCGGGGTGGCCCGTCGCTGAGCGGGCAGCCGGGACTCTCGTGCGGGGCCCCCGCGGGGTCAACAGAGACGGGCGCGCCTCGCGCGGCGGTGCGTCGGCGGGCCGCGTGTCGGGTGCCGGCCCCGCCTGACCGTGCGGGCTCCGGACGGCGACGTCGTCCGCACCGGTCGACTGGTGGACCGCCGGCGCGCGGACCCCGGCGCCGACCTGCGGCGACGGCGGACCGCCCCGGCTCGTCGCGGGCGGCCGGGAGCCGGTGACCTGCGCCGCGGCGTCGACAAGTCCTGCGGGAGGGCCGGGTCGGCGCCCCTCCGGTTGCAGTTGCGCCGGGCTGCCGCGACCGGCGCCGCTCACGCCCCGCCGGCCCCCATCCTCGGAAGGCCCCCGGCACCACCCCGGCACGCATCCCCCTGGAGCCCGTCATGAGCACGGCTGTCACCCCGCACGAGGAGCGGCGCGCCACCTGGTTCGCCGACCGACGGGTCACCACCAAGCTGATGGTCCTGCTGACGGCGCTGCTGCTGGTGGCCGGCGCCATCGCAGGACTGTCGATCCTCCGGCTCGGCACCGTGGACGCCGCGGCGGAGACCATCTACCGCGAGGGAGCGGTCCCGCTCAGGGACCTGGCCGAGGCACAGGAGGCCGTCGGCAGCATGCGGCAGCGCGTCCTGCTGCACCTGGCCGGGCCGGTCGCGGACAAGCCGCGCCGCGAGCAGGAGATCTCCCGGTTCGACGACGTCTTCGACACCGAGGTGGCGGCCCTGCGCCGGGAGGGGGTCGACGCCGGCCTGCTGGACCGCTACCTCGCGGTGGTGGCGGACTACCGCGCCTTCCGGGACGGCACGATCCTGCCGGCCAGCCGGGCCCTGGACCCCGCCGTCGACGTCACCCCGATCCTCGCCGAGTGCGACCGCTTGTTCGGCATCGTCGTGGACGCCGGGCAGGCGCTGAGCGCAGCCCAGACCGAGGCCGTCGAGCGCACCCGGACCGACGCCGAGGCGGCCTACCACAGTGGCCGCACCCAGGTCCTGGTGATCCTGGCGGTCGGCGCCGTTCTCGGCCTCGCGCTCGCCCTCTACACCGGCCGGCAGATCGTCGGCCCGCTGCGCCGGGTGCAGGACGTCGCGTCCGGCCTCGCGGTCGGCGACCTGACGCGCACCAGCGGGCTGCGCTCGAAGGACGAGCTCGGTGAGACCGGTCGGGCGCTGGACGAGGCGGTGCAGGACCTGCGTTCGGTGCTGTCGTCGGTGGCGTCCTCGGCCGACGCCGTGGCGGCCTCCAGCGAGGAGCTGAGCGCGTCCTCGGCGCAGATCTCGGCGTCGGCGGAGGAGACCTCCGCGCAGTCCGGGGTGGTGTCCGGTGCCGCCGAGGAGGTGTCGCGGTCGGTGCAGACGGTGGCTGCCGGTGCCGAGCAGATGGGCGCGAGCATCCGGGAGATCGCCACCAACGCCGCCGAGGCGTCGGCGGTGGCCGCCCGCGCCGTCACCGCCGCGGAGACCACCACCGCCACCGTCACCAAGCTCGGTGAGTCCTCCGTGGAGATCGGCAACGTGGTCAAGGTGATCACCTCCATCGCCGAGCAGACCAACCTGCTGGCGCTGAACGCCACCATCGAGGCCGCCCGGGCCGGGGAGGCCGGCAAGGGCTTCGCGGTGGTCGCCAACGAGGTCAAGGAGCTGGCCCAGGAGACGGCCAAGGCGACCGAGGACATCGCCCGGCGGGTGGAGGCGATCCAGAAGGACACCGGTGCGGCGGTGAGCGCGATCGGGGAGATCAGCACGATCGTGGCCCAGATCTCCGACCGGCAGACCACCATCGCGAGTGCGGTGGAGGAGCAGACCGCGACCACCGCGGAGATGTCCCGCTCGGTGGCCGAGGCCGCCCAGGGCTCGGGGCAGATCGCGGACAACATCGCCGGGGTCTCCGGTGCCGCCGACGCCACCACCCAGGCGCTGACCCAGACCCGGGTCGCCGTCGACGAGCTGTCCCGGATGGCCGCCGACCTGCGCACCGGCGTCGCCCGCTTCACCTACTGATGCACACCCGCCCCCAGGGCGCACGCCTCGGTCACCCGTCCCGAGGCCAGCACGTGCACGAGGTCGTCGGCGGGCACGGGCCGGCCGAGGAGGTGGCCCTGCGCGCTGTGGCACCCCAGGGCCCGGAGCACCCGCAACTGGTCCGGCGTCTCCCTCGGGTGAGGATCGGCAGGGCGGCCACGGCCCCCAGGGCCGCCACGGGCAGCGCGAGGCCCACCGAGCCCAGGAGGCCGTGCTGCGCGTACTGGGCGTACGCCACGACGAGCCCGGCGGGCCGTCACGCTCGCGGTATCGGAACGGATCCGGACGGACTCGAGACGGCTCCTCCCGACGGGGGAGGGTGGGGACTCAGCAGGGCGCCGCTCGGAGCGGGCAGGCGCAGGCCGGGACGGGTGTCCCAGGGGTGGAGACGAGGGGAATCGAACCCCTAACCCCCGCCTTGCAAAGGCGGTGCTCTGCCAATTGAGCTACGTCCCCGGCGGCCCCTGCGGGGCCGGGATCAGCGGGCGGTGGGGCGGCTGACGGCCTGGGGGCCGCTCGTGGCCTCGTGCCAGAGGTCGGCCTCGGCCCTGCCGGTGCCCGCGGAGCGGCGACGGACGGCGGCGGCGGCGACGCCGGCCGCTGCGGCGACGAGGGCCAACTGCTTGAGCACGCGGTACCTCCTGGTGACGACCGCGGCCACGGACGGGGCCGCCTTGCCGCGGTGCCGTGGGCACCGGTACACGGGTGGGCCTGGGAGGACTTGAACCTCCGGCCTCATCCTTATCAGGGATGCGCTCTAACCGCCTGAGCTACAGGCCCGTGGACCTCGACCAGCGTACAAGGGTGCTCGGGGGCCCCGGCGGGCGGGGCCCCCGACACCACTAGTCGCGCTCGGCGAGGGTGACCTCCAGGCCGCCCACGAGGTCGGCGCAGAGGTTGTAGACGAACGCCGCGACGGTGGCCAGCGCGGTCATGAGCACGATGTTGATCGCGCCGATGACGGCCGCACCGCCGAAGACGACACCCGGCGTGATGACGTCGCTGCCGCCGTCACCGCTCGAGGACGTGCCGAGCTGACCGAACAGGTCGTTGAGGGTCTCGAAGACGCCCAGGCCGGACAGGACGCCGTAGAGGATCCCGATCGCGACCATCCAGACGAAGAACAGCGCGATCGACAGCACCAGCGAGATCTTCAGCGCCGACCAGGTGTCGATGTGCCGCAGCTGCAGGCGAGCCCGGCGGGGACCGCGGTTGCCCCGGCCCTTCGCCGGCCGGCCGGCCGGCGGTGCCTGCTGCGCGGCCTGCTGGGCCGACTGCGGAACCGCCGGCTGGGGCGCCACCTGCTGGGGTGCATGCTGCGGAGGAGCGGCTTGCTGGGGCGCGCGGGCGGGCGCCGGGGCCGCGGCGGGCGGGGCCACCTGGGTGGCGCCCGTCGGCGGGGGCATCGTCGCGTCGGCGGGCCGCTGCACCTGCTGGGTCTGCTGCGCCTGCGGGCTCTGCTGCGGAGCCTGCGGGGCGGGCATCGCTCCGGTGACCGGCTTGGTCAGCGACGGGGACCCGCCGGCCGGGGTCGCCCCGGCCGGCACGGCCCCGGACGCGGGTCCGGACGCAACGGGCTGCTGACCGGTGGCGGGCACCGAGCCCGTCGCCGGGGCTCCGTCCGCTCCGGCTGCGCCTTCCGGGCGGACCCCGGTGCGCACCGCCTGCGGCCGGTCGCTCATGCCGTTCTCCCGTTCGCCTGCGGCCCTCGCCGCGTTCTCGCGCCCGGGAGGTCCGGCGGTGCCGGAGGCGCCCGGGCGCCGGTCGTGTCCGTCGAGGGGAGCCGGGGGCGGGGCGTGACCCTCGGCCACGCCCCGCCGTGCTCCCGGTCTCACCCTAGGCGGCGGGCTCGTCGTTGTCCGTCGTCCGGGCGATCGCCACGATCGTCACGTCCTCGGGCAAGTTCATGAGCTTGACACCCATGGTGGCCCGGTCCTTGTTGTGGCGCACGCCGTTGACCGGGGTCCGGATGACGCCGCCGCCGGAGGTGATCGCGTACAGCTCGTCACCGAGGCTCACCGACAGCGCGCCGACCAGCGCACCCTTGCGGGCCTTGGGGTCGGCGGTGAGCACGCCCTTGCCGCCGCGGCCCTGCGGCGGGTAGTTCTCGATGCCGGTCCGCTTGGCGAAGCCGCGCTCGGTGGCGACCAGGACGTCGACGCCCTCCTCGACCACGATCATCGACAGCAGCCGGTCGCCGGGGGCCAGCGAGATGCCGCGGACCCCCTCGGTGGCCCGGCCCATGGGCCGCAGCGTCGCGTCGTCGGCCTTGAACCGGATCGACATGGCCGCGCGGGTGACCAGCAGCAGGTCCTTCTCGGGGTCGATGAGCGCCGCACCCACCAGCTCGTCGCTCTCGCGCAGGTTGATCGCGATGACGCCGCCGCTGCGCGGGCTGTCGAAGTCCGACAGCCGGGTCTTCTTCACCTGCCCGTTGGCGGTGGCCAGCACCAGGTACGGGGCGACCGAGTAGTCCTTGATCTGCATGACCTGGGCGATCCGCTCGTCGGGCTGGAACGCCAGGATGTTCGCCACGTGCGCGCCGCGGGCGGTGCGGTTGGCCTCGGGCAGCTCGTAGGCCTTGGCCCGGTAGACCCGTCCCTTGTTGGTGAAGAACAGGATCCAGTCGTGGGTGGAGCCCACGAAGAAGTGGTCGACCAGGTCGTCCTGCTTGAGGGCCGCCCCCATCACGCCCTTGCCGCCGCGGCGCTGCGACCGGTAGAGGTCGCTCTTCGTCCGCTTGGCGTAGCCGGTGCGGGTGATGGTGACGACGACCTCCTCCTCGGCGATGAGGTCCTCGACGGAGACGTCGCCCTCGTTGGCGACGAACTGCGAGCGCCGCTCGTCGCCGTACTTGTCGACGATCTCGGCCAGCTCGTCGCGGACGATCTGCCGCTGCCGGTCGGGAGAGTCCAGGATCGCCTGCAGGTCGGCGATGCGGGCCTCGATCTCGGCCAGCTCGTCCATGATCCGCTGCCGCTCGAGGGCGGCCAGCCGGCGCAGCTGCAGGTCGAGGATCGCCGTGGCCTGGACCTCGTCGACCTCGAGCAGCTCCATGAGGCCGGTGCGGGCGGTGTCGGCCGAGGGGCTGTTGCGGATGAGCGCGATGACGGCGTCGAGCTGGTCGAGGGCCTTGGCGTAGCCGCGCAGGATGTGCGCGCGCTCCTCGGCCTTGCGCAGCCGGTACCGGGTGCGCCGCTGGATGACCTCGATCTGGTGGGAGACCCACAGCCGCACCAGCTCGTCGAGCCGCAGCGTCCGCGGGACGCCGTCGACGATCGAGAGCATGTTGCAGCCGAACGACGTCTGCAGCTGGGTGTGCTTGTAGAGGTTGTTCAGCACCACCTTGGCGACGGCGTCGCGGCGCAGGGTGATGACCAGCCGCCGGCCGACGCGGTCGCTGGACTCGTCGGCGATCTCGCTGATCCCCTGCAGCCGGCCCTCCTTGACCGCCTCGGCGATCGACTCGGCCAGGTTGTCCGGGTTGACCTGGTAGGGCAGCTCGGTGACGACGAGCTGCACCCGGCCCCGGGAGTCCTCCTCCACCGTGACGACGGCGCGCATCTTCACCGAGCCGCGGCCGGTGCGGTAGGCGTCCTCGATGCCGTCGCGGCCGACGATGAGGCCGTAGGTCGGGAAGTCCGGGCCCTTGATGCGCTCCATGCACGCGGTGAGCGCTTCCTCGGGCTCGGCGTCGGGGTGGTCGAGCACCCAGTAGACGGCCTCGGCGACTTCGCGCAGGTTGTGCGGCGGCATGTTGGTGGCCATGCCGACCGCGATCCCGGCCGAGCCGTTGATCAGCAGGTTGGGCACCCGCGACGGCAGGACCAGCGGCTCCTGGGTGCGGCCGTCGTAGTTGGCCTGGAAGTCGACGGTCTCCTCGTCGATGCCGGCCAGCATCTCCATGGCCAGCGGCGTGAGCCGGCACTCGGTGTAGCGCATGGCGGCCGGCGGGTCGTTGCCCGGCGAGCCGAAGTTGCCCTGGCCGTCGATGAGCGGGTAGCGCATCGACCACGGCTGGGCCAGCCGCACGAGGGCGTCGTAGATCGCCGAGTCGCCGTGCGGGTGGTAGTTGCCCATGACCTCCGCGACCGGGCGGGCGCACTTGACGTAGCCGCGGTCGGGGCGGAAGCCCTGGTCGTACATCGCGAACAGCACGCGTCGGTGCACCGGCTTGAGGCCGTCGCGGACCTCCGGCAGGGCGCGGCCGACGATCACGCTCATCGCGTAGTCGATGTAGCTGCGCTGCATCTCCTGCTGCAGGTCGACCGGCTCGACGCGGTCGCGGGCGGGTGTCTCGGTCACTCTTCGGTCTCTCCGGTTCGTGCTGAGGACGTGGACGTCAGGTGGCCCCCGTGCAGGGGCCCGCCGCGAGCGTGCGAGCGGTGGGGGGCACGGGGGTCCTTCGTCAGACGTCGAGGAAACGGACGTCCTTGGCGTTGCGGGTGATGAAGCTGCGGCGCGCCTCGACGTCCTCGCCCATGAGGATGCTGAACAGCTCGTCGGCGGTGGCCGCGTCGTCGAGGGTGACCTGCAGCAGCAGGCGGGTCTCGGGGTTCATGGTGGTCTCCCACAGCTCGCTGGCGTTCATCTCACCGAGCCCCTTGAACCGCTGGATCATCTCCTCGCGGACCTTGCGGCCCTCCTTCTTGCCGGCGGCCAGCAGCGCGTCGCGCTCACGGTCGGAGTAGGCGTACTGGTCGCCCCACTTGCCGCCCCACTTGATCTTGTACAGCGGCGGCTGCGCCAGGTAGACGTGGCCGGCCTCGACCAGCGGCCGCATGAAGCGGAACAGCAGGGTGAGCAGCAGCGTGCGGATGTGCTGGCCGTCGACGTCGGCGTCGGCCATGAGGACGATCTTGTGGTACCGCAGCTTCGACAGGTCGAACTCGTCGTGGATGCCCGTGCCGAAGGCGGTGATCATCGACTGGACCTCGGTGTTCTTGAGGACCCGGTCGATGCGCGCCTTCTCGACGTTGATGATCTTGCCGCGGATGGGCAGGATCGCCTGGAACATCGAGTCGCGGCCGGACTTGGCCGAGCCGCCGGCGGAGTCGCCCTCGACGATGTAGACCTCGGAGTTGCGGGGGTCGGTCGAGCGGCAGTCGGCCAGCTTGCCCGGCAGCGAGTTGTTGCTGAGCAGGTTCTTGCGGGCGAGCTTGCGGGCGTCCTGGGCGGCACGGCGCGCCCGGGCGGCCGAGGCGGCCTTGGTGATGATCGTCTTGGCCTCGGCCGGGTTGGCCTCGAACCAGTGCGAGATCTGCTCGTTGCAGATGCGCTGCACGAAGCCCTTGACCTCGGTGTTGCCGAGCTTGGTCTTCGTCTGGCCCTCGAACTGCGGGTCGCCGATCTTGACCGAGACGATCGCGGCCAGGCCCTCGCGGATGTCCTCGCCGGTGAGCTTGTCCTCCGGCTTGTCCTTGAGGATCTTCTTCTCGACGGCGTACCGGTTGACGATCGAGGTGAGCGCGGTGCGGAAGCCCTCCTCGTGGGTGCCGCCCTCGTGCGTGTTGATCGTGTTGGCGAAGGAGTAGACCGACTCCGAGTAGGCGTCGGACCACTGCATCGCGACCTCGACGCTCATCCGCATGTCGTTCTTGCCGACGCCCTCGGCGCCGAAGCCGACGATCGAGCGGTGGATCGGGGTCTTCTTCGCGTTGATGTGGCGGACGTAGTCCTCGAGGCCGCCGTCGTAGCGGTAGGTGATCTCGGTGGGCTCGAAGGCGGCGTCCTCGGTGCCCGGGGCCGTGGCCTCGACGGACACCGACTTCTCGTCACCCAGACCGGTCTCGGCCTTGCCGTGCCCGGGGCGCTCGTCGCGCAGGACGATGGTCAGGCCCTTGTTGAGGAAGGCCATCTCCTGCAGCCGGCGGCTGATGGTGTCGAACGAGTAGCTGGTCGTCTCGAAGATGTCGCCGTCGGCCCAGAAGGTGATCTGGGTGCCCTGCTTGGTGGTCGGGCCGACCTCCTCCAGCGGGCCGGGCTTGGCCAGGGCGTAGGACTGGTGCCACTCCCTGCCGTCGCGCCAGATGCGCACGTCGAGGGCGGTGGACAGCGCGTTGACGACGGTGACGCCGACGCCGTGCAGACCGCCGGAGACGGCGTAGCTCTTGCCGTCGAACTTGCCGCCGGCGTGCAGCACGGTCATGACGACCTCGACGGTCGGCCGCTTCTCGCGCGGGTGCAGGTCGACCGGGATGCCACGGCCGTTGTCCTCGACCCGGACGCCGCCGTCGGCGAGCAGGGTGACGCGGACGGTGTCGCAGAAGCCGGCGAGCGCCTCGTCGACGGAGTTGTCGACGACCTCCCACACCATGTGGTGCAGGCCGCGCTCACCGGTGGAGCCGATGTACATGCCGGGCCGCTTGCGGACCGCCTCGAGCCCCTCGAGGACGGTGATGGAGCTGCCGGAGTAGCTGTTCTCAGTCTGGGTCCGAGCGACCACGTGGGGCCCTTCTGTCGCGCAGCCGGCGCGCGGGTACCTCCGCACGGGAGGGCTCCGAGGGCGCACAGCGCCACTCAGCCGGATGCTGGGGATTCCTGCCGTCCATGTTACCGGGTCCACCGACAGGAACGGCGCCACGCACGCCCTGACGTCCCGTCTGCGCCACTCGCGGCACCGCTCGCACCACCGGTGTTGCCCCCGGGGCCGACACGCCCGCCCAGGGGCGCTGGACGGCCGGAACCGATCCGGCCGTCGGGCACGGGCCGACGGCGACTCGCAGACTCGTCGACGTGCAGCCCGCCCAGCGTGACCTGACCTGTCTGGTCACGGGCGCCACCGGCTACGTCGGCGGCCGCCTCGTGCCCGAGCTCCTCGCCGCCGGCCACCGCGTGCGGGTGCTGACCCGCTCGCCGGGCAAGCTGCGGGACCGGCCCTGGATCCGCGACGTCGAGGTCGTCGAGGGCGACGCCACCGACGACGACGCGGTGGCCCGCGCGTGCACCGGCGCCGACGTCGTCTACTACCTCGTCCACTCCCTCGCCGTCGGCCGCGCGTTCGAGGAGCGCGACCGGCAGACGGCCGAGGTGATGGCCCGGGCCGTCCGCGGCGCCGGCGTCGGCCGGCTGGTGTACCTCGGCGGCCTCGAGCCCTCGGACGAGGAGCTCTCCCCGCACCTGCGCTCGCGCGCCGAGGTGGCCCGCGTGCTGCTCGGCTCCGGGGTGCCCACGGTGGTGCTGCGCGCGGCGATCGTGCTGGGCTCGGGCTCGGCGTCGTTCGAGATGCTGCGCTACCTCACCGAGCGGCTGCCGGTCATGGTCACCCCGCGGTGGGTGCACAGCCGCATCCAGCCCATCGCCATCCGCGACGTGCTGCGCTACCTCGTCGGCTGCGCCACGCTGCCGCCGGACGTGCACCGCTGCTTCGACATCGGCGGCCCCGACGTCATGGACTACGCGCAGATGATGCAGCGCTACGCCGAGGTGACCGGGCTGGCGCGGCGGCGGATCCTGCCGGTGCCGGTCTTCACGCCGTCGCTGTCGAGCCACTGGGTCGGCGTCATCACGCCGGTGCCGGCGTCGATCGCCCGGCCGCTGGTGGAGTCGCTGCGCAACACCGTCGTCGCCTCCGAGCACGACATCGCGCGGTACGTGCCCGACCCGCCGGAGGGGCTGCTGGGCTTCGACGACGCGGTGCGGCTGGCCGTGCAGCGCGTCCGGGACCACGACGTCGTCACCCGGTGGACCGGCGCCTCGGTGCCCGGGGCGCCGTCGGACCCGCTGCCCAGCGACCCCGACTGGGCCGGCGGCAGCCTCTACCTCGACGAGCGGACCCGGGAGACCGACGCCTCGCCCACGGCGCTGTGGCGGGTGGTCGAGGGCATCGGCGGCGAGACCGGCTGGTACAGCTTCCCGCTGGCCTGGGAGGTGCGCGGCTGGCTGGACCGGGCCGTGGGCGGGGTGGGCCTGCGCCGCGGGCGCCGCGACCCCAGCGACCTCTACGTCGGCGACGCCCTGGACTGGTGGCGCGTGGAGGAGCTCGAGGAGGGCCGGCTGCTGCGGCTGCGCGCCGAGATGCGGCTGCCGGGCCTGGCCTGGCTGGAGTTCCACGTGGAACGTGCCGACGAGGGTCGCACCCGGCTGCGTCAGAAGGCGACCTTCCACCCGCACGGCCTGCTCGGCCACCTCTACTGGTGGAGCATCTCGCCGTTCCACGGGATCGTGTTCGGCAGCATGGTCCGCAACCTGTGCAAGGCCGCGGAGGCCCTCGACGAGCCCGGGGCGACGACGACCCAGGCCGCCTGACCGCGTCCTGACGGCCCGCTCCGGCGCGGCCGGCGACCCGGGGCGGCCGGCCCGACCCCGTCCTCCCTCACCGCCGGGGGGGGGGGGGGGGGGGGGGGGGGGGGGGGGGGGGGGGGGGGGGGGGGCGGGGGGGGGGGGGGCGGGGGGGTGAGGGCGGACCGCCACCGCATCACCCAGCCCGCCGCG
>NZ_JBJGYI010000044.1:0-36253 GCF_054049915.1 Geodermatophilus sp. SYSU D00766
CTACCAGGACAAGCGCACTGTGGTTTGAAAGGACCAGTTAAAGAGCTTCGACGTGGTGGTCGTCAACCACAGCGCCAGCAGGGGACCCGGGCCCCGCCGCGCCCGCCCACGGCCTCGGGCGGGTCAGTCGGGCAGCGGCACCCGCAGGGCGGCGTAGCGGCCGGCCGCGGCGGCCGCGAGGAAGTAGGCGCGCTCCTCCGGCCAGCCGCGGCCCATGGTCGACAGCGTCACCGGCGACAGCTGCAGCGCCTCGTCGAGCCCGTCGACGTCGACCCACACCACCCGGTTGCGCTCGGGCTGCCCAGCGAGGTCCTCCTCGACCTGCTGCCCGAGCTCCGAGCCCAGCCCGCGCGGGGCGACCAGCGTCACCCCGGCCAGCGCCACCCGGCCGAAGGCGGTCAGCGAGTGGTGCGACACCCCGCGGTGGCGGGGGCGCGGGTCGGCGTCGGAGATCCGCAGCGCCCCGATCGGCTCCCCGCCGAGCACGCTGACGGCGTTGCACGCCTCGCCGGCGGCGACCCCGGAGAAGCCCCACGGCGTGCCGGTGCCCAGGTTGCCCGGCCCCTGGGTGACGACGGCGACGTCGGCGCCGAGCACGTGCCGCGCGGCCAGCAGGCCGGTGTGCAGGGTGACCGCCTCGAGGTCCCCGCCGAAGGCCTGCCCGACGGTGACCACCCCGGTCAGCGACGGCGCCAGCGTGTGCAGCGTGCGGGAGAACCCGGCGACCAGCGCCCCGCCGTCGGTCATCACGTAGGCGACCCTGAGGTCGGGGTCGGTGGCGAACACCCCGATCAGCGCGGCCGGCAGCGCGGAGTGCAGGTCGGCGACGACGACCGGCATGCCGCCGAGGTCCTCGGCCTCGGCGATCGCGGCGTGGTGCTCGGTGTCCTGCTCGTCGACGCCCCGCACGCTGACCTGCATCGGCGTGTACCGCGCCTTGACCAGGTGCCCGGGGCCGGAGGGGTCCGGTGGCAGCCGGTCGGGGACGGCGACGACGAGCGCGTACCCGCCGGTGCCCAGCCGCTGCGCCCAGGCGGTGGTGTTGAGCAGCACCTCGTCGCCGACCTCGGGGACGCCGACCAGCGACGGGTGCGCCAGGGACCGCACCTCGCCGTCGCCGGGTACCTCCACGGTCAGCTCCACCGCGTCGCGCCAGCTGCGCCCGGTCGCCGTCACCCGCCCGCGTCGCCAGCGGATGCGCTGCCCGTTGCCCTGGACACTGCCCTGGACGCTGCCCGGCACGGTCGTCTCGTCCCCCACGCGGACACGCTAACGAGCGTCCCGGGCGGGCGCGGACCGGACCGGGTGCGATCGGCGCGGTCTGACTAGCCTGGGCCCGTGTCGGCGAAGCGGGCGGAGCGGCTGGTCAACCTGGTCATCGCGCTGCTCGGCACCCGCCAGTACGTGACCGCGGCCCGCATCCGCGCCACCGTCCCCGGCTACGAGCCCGACGACGGCACCGCGCGCGCCGACGAGGCGTTCAAGCGCATGTTCGAGCGCGACAAGGCCGAGCTGCGCGAGATGGGCGTGCCGCTGGAGACCGGGCGCACCAGCGTCTTCGACACCGAGGACGGCTACCGCATCGCCCGCGCCGACTACGAGCTGCCCGAGATCACCCTCACCGGCGAGGAGGCCGCCGCCGTCGGCCTGGCGCTGCGGCTGTGGGAGTCCGCGCAGCTGGCCGGGGCAGCGCACAGCGCGCTGGTGAAGCTGCGCGCGGCCGGCCTCGACGTCGACCCCGGCCGGGCGCTGCCCATCCAGCCGCGGCTGGACTCCGACGAGCCGGCGTTCGAGCCGGCCTACGCCGCCGCCCGCGACCGCCGGGTGCTGCAGTTCGACTACCGCCGTCCCGACGAGGCCGCCCCCGCCCGGCGCCGGGTGCAGCCGTGGGGGGTGGTGGCCTGGCACGGCCGCTGGTACCTGGTGGGCCAGGACCTCGACCGGCAGGCGCCGCGGGTGTTCCGGCTGTCCCGGGTGGTCGGCACGCCGAGGGCGGTGGGGCCGGAGAACGCGTTCGAGCCGCCGGCCGACCTCGACCTGGCCGCGGTGGTGGCCCGGCAGGCCGACCGCTCCGGCGGGGGAGAGGAGCACGTGGTGGTCGTGCGCGCCCGCCCGGGCACCGCGGTCGGGCTGCGCCGCGGGGCGCAGCCGCTGGGCGCCGGGGAGGACGGGGAGGACCGGCTGCAGCTGCGCACCACCGAGCCGTGGCGGCTGGCCGACCAGCTGGCCGCCTACGGTCCCGACGTCGTGGTGGAGGCGCCGGCGGAGGTGCGCGCGGCGGTGGTCGAGCGGCTCACGCGGCTGGCGGCCTCGGGGGAGCACGCGTGAGCACCCCGGCGACCACCGAGCGGATGACCCGGCTGCTGTCGCTGGTGCCCTACCTCACCGCGCGGCCGGAGGGTGTGCCGCTTTCGGAGGTGGCCCGCGACTTCGGCGTCCCCGAGCGGCAGCTGCGGCGCGACCTGGAGCTGCTGTGGATGTGCGGCCTGCCCGGCTACGGCCCCGGCGACCTCATCGACCTGTCCTTCGAGGGCGACCGGGTGCGGGTCACCTTCACCGCCGGCATGGTGCGCCCGCTGCGGCTGACCACCGACGAGGCCGTCGCGCTGGTGGTCGCGCTGCGCACGCTGCTGGACCTGCCGGGCCTGGCCGAGCAGGACGCGGTCAGCCGTGCGCTGGCCAAGGTGTCGGCCGCCGCCGGGCACGCCGCCGAGCGGGTGACCCCGGTGGCGCTGAGCGTCGACGCCCGCGAGCAGGCCCTCGCGGTGGTCCGGGAGGGCCTCGAGCGCGGCCGGGCGCTGCACCTGCACTACTACGTGCCCACCCGCGACGAGCGCACCGAGCGCACCGTCGACCCGATGCGGCTGCACCTGGTCGACGGGCGCTGGTACCTGGAGGCCTGGTCGCGGGAGGTGGCCGGGGTGCGGCTGTTCCGCCTCGACCGCATCGACGACGTCGAGGTGCTCGACGAGCCGGCCGCCCCGCCGCCGCAGGCCGCACCGCGTGACATCGCCTCGGGGGTGTACCAGCCGCCGCCGGACGCGCCGGTGGTGCGGCTGCGGTTGGCCCGCACCGCCCGGTGGGTCGCCGAGTACTACCCGGTCGAGGACGTCCGCGAGGTCGACGACCCGCCCGGCGGCCTGGCCGTCGCCCTGCGCACCGCCGACCTGGCCTGGGCGCGGCGGCTGGTGTCCTCCCTCGGCGGGGGCGCCGCCGTCGACGAGCCGGCCGAGCTGGCCGCGGCCGTGGCCGCCGACGCCCGCGCCGCGCTGGCCCGCTACGGGCTGGGGGACGCCGGGGCCTAGGGTCGGCGCCGTGCTGCTGTGGGTGGTCTGGATCGCCGTCGTCGTGCTGTCGCTGGTCGTGCTCGGCGCGATCGCCTTCGGCGTGCTCGGGGCCGGCCGCCGGCTGGCCCGCGAGCTGGCCGCCGCCGAGCAGGACGTGCGGCCGGTGCTGGAGCAGGCCCAGGCCACCGCCGCGCGGGCGGCGCGGCTGCAGGCCGGTGACCCGGGCGCCGGCACCCGCTGACCTGCGGCGGCCGGCCGCCGCGAACCTCGGGAACGGAGACCGCCGGGCGTAGCATCGCCCTCGTCCACTCGACCTGGAGGACGCATGAACCTCGGCCCGCTGGAGATCGGCCTGATCATCCTGGCCGTCCTGCTGCTGTTCGGCTACAAGAAGCTGCCCGACGCCTCCCGTTCGCTGGGCCGCTCGCTGCGCATCTTCAAGGGCGAGATGAAGGGCATGAAGGACGACGACGCCCGCCCCGCCGCGGCGTCCCCGGCGCCCCTGTCGTCGTTCACCTCGTCGTCGTTCACCTCGTCGCCGGTCCCGCTCGACGCCGCCGACCGCGACCGGCGGGCGCAGCTGGAGGCCGAGGCGGCCGCCGCGGAGGCGCGCGCGGCCGAGCTGCGGGCGCGCGCCGCCCAGCCCGGCGCCGCCGACGCCCGCTGACCGCCCGCGGGGCAGCGGCGTGAGCGGTCCGTCCCTGCGGCGTCGCCGGCGGCGGCCGCGGGACCCCGAGGCGACGATGACGCTCGTCGCCCACCTCACCGAGCTGCGCAACCGCGTCGCCAAGGCGCTGCTGGCGCTGGCGCTGGGCACCATCGCCGGGTTCCTCTGGTACGACCACGGGCTGCTGACCTTCCTCAGCGAGCCCTACTGCTCGCTGCCGGCCGAGCTGCGCTTCCAGGGCGAGGAGAACTGCCGGCTGGTGGTCCTCGACGTCTTCGGCGGCGTGCTGCTGCGGCTGAAGATCGGCCTGATCGCCGGGGCGGTGCTGTCGAGCCCGTTCTGGCTGTGGCAGCTGTGGGCGTTCATCACCCCGGGCCTCAAGCGCAACGAGAAGCGCTACGCGGTCACCTTCGTCGCCGTCTCCACGCTGCTGTTCGCCCTGGGCGCGGTGCTGGCCTACATCACGCTGTACAAGGGCCTGGAGCTGCTGCTGCAGCTCGCCGGTGACGAGGTGGCCTTCCAGCTGACCGCCCCGGACTACCTGGGCTTCGTCATCAGCCTGCTGGTCGCCTTCGGGCTGAGCTTCGAGCTGCCGCTGATCGCCGTCGCGCTCAACCTGGTCGGGGTGCTGTCGCACGCGGCGCTGGCGAAGAGCCGGCGGTGGATCTTCTTCCTGACCATCGTCTTCGCCGCGTTCGTCACGCCCACCCAGGACCCGTTCACCATGCTGGCCATGGCGCTGCCGATGGTGGTGCTGTTCGAGCTGGCCATCCAGGTCGCCCGCGTCGTGGACAAGCGGCGGGCCCGGCGCGAGGCGATCGAGCACTTCCACGGCCTGTCCGACGACGAGGCCTCCCCGCTGGACGCGGCGCCCACCCTGCCGGAGCAGCTGCTGGCCGGCGACGCCGCCCCGGCCGACGGCCCCGGCGCCCGCTCCCGCTGAGCACCCCGCACCCGCACACGGACGAACGAGGGCCCGCCGCTCCGAGCGGCGGGCCCTCGTCCGTGCCGGTCCCGGGGTGCCGTGCCAGCCGTGTCAGCGGACGGCGGCGTCCGGCGCCCAGGCCGCCAGCGCCTCCACCAGCCGCCGCCGCGGCGGGCCCACCGGTGCTCCCGGCGGCGGGCCGCCGGCGGGCCGCTCGTCGGGCGACTGCCGGGGCGGCCCCGGGCGGAACGGCCCGCCGTCGTCGGCGGTGACCGCGCTGTCGCGGGGGCGCCCGGCCTGCGGCGGCGGGCGGCCGGGCAGCCAGCCCTGGGCGAGCATCTCCGCGACCCGGGGGCGCACCGCGTCCAGCGCCGCCGGCGGGTCGACCAGGTGGAAGTGCCGCAGCACCGCGCGGGCCACCACCGGGTCGGCGCCGGCGGCGGCGAGGACGAGGAAGTGGGGGACGGGCGCGGCGCGGTCGGGCCCGGCGCCGGCCGGCGGGCCGGTCATCGGCGGGCGGCCGTCGCGCACGTTGCGCCAGGCCTGGGCGCGGGCGACGTCGGTCATCCGGGCGTCGTCGAACCACGCGCGCAGCTCGCCGTCGACCCAGGCGTCGACCTGCGCCCGCCACGCGCGGGCGTCGTCGGGGGCGGCGGCCACCGCGGCGGCCAGCCGCAGCGCGTGCGTGATGGCAAGCGCCGAGCCGCGGCCGAAGTGGGGGTTGGTGGTGCAGACGGCGTCGGCGAGCGGGTGCAGCCCCAGCGGCGCGGCGTCGTCGAGGGTGCGGAAGGTGCTGCGCAGGCCGCTCATGACCATGACCGGGGAGACCGGCTCGGCCCGCTCGGGGTCGGTCCACTCGGCGGCCAGGGGCACCACCTGCGTGGCCGCCTCGAAGGCCGCCTGCTCGCGCAGCGGGTCCAGCTCGGGGTCGTCGGGCAGGCGGGTGAAGCAGACGGTGAAGGTGCCGGCGTCGTGGGGGAAGACCAGCAGCGTGTAGCCGTCGCCCTCGGCCACCGAGATGACGTTGCGGTTGACGGTGCCGAACGCGGCGCCGGGCCGCAGCCGGTAGCGGCGGGAGACGTACACCTCGTCGGCGGGGACGTCGACCTCCTCGCGCAGCCACGGGCGGGAGAGCCGCCCGCGCCGGCCGGTGGCGTCGACGACGAGGTCGGCGGGCAGCAGCGTGCCGTCGGCGAGCCGCACCCCGGCCACCCGGTCCCCGTCGACGGCGACCTCGCTGACGGCGGCCTCGACCCGCGTCACCCCCGGCTCGGTCTCCACCGCGGTGCGCAGCACCCACTCCAGCGTGCTGCGGCGGCACCACAGGGCGGTCAGGTCGTCGGGGAGGGCCACCGGGCGGGCCCCGCGGTCCAGCAGCGCCTCGAGGACGTCGGGCAGCGCCGCGGCCAGCTCCGAGTACAGCCGGGCCAGCAGCGCGTGCGGCTGGTGGAACTGGGCGACACCGCGCCGCTGCCAGTCCTCCACGCCCGCGACGTCGCCCGGGCGCGGCGCGGGGTCGCGGTCGACGAGCCGGACCTCGTGCCCCTGCCGGGCGAGGGCGAGGGCGGTGGTGAGTCCGGAGATGCCGGCACCGGCGATGACGACCTGCATGACTCCTCCAGGATGGGCTCACCCGGATCCGGCGGGGAGGTCGGTCGGTGAGGTCGGGATCGGTTGCGGGGTGAGACGAACGCCGCGTCATCATGCACCTGCACCGGCCGGTGTCACAGCCGCGCGGGCACCGTCGGTGGCAATGACGCACGAACGTGTCACACGGCGCCCGGCGGCCGGTCGGAGAGGGGGTGGGCAGCGGTATGGAGGTCGCCGTCCTGGTCAGCCCGGCCGCCGGGCGCGGCCGGGCCCGGGTGGTCTCGACCGCCGTCCTGGCCACCCTGCGCCGCGCCGGGCTGGTGCCGCGGGTGCTGGCCGCCGCCGGCCGGGAGGAGGCGGAGCGGGCCGCCGCCGACGCCGTCGCCGCGGGCACCGGCGCGGTGGTGGCCGTGGGCGGGGACGGCGCCGCGCACGCCGCGCTGCAGGCGGTGGCCGGGACGGGCACGCCGCTGGCGGTCGTCCCGGCCGGCACCGGCAACGACCTCGCCCTCGCCCTGGGCGTCCCGCCGGAGCCGGTGGCCGCCGCGGCCGCGGCCGCCGCCGACCTGCGCGCCGGGGCCCTGCGCACGGTGGACGCCGGGCGGGCCGGCGGGCGCTGGTGGGCCACGGTGCTGTGCTGCGGGTTCGACTCCGCGGTGACCGACCGGGCGAACCGGCTGCGCTGGCCGCGGGGTCCGCGCCGCTACGACGTCGCGATCCTCGCCGAGCTGGCCCGGCTGCGGCCGCGGGAGGTGGTGCTCACACTCGACGGGGCGGCGCGGACGGTGCCGGTGACGCTGGTCGCCGTCGGCAACACCGCCTGGTACGGCGGGGGGATGCGGGTCTGCCCGGCCGCCGACCCCGCCGACGGGCTGCTCGACGTGACCGTGGTCGGCCCGGTGTCGCGCCGGGAGCTGGTGCGCACCCGCCCGCGGCTGACCGCGGGCACCCACGTCGGGCACCCGGCGGTGAGCGTGCACCGCGCCGCCCGGGTGGAGCTGGCCGGGGCCGGGCTGACCGGCTACGCCGACGGGGAGCCGGTGGCCGCGCTGCCGCTGGTGGCCGAGGCGGTGCCCGGCGCGCTGACGGTGGCCGGCAGCGGCCGTGGGGGCGGCCAGGGTCGCGGGGGCCACGATCAGGTGACCTGATCGTGGCGGGTCCTCCCGCACGGTGGGAGGTGCGGGAGGACGCCCGGGGGTGCGGGAGGACGCGGGTCCGGCCCGTCACTGGTTGACCGTTATCCCCAACTTACGTACACGGCCGACCGGCCCGGCGGCCCGGCAGGGGAGCGCCTAACGTGGAGAGCATGTCCAGCCCCGCCGAGCGGTACGCGGCTGCCCGGCGGCGCAGCGCGCACCCGACCCTCGCCGACTTCACCGCCGAGCTCGGGTTCTCCCTCGACCCGTTCCAGGTGGAGGCCTGCGAGGCGCTCGACCAGGGCGCCGGCGTGCTGGTCTGCGCGCCCACCGGAGCCGGCAAGACCGTCGTCGGCGAGTTCGCGGTGCACAAGGCGCTGGCCGAGGGGCGCAAGGCGTTCTACACGACGCCGATCAAGGCGCTGTCCAACCAGAAGTACAACGACCTCGTCGACCGCTACGGCGAGGAGCGGGTCGGGCTGCTCACCGGGGACAACGCGATCAACGGCAACGCGCCGGTGGTGGTGATGACCACCGAGGTGCTGCGCAACATGCTCTACGCGGAGTCGCCGGCGATCGACGGCCTCGGCTACGTGGTCATGGACGAGGTGCACTACCTCGCCGACCGCTTCCGCGGCGCGGTGTGGGAGGAGGTGATCATCCACCTCCCGCAGTCGGTGACCCTGGTGTCGCTGTCGGCCACGGTGAGCAACGCCGAGGAGTTCGCCGACTGGCTGGTCACCGTGCGCGGCCACACGAGGGTCGTCGTCAGCGAGGTGCGGCCCATCCCGCTGTGGCAGCACATGCTCGTCGGCAGCCGGGTGTTCGACCTGTTCAGCCTGCGCCCGGCCGCACACGCCGCCGAGCAGGGCCAGGACCCGCGCCAGCAGTCGACCCGCGACCGCGGCGCCAGCGTCGTCGATCCCGAGCTGGTGCGCTACGTCCGCGAGCACGAGCGCCGGCTGGACACCTGGGGCGGCGGCAACGGCGGGTCCCGCCGCGACCGCGACTGGCACCGGCCCCGCCACCGCCCGCCGGCGCGCTCGGAGGTCGTCGAGCGCCTCGACCGCGCCGGGCTGCTGCCGGCGATCACCTTCATCTTCAGCCGCAACGGCTGCGACGCCGCCGTCGCCCAGTGCCTGCAGTCCGGGCTGCGGCTCACCGACGAGGCCGAGCGGGCCGAGATCGCCCGCATCGTCGACGAGCGCACCGACGGCCTGCCCGACGAGGACCTGCACGTGCTCGGCTTCTGGGAGTGGCGCGAGGGGCTGCTGGCCGGGATCGCCGCCCACCACGCCGGGCTGGTGCCGGCGTTCAAGGAGACGGTGGAGGAGTGCTTCGTCCGCGGCCTGGTCAAGGCCGTGTTCGCCACCGAGACCCTCGCGCTGGGCATCAACATGCCCGCCCGCACGGTGGTGCTCGAGCGGCTGGTGAAGTGGAACGGCGAGGCGCACGTCGACGTGACCCCGGGGGAGTACACCCAGCTCACCGGGCGGGCCGGGAGGCGCGGCATCGACGTCGAGGGGCACGCCGTCGTCGTGTGGGCGCCGGGGATGGACCCCTCGGTCGTCGCCGGGCTGGCCAGCACCCGCACCTACCCACTGCGCTCGAGCTTCCGGCCCAGCTACAACATGGCGGTCAACCTGGTCGGCTCCTTCGGCCGGGCCCGCGCCCGCGAGCTGCTGGCCTCCTCCTTCGCCCAGTTCCAGGCCGACCGGTCGGTGGTGGGGCTGGCCCGGCAGGCCGCGCGGTCCGAGCGCGACGCCGAGCGGTTCGCCGCGGAAATGGCCACCGAGGGCGGGGACGTGCTCGCCTACGCCCGGCTGCGCCGCGAGATCGCCGACCGGGAGAAGGAGCTCTCGCGCGACTCGGCCGCCAAGCGCCGCATCGAGGCCGCCGACGCGCTGGCCGCGCTGCGCCCCGGTGACGTCATCCGGGTGCCCTCCGGCCGCCGGCAGGGGCTGGCGGTCGTGCTCGACCCGGGCATCACCGACCTGGCCGACCCCCGGCCGCTGGTGCTCACCGAGGACAAGTGGGCCGGCCGGCTGGGCAGCGTGGACTTCCCGACGCCGGTGAGCGCGCTGGCCCGGGTGCGGGTGCCGAAGAACTTCAACCACCGCAGCCCGCACGCCCGCCGCGACCTGGCCGCCACACTGCGCACCGCCCGCGTGGAGAACGACCTCGGCGCCCGGCGGGTCAAGAACCGCTCGGCCGCCGCCGACGACCCGGTGCTGGCCGACCTGCGCCGGGCGGTGCGTTCCCACCCGGTGCACGCGCTGCCCGACCGGGAGGAGCGGGTCCGGTTCGCCGAGCGGTACCTGCGCGCGGTCGCCGACGCCGAGGCCACCCACCGGAAGATGGCCGAGCGCACCGGGTCGCTGACCCGGCAGTTCGACCGCACCTGCGACGTCCTCGAGGAGCTGGGCTACCTGGTGCCCGAGGCCGCGCCGCTGGTGCCGGCCGACACCGCGGAGCCCACCCCCGTCGACGACGTCCCGCGGGTCACCGAGGAGGGCCGCCGGCTGGCCCGCATCTGGTCGGAGGGCGACCTGCTCGTCGCCGAGTGCCTGCGCGCGGGCGCGTGGCGCGGGCTGGGCCCCGCCGAGCTCGCCGCCGCCGTCTCCACGCTGGTGTTCGAGGCCCGGCGGGAGACCCCCGGGCAGCCGGCCGTCCCGGCCGGGCGGGTCGCCGGCGCGATCGGTGAGATGCGCCGGATCCGCTCGCGGCTGCAGGACGTCGAGCTCGACCGGGGCCTGCCGGCGACCCGCGACCTCGACCTCGGGTTCGCCTGGGCCGCCTACCGGTGGACCGACGGGCAGACCCTCGACCGGGTGCTCGCCGGCGCCGAGCAGGCCGGCACCGAGCTCTCCGGCGGCGACTTCGTGCGGTGGGCGCGCCAGCTCGTCGACGTCCTCGACCAGCTGGCCAAGGTGGCCGACGAGTCGGTGGCCGGGGTGGCGCGGGCGGCGGTGGGCCGCATCCGCCGCGGCGTGGTCGCGGTCGCCGTCAGCGGCTGACCCGGGTCGGACGGCCGCGGCGCGGAGCGGCCGGACGCGCCGCCGGGTGGTGCACAATCCCCCCGCTCCGGTGACGCAGTGTCATCGGAGGACCCGTCCGGGTCGACGGAACGAGCAGGAGCGACGATGACCAACCCCCCGCAGGGTGGCCAGCCGGGGCAGTACGGGCAGCCGGGGCAGTACGGCGGGCAGCAGCCCGGCTACCCGCAGCCCGGCCAGTACGGCCAGCCGGGTGGGCAGTACGGCCAGCCCGGGCAGTACGGGCAGCAGCCGGGCCAGTACGCGCAGCCGGGCCAGTACGGGCAGCAGCCCGGGCAGTACCCGCAGCCGGGCCAGTACGGCCAGCCGGGGCAGTACGGGCAGCAGCCGGGGCAGTTCGGGCAGTACGGCCAGCCCGGGCAGTACGGCCAGCCGGGCGGCTACGGGCAGCAGCCGAAGAAGTCGCGGACCGGCCCCCTCATCGGGACGGCGCTGGCACTGGTGGTCATCGCGGTCGCGATCGTCCTGGCGCTGGCACTCGGCCAGGACGTCCTCGACGCCGGCCGCGCCGAGAGCGACATCGCCGAGCAGTTCGAGGAGACCTTCGGCGTCGGCATCGAGGTCTCCTGCGACCAGGAGATGGTGGTGGAGGACGGCGCCACCTACGAGTGCGCGGGCACCACCGAGGACGGCGAGGACGTCACCATCCGGGTCGCGATCACCGACGCGGACTCCGCCGCCTACACCTGGGACGTCGCCTGAGCTGACGGGCAGCTGCGGCCGGTGTCCGCGCGGTCCAGGACGTCTCAGTCCAGGACGTCTCGGTCGAGGACGTCTCGGTCGAGGACGTCTCGGTCGAGGACGTCTCGGTCGAGGACGTCTCGGTCGAGGACGTCTCGGTCGAGGGCGTCGGCCGGCCAGCCCAGCGCGGCGCCCAGCCGCCCGAGCGAGGACCCGATGCCGTGCCGCTCGGCCAGGCCGGCCAGCGCCGCGGCGTCGGCCGGCCGGCGGGGCAGCGTCCCCTCCACCGCCGGCAGGTCGATCCCGCGCGCCACGGCGACCACCACCGGGGCGGCGTCGAGGTACTCCGCCCCGGCGTGCAGCCGCTTGAGGACGGCGGCGGTCAGCGGCGGGCGGGGGACGGCGGTGCGCGCGGCCGCCGCCCGGATCCCGGCCAGGTCGCCGAACTCGCTGATGAGCGCCGCCGCCGTCTTCGCGCCGATACCGGCCACCCCGGGCAGCCCGTCGCTGGGGTCGCCGCGCAGCACCGCGAAGTCGGCGTAGGCCCGCCCCGGGATGCCGTACTTCGCGGTGACCGCGGCCTCGTCGACCACCTCGATGTCGGTGATCCCGCGGGCGGTGTAGAGCACCCGGACCCCGCGGGCGTCGTCGACGAGCTGGAAGAGGTCGCGGTCGCCGGTGACCACGTCGACCGGCCCGCGGGCGCGGGTGGCCAGCGTGCCGATGACGTCGTCGGCCTCGTAGCCGGGCGCCCCGACGCGGGCGATGCCGGCGGCGGCCAGGACCTCCACGAGCACCGGCACCTGGGGGCCGAGCTCGTCGGGGGTCTCCTCCCCGCCGTCGGGGGACAGCCGGTGCGCCTTGTACGACGGCAGCGCCGCCACCCGGAACGCCGGGCGCCAGTCGTCGTCCCAGCAGGCCACCAGCCGGTCGGGGCCGTGCGCGGTCAGCAGCCGGGCGGTCATGTCCAGGAAGCCGCGGACGGCGTTGACCGGGCGCCCGTCGGGGGAGGTCACGCTGGTCGGCACGCCGTAGAAGGCCCGGAAGTAGAGGCTCGCGGCGTCGAGCAGCATGGTCGTCACGGGCGGGGACGGTAACGGTCGGGGGATCCCCGGCGGGAGCGGCCGGTGCCCGGGGCCGGTGTCCTGCGTCGGTGTGCGGGGTTAGTGTCCGGGCGTGGCAGACAGCACGGGGGCCCTCGTCAGCATCGACCGGGTGCACGCCGCGCGCGCCGTCGCCGCCGAGCTCGGCGTCGACGTCGTCGTCCTCACCCCGGGCTCGGACCTGCGCTACCTGTGCGGCTACCACGCCCACGCCATGGAGCGGCTGACGGCGCTGGTGGTGCCCCGCAGCGGTGAGCCGCTGCTGGTGGTGCCGCGGCTGGAAGCGCCGATGGTCGACGCGAGCCCGGCCGGCGCCCTCGGCCTGGACCTGGTCGCCTGGGACGAGACCGACGACCCCTTCGCCGTCGTCGCCCGCGAGGCCACCGCCCGGCTGGGCGCCGCGCCCACCCGGGTCGCCGTGGGTGCGCGCACCTGGGCCGAGCACGCCCTCGGCGTGCACCGGGCGCTGCCGGGCTCGGCGCTGGAGCTCGCGACGCCGGTGCTCGACCGGCTGCGGATGGTCAAGACCCCGGCCGAGGTCGAGGAGCTCGCCGCGGCCGGTGCGGCCATCGACCGGGTGCACGCCCGGATGGGGGAGTGGCTGCGGGTGGGCCGCACCGAGGCCGAGGTGGGCGCCGACATCGCCGCGGCGATCCTCGCCGAGGGGCACGTCGCCGTCGACTTCACCATCGTCGGCTCCGGGCCCAACGGCGCGAGCCCGCACCACGAGCTCTCCGACCGGGTGGTGGGCGCCGGCGACGTCGTCGTCGTCGACATCGGCGGGGAGACCGCCACCGGCTACCGCTCCGACTGCACCCGCACCTACGCCGTCGGCGAGGAGCCCGGCGCCGAGGTCGCCGAGTGGTACGCCGTGCTGCAGGACGCCCAGCAGGCCGCCGTGGCCGCCGTCCGGCCCGGCGTCACCGCCGAGCAGGTCGACGCCGCCGCCCGCGACCGCATCGCCGCGGCCGGCTGGGGGGAGCACTTCATCCACCGCACCGGGCACGGCATCGGCCTGGACACCCACGAGGCGCCCTACATCGTCGCCGGCAACGACCTGCCGCTGGAGGCGGGCATGGCGTTCTCCGTCGAGCCGGGCATCTACCTCGCCGGCCGGGCCGGCGCGCGCATCGAGGACATCGTCGTCTGCACCGACGAGGGCGTGCGCGCCCTCAACCAGGGTCCCCGTGCGCTCGTCGTCCTCCCCGGCTGACCCCGGCGGGGAGCACCCCACCACGCCCGACGTCGACCGGGCGCTGCTGGCGATGCTGGCCCGCGACGGGCGCGCCAGCTACACCGAGCTGGCCGCGCGGGTGGGGCTGTCGGTCTCGGCGGTGCACCAGCGGGTGCGCCGCCTCGAGCAGCGGGGCCTGATCACCGGCTACCGCGCCACCGTCGACGCCCGGCTGGTGGGCCTGGGCCTGACCGCGTTCGTCTCCATCACCCCGCTCGACCAGGCCCACGCCGACGACGCCCCGGCCAAGCTGGTGCACCTGGACGCCATCGAGGCCTGCTACGCGGTGGCCGGCGTGGAGAGCTACCTGCTCAAGGTGCGGGTGGCCTCCCCGGAGGCGCTGGAGGCGCTGCTGCGGGAGATCCGCACGACGGCGAACGTCAGCACCCGCACCACCGTCGTGCTGTCCACCTCCTACGAGGACCGTCCTCCCGTCTGAACCCGGAGGACCGGTGTCGGAAGCCGACGTGGCCCGCGGGATCGGGGACCACCTGCCCGGCACGCTGCTGGCCCTGCTCGCCGCGGTGCTCTTCGGGGTGGGGTCGGTGCTGCAGCACGAGGCGGCGGCCCGGGCCGCGACCGGCGGGCGGCTGCGGATGCGGGCGATGGTGCGCCAGCGCACCTGGCTGCTGGGCCAGGCGACCACCACGAGCGGGACCGGCGCCCAGGTCGCCGCCCTCGCCCTCGCCCCGGTGTCGCTGGTGCAGCCGCTGCTCGCCGGGGAGCTGGTGGCCGCCCTCGCGGTGCGGGCGGCGCGCTCCCGGCGGTCCCCGAGCCGCCGGGAGTGGACCGGTGCGCTGCTCACCGTGGGCGGGCTGGTGGTCTTCGTCGTGGCGGCCCGCCCGGGCCGGGCGACGGCCGGGCCCCCGCCGGCGTGGGCGTCGGTCGCCGCGGTCGTGGTGGCGGTGCTGGCCGTCGCGCTCACCGCCCGCCTCGGGTCCGGCAGCGCCGCGGCGCTGGCCTGCGGTGTCACCGGGGGCCTGGCCGCGGGGGTGGCGGCGGTGCTGGTCTCGGCGGCGCTCGGCGTGCTCGCGACCGACGGGCCGGCCGCCGCGCTGCTGCGCCCCGAGCCCTACGGCGCCGTCGTGGCCTCCGTCGTCGCCCAGGTGGGCGCGCAGCAGGCCTACGGTCGCGGCTCGCTCGCCTGGTCCCTGCCGGCCCTGGTGGTGGTCGACCCGCTGGCCGCGGTGCCGGCGGCCCGGCTGCTGCTGGGAGAGCACCTCGAGCCCGGGCACGCGCTGGTGTGGGGCCCGGCCGCACTGGTCGCCGTGATCGGCGTCGTGCTGCTCACCCGCACCGAGCCGCGCCCACCTCCGGTGGCGGCACCCGCGGCCGGGAGCTGAGCGGTGTCCTGGCCGCCCGTCGTCGGTCTCGTGAGCCGTTATCCCCAACACCCGCAAAACCTGATAGGGAAAGCGACGAACCGCTCACCGCCGACAGGGGCGACTGGACATCTCGTCGAACGTGTGTTCGCATCGGTCCGTGCGCTGGGAGGGGCAGCGGCTGGACGCCGACGACGGGACGCTGCTGCCCGGCATGCCGAGCGCCCGCGGTCTGCTGCGCAGCGTGCAGGTGCCGGAGTTCCCGGGTGACGTTGCACGAGGTGCTGGCCCGGTCGGCGCTCAACGAGGTGCCCGCGGACTCGCGCATGCCGTTCCGCTACACGATCAACCCCTACCGGGGCTGTCTGCACCAGTGCGTGTACTGCCTCGCGGGTGACACCCGTGTCCTCATGGCCGACGGCGACCAGCGACCGATCGCCGATCTGCGCGTCGGGGATCGGATCGTCGGGACCGAGCGCCGCGGGACCTACCGGCACTACGTCGAGACGGAGGTGCTCGCGCACTGGGGCACGACCAAGCCGGCTCACCGGGTGACGCTCGCCGACGGGACGGAGATCATCGCCAGCGGTGACCACCGCTTCCTCAGCGCACGGGGGTGGAAGCACGTCACCGGGACGACGTCGGGGCACGCGCGGCGTCCTCACCTGACGACCAACGACGAGCTGCTCGGCTTCGGCCGGTCCGGTGCCACGCCGCCGAACTGCACCGAGTACCGGCGAGGATGGCTCACCGGGATGATCCGGGGTGACGGGCACCTGGGTGTGTACCGCTACCAGCGGCGCGGACGTCGACACGCCGATCAGCACCGCTTCCGGCTGGCGCTGAT
Organism: Geodermatophilus sp. SYSU D00766; assembly: GCF_054049915.1. NCBI lineage: Bacteria > Bacillati > Actinomycetota > Actinomycetes > Geodermatophilales > Geodermatophilaceae > Geodermatophilus > Geodermatophilus sp. SYSU D00766. Next base: position 15,849 of record NZ_JBJGYI010000044.1, read on the forward strand.
CGATCCCGAGGGACTGGACCGCGCCCAGACGTACCTGGCCGAGATCGGCATCCGCACCGACCGGTGCGACCTCTCGGCGGCCACACCCACCCGACGTGCACTCACCGCGATCCGGACCTCGGCGGCCGCGAGCGTCGCCCGCATCACCGAGCACATCGCGTGGCCGGACCGGCCGAGTGACGCGTGGCGACGCGGCTTCCTCGCCGGCATCTTCGACGCCGAGGGCAGCCGCAGCGGGCACACGGTGCGGATCGCCAACACCGACCCCGAGATCCTGGGCCACACGCAGGCTGCGCTCGTGTCCTCGGGCTTCGATGCGGTCCTCGAGGACCGACGCCGCCCCGACGGACTGACCTGCGTCCGTGTCCGTGGGGGTCTGCGTGAGCACCTGCGCTTCATCCACCTCGTCGACCCGGCGATCCGGCGCAAGTGCGGGGTGGCGGGCACCGCGGTCACGAGCGATGCCGATCTGCGCATCGTCGAGATCCAGGACCTCGGCCTGGAGATGCCGATGTTCGACATCACGACAGGCACCGGCGACTTCGTCGCCAACGGGGTGATCAGTCACAACTGCTACGCCCGGTCGACGCACGAGTGGCTGGACCTCGACAGCGGCCGCGACTTCGACACGCAGATCGTCGTCAAGACCAACCTCGTGCAGGTGCTGCGCCGGGAGCTGGCGCGGCCGTCGTGGCGCCGCGAGCACGTGGCGCTGGGCACCAACACCGACCCCTACCAGCGCGCCGAGGGGCGCTACCGGCTGATGCCGGGGGTGATCCGCGCGCTGGCCGACTCCGGGACGCCGTTCTCCGTCCTCACCAAGGGCACCCTGGCGCGCCGCGACGTCCCGCTGCTGGCCGACGCCGCCCGCGACGTCCCGGTGGGCTTCGGTGTCTCCCTGGCCATCTGGGACGACGACCTGCACGCCTCCCTCGAGCCCGGGGTGCCCTCTCCGCGCGCCCGGCTGGACCTGGTCCGCGCGGTCACCGACGCCGGCCTGCCGTGCGGGGTGTTCCTGGCGCCGGTCCTGCCCGGCCTGACCGACCGGCTCGCCGACCTCGACGCCGCGCTGGCGGCCGTCGCCGCGGCCGGTGCCACGGGGGTCACCGTGGTCCCGCTGCACCTGCGGCCGGGCGCCCGCGAGTGGTTCTCCGCCTGGCTGGCGCGCGAGCACCCCGCGCTCGTGCCGCGCTACCGGCAGCTCTACCGGGGCGGCGCCCACGTGCCGGCGGAGTACCGCTCGTGGCTGGCCGAGCGGGTGGAGCCGCTGCTGCGCCGGCACGGCCTGGACCGGCACGCGAGCGGGCAGGCGCGGGCCGGGCAGGCGCCGTCGGGGGTGCCCGGTGACGGTGAGGCCGCGTTCCCGGCCGGCAGCCTGCCTCCGGCGGGCGAGGCCCGGCCGGTGCGGCGAGGCGGGAGGCGCGCGGCGCCGCCGCCCGGGGGCGTCCCGGGGCAGCTGTCGCTGCTCTGACCCGCGCGGGGGAGGGGAGGGGTCAGTCCGCGGCCGTCGCCGGGGCAGCGGACGCCCGGTTGGCGCGTGCGGCCCGTTCGGCCCGGACCGCTCCCCGGGGGGCCACCGGCTCGGTGCCGGCGGCCAGGGCCAGCCGGCGGTAGGAGTCGTAGGACAGCGTCTCGTAGACCGCGGCCAGCGCCTCGGCCTGCTGCCGCCGCCGGCCGGTGGTCGACCCGCGCAGGTACAGCGCGGTGCGCACGGCGTGCTTGGCGAAGGTGACCTGCAGCGCCTGGCTGGACAGCCGCCCGCCCACCTCGGAGGCGAAGCCCGGGCCACGGCGCAGCGCCGGCAGCACCCACACGCTCTCCGCCAGCGCGGGGAACCGGTTGCGGACCGTCTCCCACGCGTGCCAGGCGGTCAGCGCGCCGGGCACCGCCCACTCGCCGTCGTCGGTGTGCACCACCAGCCGCCGTGCGGTCGGGTGCACCTGGTCGCGGCGCAGGTCGCGGAAGGTGCCCACCGGCGCCGGCCAGTGCAGCGCGATCGCGCACCACACGACGGTGCGCAGGTGCTCGGGCTGCTCGCTGCGGACCTCGGTCAACGGCCGCAGGTCGAGGCTGCGGGGGTCGGGCTCGGGGGTCGGCGGCGTCGGCAGCGGGACACCGCCGTAGCGGGCGACCTTGCTGTACAGGGTGACGGTGGCCGGCTTCCAGCCGCGGGCCGCGGCGACGTCGTCCATCCCGCCGCTCGCCAGCTCCTCGGGGCCCAGGCCCAGCTCCAGCGCGGCGTCGACGAGCCGCCGCCACTGCACGGCGTAGCCCTCGGGGGGTTCCAGCCGCGCCCACTCGCGGGCCGCGGGCACCGACGGCATCTCCGGGAGGGGTCCCTGCCACGTCCGGCTCACCTCCCCACCATACCCGTTATCCCCAACAATGACGACAATTCTCGTGCAAGCCAAGAGCGACGATGACGCCCAAGGCACCCCTCAAACGAGCGGATCGGTCGGACTCGATCCGGGGGCGGGGAGGCGTCCGGCTGCGGTGCCGTGGTCGCGCGGGAACGATGTCCGGGTGCGCACGGTGGGGGTCGAGGAGGAGCTGCTCGTCGTCGGCCCGGCCGGGACGCCGGTGCCGCTCGGGCCCGAGGCGCTCGAGGTGGCCTCCCGCCGCGGGGAGGGGGAGACCCCGGAGGAGCACGAGCGCGGCAGCGACGCCGGCACGGAGGGCTCGGCGGGGCACCTGGTCCCCGAGCTCAAGCGGCAGCAGCTGGAGCTGGGCACCGCCGTGTGCACCGGGCTGGCGCAGGTCGACCGGGAGCTGCGCTCCTGGCGGGGCCGGGCCGACGCGGCCGCCCGCGCGGTCGGGGCGCGGGTGGCCGCGCTGGCGAGCTCGCCGGTCGCCGTCGCCCCGGAGCCGACGCCGGGGCGGCGCTACGGCCGGATGGAGGAGACCTTCGGCCTGCTCGCGCGCGACCAGCTGACCTGCGGCTGCCACGTGCACGTGTCGGTGGCCGACGACGAGGAGGGCGTGGCCGTGCTGGACCGGATCCGGGTGTGGCTGCCGGTGCTCACCGCGCTGACCGCCAACTCCCCGTTCTGGCTCGGCGCGGACAGCGGCTATGCCAGCTACCGCTCGCAGGAGTGGAGCCGCTGGCCCTCGGCGGGGGCCGCCGAGCCCTTCGGGGACGCCGCCGGCTACCACCGGCTGGTCGAGGACCTGGTGGCGACCGGGACGATCGTCGACGCCGGCCAGGTGTACTTCGACGCCCGGCTGTCGCGCAGCTGGCCCACGGTGGAGGTGCGGGTGGCCGACGTCGCGTTGCGGGTGGCCGACGCGGTCACCCTGGCCGGGCTGGTGCGCGCGCTGGTCGACACCGCGGTGGAGGAGTGGCGGGCCGGGGGAGCGGTGCCGGCGGTGCGCGCGGAGGTGCTGCGGGTGGCCGCGTGGCGGGCGGGCCGGTCGGGGACGAGCGGGGACCTGGTGCACCCGCGCACCGGGCGGCCGGCGCCGGCCGCCGACGTGGTCGGGGCGCTGCTGGCGCACCTCGCGCCCGCCCTGGAGGCGACCGGGGACCGGCAGCGGGTGGCCGACGGCGTCGCGGCGGTGCTGGCCCGCGGCACCGGGGCGGACCTGCAGCGGCGGGTGCACCGCGAGAGCGGGGACCTGGCGGCCGTGGTGCGGGCCGCCGCCGACCTGACCCTGGCCTGAGCGACCCCAGGACGTCCCCAGGCGGTGCGGTTAGGGTCCGGCCATGTACACCGCGAGCTGGCGCGACGTCGTCCGGCGGGGCACCTTCGGCCCGCGCCCCGACCGCCGGGACGCGCCCTACCGGCTGGTCATCCGGGTGACGCTGGTGGTCTTCCGGCTGCTGCGGCTGCGCTTCGACGTCCGCGGCTCCGAGCACGTGCCGGCGTCGGGTGGGGCGGTGCTGTGCAGCAACCACGTCAGCTACCTGGACTTCACCTTCCTCGGCCTCGCCGCGCTGCCGCGGCACCGGCTGGTGCGGTTCATGGCCAAGGCCTCGGTGTTCGGGCACTGGTTCGCCGGGCCGTTCATGCGGGCGATGCAGCACATCCCGGTCGACCGCACCGCCGGGGCGGCCGCCTTCGACGCCGCGGTGCGGGCGCTGAAGGACGGCCAGGTCGTCGGGGTCTTCCCGGAGGCGACGATCAGTCAGAGCTTCACCGTCAAGGACCTCAAGGCGGGGGCGGCCCGGATGGCCATCCAGGCCGGGGTGCCGATCCTGCCGGCCGCGGTGTGGGGCGGGCACCGGGTGGCCACCAAGAAGCGCCCGGTCGACCTGACCCGCGGCCGCGCGGTCACCGTGCTGGTCGGCGAGCCGATCGTGCCCGAGCCGGGAGAGACCACGGCGGCGCTGCTGGCCCGCACCCGGGTGGCCATGGAGGCGCTGCTGGACGAGGCGCAGCGGACCTATCCGCAGCAGCCGGCCGGCCCCGAGGACCGGTGGTGGCTGCCGGCGCACCTGGGCGGCACGGCGCCCACCCTGGCCGAGGCCGCGGCGCGCGACGTCGAGGACGCCGCCGGCCGGCGGGTGCGCACCCGCCGGCGGGCGCGGCTGCGCGCGCGGCTGACCGGCCGGCGCCGGCCACCGGCGGCGGCCGCCTGAGCCGCACGGATCCGGGCCGTCCGCCGGGTCTCCTCGACAGGAGCACCGCTCGGGAAGGGGGCGCGTGCAGCGGGCCGACGTCCCGATCGCCTGCGTGCGCCGGCTGCTCGTCAACTGCCACCTCAGCCGGCGGCGCCGGCTGTGGCACGGCGAGCAGGTGATCGGGACGCTGCCCGAGGTCCCCGTCGGGGACTGGCAGGACGCCCACGCGCTGGGCGACGAGCTGGGGCGGGCGCTGGACCTGCTCTCCCCCCGGGTCCGTGCCGTGCTGGTCCTGCGGTTCCCCGAGGACCTCACCGAGACCGGGACCGCCCGGGTGCTGCGCTGCTCGACCAGCACCGTCCGCTCCTACACCGCCCGGGGCCTGGCGGCCGTGCGTGCGGCGCTGCGCCCCCGGACCGCCCGCCTGCCCGATGGGAGCCCGTCGTGACCGACCTGGCCCTCGACGACCACGACGTCCGGGACGCCCTGGCGCGCCTGGCCGCGGAGGCCGCCGCGCCGCGGGGCGTGGACACCGCCGACGCCGTGATCGCGCTGTCCCGCCGGCAGCGGCGGGCGCGGGCGACGTGGGCCGGGGTCGCGGTGCTGCTCGCCGTGCTGGCCGGGGTGGTGCCGGCGGTCCTCCCCGACGCCGGCCCCGTCCCCGGCCAGGCCGCCGAGGGCCCTCCCGTGCAGGCGGCCCCCGTGCTCCCCGACCTCCCGACCCGCGGTTCCCTCGCCGGCGACGCCGCGTTCGTCGCCGGGGTGGCGGCGCTCGAGTGGTCCGCGCCGCTGGGCGCCGACGGCGCCGCGCTCAACCCGCCGGCCGGGAGCCGGCAGGTGCTGTTCGCCGGCGACCTGCCCGGCGGGCGCCGCTGGGCGCTCGTCGTGGGGGCCGACCAGGGACAGGGCGTCGCCGCCTGGTTCGGCGGCCCGGCCGGCGCCACGCCCGCCGAGCTCACGGTGCTCGCCCCGCCCGAGCGGTTCACCGAGGACGCGGTCGTGTCGCTGCTCGACACCACCGGCCCGGTCCCGGTGCTGGCCGTCGTCGGTGAGCCCGGCGACCGCGCGCGGTACTCGCCGGGGACCGTCCGCCTGCCCGACCGCTCGATCGGCCACGTGTGGACCGACCTGACCGGCTCCGAGGGCGCCCTGGTGGCCGCGGTGGCGGCACCGCCGGTCGCCGGCGCGGAGACGGTCGAGATCGTCCGGGGCGGGTCGTTCCCCACCGTGCTGCGCGGGATCACGCTCACCTACGAGTCCTCGCGGTACGCCGCCTGGGAGCTGGGCGAGGCCGTCTTCACCGACCCCGCCGTCCGCGAGGCCCTCGCCGCGTGCCTCGCCCCGCAGGGGATCACCGTCGAGGTGTACGGCGACGGCGGCGTCAGCGTCACCCCCGCGGATGGGATCGCCTCTCCCGGCGAGCTGAGCGACGCGGAGGTCGGCGCCCGGCAGGCCGCCTCCGACGCCGCGGTGGCGGCCTGTGTCGCACAGGTCGGGGCCGGGGACTGACGGGTCAGTCGACCACCGGCGGGGCCATGAGCCGGAAGGCCTCCAGCTCGACGTCGTACCAGCGGCGCAGGCGGCCCAGCGGCTGCATGCCCAGTCGCCGGCAGACGGCGACCGAGGCGGTGTTGCCGGGCCGGACGACCGCGTAGACCTCGGGCAGGCCGGCGCCGAAGGCCCGCTCCACCACCGCCCGCGCGGCCTCGGTGGCGTAGCCGCGGCCCCAGCAGTCCGGGTGCAGGTGCCAGCCCACCTCCACCTCCCCGACGCCGTCGGGCAGCGGCTTGAGCAGCAGGGTGCCGGCGACGACGGGCGGCTCGCCGCGGACCTCGATCGCCCAGCACCCGAAGCGCGGGTCGGCGCGGGTCACCTCGGCCCACCGGCCGACCAGCTCCACCGGCCCCACCGAGGGGGTGCCGCCGAGCCAGCGGGTGACCTCGGGGCGGGCGTAGAGGTCGGTGAGCCGGGCCAGGTCGTCGCGGCCGGTGGTCCACGCGCGCAGCCGCAACCGGGTGGTCAGCAGCTCCCCGTCGGGCACCGGTCCTGCCTACCGCCGCTGTCCGCCCCCGGCCACCCGGAGCGGGAGCCACCCGGAGCGGGAGCCACCCGGGGCGGGGGCGGTCCCGGGGCGCCGTCATGCTCACCGCCATGACCACCCCGCCGGACCTGCTGGTCCGCGACGTCACCGTCGGCGACCGTCCCGGCCGGGCGGTGCACGTCGTCGGCGGGCGGATCGCCTGGCTCGGCGCGGCCGGCGACGCCCCGGCCGCCGGGCGGGTGCTGCCCGGCGACGGTGCGCTGCTGACCCCGGCGTTCGTCGACGCCCACGTGCACGCCACCGCCACCGGGCTGGCGCTGACCGGTCTCGACCTCCACTCGAGGTCTAGCCTCGCCGACGCGCTGGCCGCCGTCGCGGCGGCCGCGGTCGGCGCCCCGCCCGGGGTGCTGCTGGGCACCGGCTGGGACGAGACCGGCTGGCCGGAGGGCCGCGGCCTGACCCGCGCCGACCTCGACGCCGTCGTCGGGGACCGCCCGGCGTACCTGGCGCGGGTCGACGTGCACTCGGCCACGGTGTCCACCGCGCTGCTGGACCGGGTGCCCGGCATCGACGCGCTGCCCGGGTTCTCCGCCGACGGGCAGCTGCGGCTGGACGCCCACCACGCCGCCCGGCAGGCCGCCTACGGCGCGGTGAGCGGCCCGCAGCGCGCCGCCGCGCAGGCCGCCACGCTGGCCGAGGCCGCCCGGCTGGGCATCGGCACCGTGCACGAGATGGCCGGCCCGGAGGTGTCCAGCGCCGCGGACCTGCGCGCGCTGCTGGCCCTGGCCGCCGACCGCCCCGGACCGCGGGTGGTCGGCTACTGGGGGGAGCTCGCCGAGCGGGGCGGGCTGGACCTGGTCGCCGAGCTCGGCCTGGCCGGCGCCGGCGGCGACCTGTTCTGCGACGGCGCCCTGGGGTCGCACACCGCGGCGCTGGGCAGCCCCTACCACGACCGCCCCGACACCGCCGGAGCGCTGCGCTTCGACACCGCCTCGCTGGTCGACCACGTCCGCGCGTGCACGGTGGCCGGCGTGCAGGCGGGCTTCCACTGCATCGGCGACGCCGCCGTCGACCAGGTGCTCGACGCCGTCGGCGCGGTGGTCGCCGAGCTCGGCCCCGCCGCGGTGCGCGCCTGCCGGCACCGCCTCGAGCACGTGGAGATGGCCGGGCCGGAGGCGGTGGAGCGGATGCGGGCCTGGGGGATGGTGGCCAGCGTGCAGCCGGCCTTCGACGCCGCCTGGGGCGGGGACGCGGGCATGTACGCCGAGCGGCTGGGGGTGGCGCGGGCGCTGGCGACCAACCCGTTCGCCGACCTCGCCGACGCCGGCGTCGCGCTCGCGCTGGGCAGCGACGCCCCGGTGACCCCGCTGGACCCGTGGGGCGGGGTGCACGCCGCGGTCGACCACCGCACCCCCGGCGCGGGCCTGCGCCCCTTCGACGCCTTCGACGCGGCCACCCACGGCGGCTGGCACGCCGTGCGCGCCGAGACCCCGACCGGGCCGCTGGCGGTCGGCGCACCGGCGGACCTGGCGCTGTGGGCCACCGATGCCGCGCTGGCCGCGGTGCTGGGCTCGCGGGCCCGGCCGCGCTGCGCGCAGCTGGTCGTGGCCGGTGAGGTCCTGTCGCTGTAGCGGGGAGACGCCCCGGGTGCGGTCACCGCACGCACGGGGGACCGCCGCCGGTCGTGCGCCCGGTCCGGCACCGCGGGATGGGATGCTGGTCGGTGGACCACGCCGTGGTCCGCGCCCGCGGCCGTGCCCGGGTGCGAGCGCCAGCCGCGGGTCCGCGGCACGACGTCGCGGGGAGGACAGCGGTGCCACCAGCAGCCGCGGCGGGCACGCTCGACGCCGCCTCCGGCGCACCCGAGCGCCCCCGGCGGGCGACCCCGGGCTGGCCGTCGTGGCGGGGGCTGGCCGGACGCACCGTGCTGGCCGCCGCCGGCGGGCTCGCGGCGCTGCTGGCCTTCCCCGGGTACGCGGTGCTGCCGCTGGCGGTGCTGGGCCCGGCGGCGCTCGCGCTGGCCGTGCACGGGCAGCGCGCCCGGGTCGGCGCCTGGCTGGGCCTGGTGTGCGGGCTGGCGTTCTTCGTGCCCCTGCTGTCGTGGACCGGCGTCTACGTCGGCGCCTTCCCCTGGCTGGCGCTGGCCGTCTCCCAGGCGCTGTTCCTCGCCGCCCTGGGCGCGGCGACGGCGGCGGTGTCCCGGCTGCGCTGGTGGCCGCTGTGGACCGCGGCGCTGTGGGTGGCCGACGAGGCGCTGCGCGGCCGCGTCCCGCTCGGCGGGTTCCCCTGGGGCCGGCTGGGCACCAGCCAGACCGACGGGCCGCTGCTCGCCCTGGCCGCCTACGGCGGGGTGCCGCTGGTCTCCTTCGCGGTCGCGCTGACCGGCACGCTGCTGGCCGCCGCGGTGCTGGCCCTGGCCCGGGTCCGCAGCGCCGCCCCCGAGGGCCGCCGGCCGGCCCGGCGGGCGGCGGCCGCGGCGCTGGCGGGTGCGGCGGTGGTCCCCCTGCTCGGCGCCGCCGCGTGGCTGCCGCTGCCCGGCCCCTCGCTCACCGACGGCGGCCCGACCCGCACCGTCGCGGTGATCCAGGGCGACGTGCCCGAGGCCGGGCTGGAGTTCAACGCCCGCCGCCGGGCGGTGCTGGACAACCACGTGCAGCGCACCCTGGAGCTCGCCGAGGCCGTCGCCGCCGGCGAGCGGGCGCAGCCGGACCTGGTCGTCTGGCCGGAGAACAGCTCCGACATCGACCCCTACACCAACGCCGACGCCGCGGCGCAGATCAGCCGCGCCGCCGCGGCGATCGGCGCGCCGCTGCTGGTCGGCGCGGTCGTGGAGGGCCCCGGCGAGCACCTGTCCAACACCGGGATCGTATGGGACCCGCGGACCGGGCCGGGGCAGACCTACGTCAAGCGCCACCCGGTGCCGCTGGCCGAGTACGTGCCCGCCCGCGACTTCTTCCGCTTCTTCAGCGACAAGGTCGACCTCGTCCGCCGCGACTTCACCTCCGGCACCGAGGTCGGGGTGCTGGACATGGGCGGCGCGCGGGTCGGCGACGTCATCTGCTTCGAGGTGGTCTACGACTCCCTCGTCGCCGACACCGTGGAGGCCGGCGCCGGCATGCTGGTGGTCCAGACCAACAACGCCACCTTCGGCTACACCGACGAGAGCGAGCAGCAACTGGCCGCCAGCCGGCTGCGGGCCGTGGAGTTCGGCCGCACCGTCGTCGTCGCCGCCACCAGCGGCATCTCCGCGGTCGTGGCCCCCGACGGCTCCCTGGTCCGCCGCTCGGAGCTGTTCACCCCCGCGGTGTTCGTCGAGGAGGTCGCCCAGCGCGACTCCACCACCCTCGCCCAGCGCCTCGGCGCCGCCCCGGAGTGGGCGCTGACCGCGCTCGGCGCCGGCGCGGTGCTCGCCGTCGCCGTCCCCGCGCTGAGCACCCGCCGGAGCACCCGCCGGAGCACCCGCCGGAGCGGCCGGTGAGCGCCGGGCCGCGGGTCCTCGTCGTCGTCCCCACCTACGACGAGGTGGAGAACCTCGAGGCGGTCCTGGACCGGCTGCACGCCGCCGTCCCCACCGCGCACGCCCTGGTGGTCGACGACGGCTCACCCGACGGCACCGGCGAGCTCGCCGAGAAGCTGGCCGCCGAGGACGCCCGCGTGCACGTGCTGCGGCGCACGGAGAAGTCCGGGCTGGGCCCGGCCTACGTCGCCGGGTTCCGGTGGGGCCGCGGGCAGGGCTACGACGTGCTGGTCGAGATGGACGCCGACGGCTCCCACCACCCCGAGCAGCTGCCCCTGCTGCTGGCCGCGCTCGCCGACGCCGACCTGGTGCTGGGCTCCCGCTGGGTGCCCGGCGGGCGGGTGGAGGACTGGCCGCGGCGGCGGCTGCTGCTGTCGCGGGTGGGCAACCTCTACACCCGCTGGGCGCTGCGGCTGCCGCTGGCCGACGCCACCGGCGGGTTCCGCGCGGTGCGCGGGGAGCTGGTCGACCGGCTGCCCTTCGATGAGGTGGCCAGCCAGGGCTACTGCTTCCAGGTCGACTGGGCCTGGCGGGCGGTGCGCGCGGGCGCCCGGGTGACCGAGGTGCCGATCACCTTCAGCGAACGCGAGTTCGGGCGGAGCAAGATGACCGCCTCGATCGTTGAGGAGGCATTGGTACGGGTCACGTGGTGGGGCCTGCAGGACCGGCTGGCCGACCGGCTGCCGGGACGGGTCCGCCGCGCCGTACCGGGACGGGTCCGCGACGGCGGGCGGTCCAGCGAGGCCCGGTAGGCGGGCCCGGGCCGCCCGCGCAGCGGGCCGGGGAGAGACACACCGTGGGACGAGCCGCAGGACGCCGGGTCCGGCTGCTGGCGGGGCTGTGGGCCCTCGCCGAGATCGCCGTCTTCGTACTGGTCGCGAGCTGGATCGGGGTGGGCGCGACGGTGCTGGCCGCGCTGGCCACCACCGTGCTCGGCTGGGCGCTGCTCGCCCGCCAGATGAAGGACCTCGCTGCCCTCCACCGCTCGCAGGCTCGCGGCGGGACCCTGCAGCGAGGCCTGACGGCCTCCGACGCCGGGCTGGTCGCCGTCGGCGGGGTGCTGATGGTGCTGCCGGGGTTCCTCGGCGACCTGGTCGGGCTGCTGTGCCTGCTGCCGGTCACCCGCCCGCTGGTGCGCGCCGCCGTCGGCCGCGGGATCGCCGCCCGGCTGGGGCTGGTCCCCGCGGGGCCGGTGCGGGTGCGCAGCGCCCGCGTGCCCGGCGCGACCATCCCGCGCCCGTCGGGTGCCACCCGGGTGATCGAGGGCGAGGTCGCCGGCGACGTCGTGGACACCGGCCCCCGCGGCTGACCAGCGGCGCCGGGGACCCACCGGTCCCCGGACGCGGAACGGCCCCGGTGGGGTGTCCCACCGGGGCCGTCCGGGTCGTGCAGGGGTCGTGCAGGGGATCCGTCTCAGCTGGCGCGGGTCCGCCGGCCGCGCAGCACCTCGAGGCGCTCGGCCAGGACCTCCTCGAGGTCCTCCACGGAGCGGCGCTCCAGCAGCATGTCCCAGTGGGTCCGCGGCGGCTTGACCTTCTTGGGGGCCGGCTCGGCGCCGCCGACCAGCTTGGCCGCCGCCCCGTCGAACTTGCACTCCCAGGTGTCGGGCACCTCGGCGTCGTCGGCGAAGGGAACGGTGAACTGGTGGCCCGAGGGGCACTTGTACTCGACGTACTGGCGCTCGATCGGAGCGGTGTTCCGCTCGGTCTCGTAGCTGACGCTGCCCAGTCGGCTGCCCCGCAGGGAACGCTCGCCCATGGCACACCGTCCTCTCGTGCTGGTGGTGTCGGTCAGGTGTCCTCGTCGCAGCAGGCAGTACCCACCGCGCGGGGAGTCAAGGAGACCAACGACGGATTTCGCGGATAGATTCCGCTGAGTCGGTTCCCCATCATCGCATGGAGTGGTATTGGGGCGCGTACCGCCCCCCGGACGGGGGAGCCGTGCCGCCCGGAGAGGGGTCAGGGCAGCTCGAGCTGGCCGGGGCCGGCCGCGGTGGGTCCCAGCTGGCCGAGCACGTGGTGCCGGCGGCACAGCACCTGGTAGTGCACCTCCGGGCCGGGCGTGTGGTCGGTCTCGGGCACCGGGGTGGGGGCGGTGTCGGCGACGACGACCGTCGCGCCCTCGCGCACCATCTGCCCGTCGACGACGCGGGCGTTGAGCAGCCCCGGCGCGCCGCACCAGCACAGCACCTCCACCTGGATGCGCTGCACGTCGTCGGCGACCTCCAGCAGCCGCTGGGTGCCCGGGAACAGCCGGGCCCGGAAGTCGGTGGTCAGGCCGAAGGCGTACACGTCCACGTGCGAGGCGTCGACGAGCTCGGCGAGCTGGTCGACCTGCCCGGGGGTGAGGAACTGCGCCTCGTCGACGATGAGGTAGTCCACCCGGGTGCCCTCGGCCCAGCGGCCGCGCACCAGCAGGATCAAGTCGGTGGCGGCGTCGACCTCCACCGCGTCGTGCGCCAGGCCCACCCGGGAGCTGATCTGCGGCCGCGCCGAGCGGTCGCCCTGGGTCAGCAGCAGCCCCGAGCGGCCCTGCCGGCTCTGGTTGTGGTCGACCTGCAGCGCCAGGGTGGACTTGCCGCAGTCCATCGGCCCGTGGAAGAAGCGCAGGTGCGCCGGGGCGGGGGAGCGGCGGCGGTCTCCCGACGCCGGCACCGACGCCGGTGCCGGACCGCTCACAGCCGCTCGGGCGGGGTGTTGCCGGCGGCCACGACCGCCCGCCGCATCGGCAGCCGGGCCAGCAGCGCGAACCCGGCCACGAAGAACACCACCAGGCTGATGATCGCGTACCGGTAGGAGCCGGTGAGCTGGTAGGTCAGGCCGAACGCCAGCGGCCCCAGCCAGCTGGTCCCGCGGTCGCTGATCTCGTAGAAGCTGTAGTACTCCGCCTCCCGGCCGGCCGGGATGAGGTGGCTGAACAGCGACCGCGACAGCGCCTGGGTGCCGCCCTGCACCAGCCCGATGACGGCGGCCAGCGCGTAGAACTGCGCCACCGCGCCCTCCTGCAGCCAGTACGCCGCCACCAGCACCGCCGTCCAGGCCACCAGGCAGCCCAGCACGGTGCGCTGGGCGCCGTAGCGGGCCGCCACCCGGCCCAGCCCCAGCGCCCCGAACACGGCGACCACCTGCACCATGAGGATGGCGCCGGTGAGCACCGACTGCGACAGCCCCAGCTCCTCGCTGGCGTAGGTGGCGCTCAGCGAGATCACCGTCTGCACGCCGTCGTTGAACAGCAGGTAGGCGCCCAGGAACCACAGCGTCAGCGGGAACGCCCGCATCCCCCGCAGCGTCGCCCACAACTGACGGAACCCGCTCGGGGCCGCGCCGCCGTGCCCGGACACCGGCGGCCGGTCGCGCAGCAGGGAGACCGTCACCAGGGTGAACAACCCCCACCACAGGCCGGCCGTGGCCAGGCAGATGCGCACCGCCTCGCCCTCGGTCAGCCCCAGCGACCCCGCGCCCAGGAACAGGCCCAGGTGGACGGCGAGCAGCAGCGCCCCGCCGACGTAGCCGAACGCCCAGCCGCGGCTGGAGACGGCGTCGCGCTCGTCGGGGGAGGCCAGGTCGGGCAGCCAGGAGTAGTAGACGACGGTGGCCGCGCCGAAGGCGACGTTGGCGACGACGAACAGCGCCGCCCCCAGCAGGTAGCGCCCGTCGGCGACGAAGAACAGGCACGTCGCCGCGAGCGCACCCAGGCCGGCCAGCGCGCCGAGCAGCCGCCGCTTGTGCCCGCTGCGGTCGGCCACGGCACCGGTCAGCGGCAGCACGACGACCTGCAGGACCACCGAGAACGACAGCACGTAGGAGAACCAGCTGCCCGGCGGGATCGACAGCCCCAGGAAGGGCAGCCGCCCGTCGGCGCCGGCGGCGTCCTCGGCGACGCTGGTCAGGTACGGGCCCAGGAAGACGGTGGTGACGCTGGTGTTGAACACCGACATCGCCCAGTCGTAGGAGTACCAGCCGAAGCGCTCGCGGCGCAGCGCGGGATCGGCGGGCGCTGCGTCGACGTCGGGAGTCACCGGCGCAGGGTGCCAAACGGGGCCGGGCAACTCCAGCACCGGCCGGTCACGGGATGTCCCGTCCCGCGCCGGGTCACGGGACGTCCGTCGGCACGATCCCGCCGGGGAAGGCCGCGACCCCCGTCGTCGGCCGGGTGGGGTCGGGCGCCGTCGGTGGGCCCGCCGCGCGCAGCGGCACCAGCCCCCGGGTGATCGCCGCGGCGATCCGCACCCGCGCCCGGTGGGCGTCCCCGACCCGGCCCGGCTCCAGGTCCTCGAGGACCACCGGCGGGCCGACGTGCACCCGCAGCACCGGACGCCGCAGCAGCGAGCGCGCCAGGGTGCGCAGCTTGGTGACGTCGTCGGCGTAGGCGAGCACCTCCTGCGCCCCCCACTGGCTGACCGGGAGCACCGGCACCCGCACGCCCAGGGCCAGCCGCGCCGTGCCGGTGCGGCCGCGCTCGGGCCAGCCGTCGGGGGCGAGCCCGACCCGGCCCTCGGGATAGGCCACCACGTGCCCGCCGTGCGCCAGCGCGACCTCGGTCACCCGCACCGCGTGCCGGGCCAGCGAGGTGCCGCGGTCGACCCGGATGCCGCCGGCGCGCTCCAGCAGCGGCCCGGCCACCGGCGCGCTCAGGATCCCGCCGGTGGCCATGATCCGCGGCACGACGCCGAGCCGGTGCAGCGCCACGGCGATCACGAAGGGGTCGAAGTCGCCGACGTGGTTGGCGGCCAGCAGCAGCGGCCCGCGGCGCAGCTCCTCCGGGACGGTGCCGGTGACCTCGATCCGGCCGAACAGCTCGACCAGCCAGGAGCAGCGGCGCAGCAGGAACAGCCAGACCGGCCACGGCGGCGCGGCGGCGATCGCCAGCTGCCGGGCGAACCACTCGGGGTCGTCGCCGCCCAGTCCCGGCTCGAGGTGGTCCGGCAGCGGGGGCACCGGAGGCCGCCAGGTGCGCAGCCACCGCGCCCACCGGCTCACCGGGGCACCCACTGCCCGCGGGTCCGCAGGATCTCCTTCAGCATCGCCGGGCGGTCGGTCATGATCCCGTCGACGCCGAGGTCGAGCATCGCCGTCGTCTCCTCCGGGGTGTCGACGGTCCACACGTGCACCTGCAGGCCGCGGGCGTGCGCCGCGGCGACGAACCGCTCGTCGACCAGCGCCCGCCCGCCCAGCTGCAGCGGCACCTGCGCGCACCCGGCCTGCACGCGCACCAGCCCGGCCGCCCGCGGCGAGTACGACGACAGCCGCAGCGCCGCCACCCCGCGCGGGCCCAGCGACGTGCACACCGACGGCCCGAACACCCGCCGGGCGGCCGCCACCCGCGCGTCGGAGAACGAGCCCAGGCAGATCCGGTCGGTCATCCCCATCCGGCGCACCGTGCGCACCAGCGGCGCCAGCACCCCGGCGGCCTTGATGTCGAGGTTGAACCGCACGTCGGGCCAGGCCCCGAGCAGCTCCTCCAGCCGCAGCACCGGCTCGCGGCCCCCGATGCGGGCCTGCGCGACCTCGGCCCACGTCAGGTGCTCGATGCGGCCGGTGCGGTCGGTGACCCGGTCCAGCGTCGGGTCGTGGAAGACGACGAGCGCTCCGTCGGCGGTCACCCGGACGTCGGTCTCGAGGTAGCGGTAGCCCATCGCCACGCAGGCCTCGAAGGCCGGCATGGTGTTCTCCAGGTGCTCGATCGCGCCGCCCCGGTGCGCCATCGCCAGCGGCGTCGGCCCGTCGAGGTAGGCGAACCGGGCGGAGACCACGGGCGACACGCTAGCGGCGGCCCCCGACACGCCGCCGCGCCCCTTCCGGAGCCTCACCCGGGCGTGTCACCCGGGACTGTCGGTGGTGCCGTCTAGCGTCCGGTCCGTGGCAGAACAGCAGGTCCGCGGCGCGGCCGCGCGCACGGCCCGGAAGGCGGTCAGGACGAGGGAGGCCGGCACGGCACGGGCGACGAAGCGAGCGGTCGAGCACCCGGTGGAGGAGACGGCGGCGCGCCCGGTGACGACGCACCCGGCGCCGGCGCCCCGCACGGCGGGGCAGGGGAGCGGTACCGACCGCCGGTGCGGCTGGTGCAGCCGCGTGCTGCCCCAGGCCGGGTCGGTGGGCCGTCCCCGGCTCTACTGCGGGCAGGCGTGCCGTCAGCGGGCCTACGAGCAGCGGTCGGCGACGGCCAAGGCGGGCCTGTCCGACGACGTCGTGCTCGTCAAGCGCGCCGACCTCGACGGCCTGCAGGACCGGCTGTTCCAGCTCCGCTGCGCCCTCGAGGACGTGCAGACCCTGCTCGGCGAGCGCCACACCAAGGCCGAGCTCGAGCGGTCCCTGGCCGACCTGCTGCACTCCACCGGCCGCCTCGACCGGCTCTGGGTCACCGAGCGCGCCGGCTGACCCGACCGCCGACCCGTTCCCCGGCCGCCGCCGTCCGGATCAGTCCGGGGTCAGTCCGGGTCCTGCGTGTCGTCGTCCTGGTCCTCGGGGTTGCCCTGGTCCTCGTTGCTGTTGTCGGGCAGGTTGTCCTGGGAGTCCTCGGACGGGTCGTCGCCGCTGTCGTTGCTGCTGTTGTCGTCGGTCGTGCCGTCGTTCTGCCCGTCCCCGGCGGCCTGGCAGGCGGTCACCGTCGCGCCGCCCCCGAACAGCGCCAGCGCGGTCAGGAGGGCGGCGAGCGGACGTCGGAGTTCCATGCACCCGACCCTAAGCAGGCACCGGGCACACCGCCCGTCGAAGCCGCCGACACCACCGTCATTACGTCACGGTGACGCAATAACGGGTGGTCGAGGAGGTCGAGGGGAGTGGGCCGGCAACGGTGTGCACGCCCGGTCGTGACGTCGTCTCGGGTCCAGGACGTCGGCACTCCGGGTCGGGGCCCAGCCGCCGGATGGAGCCGGGTGCCTCGACGAGCCGGCGCGTGAGGCGACGGGCGCCGAACCGCCAGCCGGGGTCGCCGGGTGCTGGGGTCGTCGAGTGCTGGGGTCGTCGAGTGCTGGGGTCGTCGAGTGCTGGGGTCGCCGGATCCCGCGGGCGGGATCCGGGCACACGTCGCCGTCGCTCGTGGACGTCCACTGGTGTCGTCTGCGCGGATGCACGTCGACGCCATGCGACGGATCCGTCAGTGATACCGACCGGCCGGGCGACCGGCCTCGAACCCCTTCCCGAGCACCCGATCCGTCACGCCGATAATGCACATTATGTCAAGTAGCATCCGGGGACCTGCCCCCTGAGCACCCCTCCACCGCGCCGCGACGACGGCGTCATGCCGGACGAGTGGCGCGCTCACCCGGCATCGGCGCCGTGTCCTCCGAGCGCGTCCACGACCGCGACGATCGCCTCCGGCTGCTCGTCGGGCGCCATGTGACCGGCCCCGGGCAGCACCTGCAGTTCCACGTCGAGGTGGCGGCGGACGGCGTCCCGGAGACGCGGCACGGGCAGGAAGCAGTCGCGCTCACCGGAGAGCACCGCCCGCGGTGTCCCTCGCCAGCGCCGCAGCACCGACGCCGGCAGCGGACCGGGAGCCGCGGACGTCCGGGTGCTGCGGGCGACCAGCGTCATCCACTCGACCTCGTCGTCCGCCCGGTGGCGTCCGGGCCCGTGCAGCTGCCGCACCAGGCGGGCGCTGCGCGCGGTGGTCGGCCGCAGCAGCCAGGGCACGGTCGCGGCGAGCACGGACGCCCCGACCCGCAGCCGGACGACCCCGGCCGGGTCGACCAGGACCAGCCCGGCCACACCGTCCGGCTCGGCGGCCAGGGCGATCGCCGCCCCCAGGGAGTGCCCCACCAGGACCAGGCGGCCGGCGTGCAGGTGAGCCACCAGCTCCCCGACCCAGGCGCCGTAGCCGGCCAGGCGGTCACCGGACGGGCGCACGCCGGCCGAGAGCCCCGGCTGACCCGGCACGTCGGCGGCGACGACCCGGCGACCGGCGGCCAGCGCCGACAGCACCGGCAGGCTGGTGGCTGCGCTGACGTTCGTCCCGGGCAGGTACAGCACGGTCGTCTCGCCCTGACCGGCGACGACCAGGTCCGTGGCGCCCAGCCGGGTGTCCAGCTCCGACCGCTCGTGCGCCGTCGGCCACTCGGCCAGCCGGCCCTCGCACCACGCACGGACCGCCTCGCGGGATGCCGCGGTGCGGTACAGCGAGCGATCCACGGCGGCCTCCCCCGGCGACGGCCCGCGCGGAGGGCGGGCCCGGTCAGCCTGCCAGGACCGCACTCCCCCCAGGCTGTCCGGACGCGTGGCTGTGACCGCCGCGCCGCTCCTCCCCCACGAGGACGTCGCCCGGGGCTCCCCGTGGTCGGTGTTGTTCCTTGGTTTTCCGTGTAATGGTCAACTTTTGTTAGGGATAACGGACGATGGTGGTACTCCTGCCGGCGTGCCACTCGGCAGTCGCCGGTCCGCCGTGCTCGAGTCGTCCGCCATCGCTCGCGCAGGCCGGTCGCCCAGGGCGACCACCGCCGCGCGCCCGAGCTCGGAACCGCCGGCGCCCGCACAGAGGTACCGGATCAGCTCCGGCCCACCCGTCACCGGCGCCGCTCCGGCGCGTCGGGGATCCGCCACGGCGCCGCCACGACGGCCTCGCTCCCCTGGCGCAAGGGGCCTCGCCCGGTAGGTGTCGGTCTTCCCGTCGATAGATGTTCCGTGACAGTTGGGGATAACGGGATGAGTCCGTACGGTCCGTCCCACCGCACAACAGCTCCTGGACGTCGGCGGGCCGACTGCGAGCGTCGTCGCACCCGCGAGGCGGCCACCCCGGTGCGGCCCGGACGGTCGGCGGCGCGATCTCAGCGGGACCGCCGCCTCGGCGCTACGACCGCCCCGCTCCCCCACCGAGCGCCGGTGACGACCTCAGCCGCGCCGGGCGCGCCAGGGACGCCCGGTGAGCCACCACTGCAGGCGGCGCGTGATCCAGGGCAGCAGCAGGTAGGTCATCAGCGGCGTCAGGGTCAGCGTGACGACGGCGACCCGCAGCGCCACCGGCAGGTCGGCCAGCCACACGCCGAGGGTCACCGTGGCCAGCAGGTTGAGCGGGTAGAAGACCAGCCAGATGGTCGTCGCCTGCTTCCACCGCGGCGGAGCGGCTGCCTGCGGAGGGGGCACCACCTCGGTGCCGACCGGCACGTCGAACCAGCCCTCGATGCCCGTGCGCCGCTCGGTGCGGGTGACCTCGGCGAGCCCCTCGGCCGAGCGCAGCCACCACGCCCGCTCGGCGGAGGCCTCCCAGGCCTCCAGCGCCTCGTGGTGGGTGAACCGGCACAGCATGTGCCACTCGTCGGACCCGTTGCGGGGGCGGACCCATCCGCCGCCGAGGAAGCCGGGGAACGACTCGGCCATCGTCAGGCCGGCGCGGATCCAGGCCGTCATCTCCCGGGTGTGCGCCGGGTCGGCGCGGCGGGTGAAGGAGACGGTGACCGGCAGGCGTTCGGGAGCCAGGGCGGACGGCGAGGACACGCGACCAGGATCGACGCGCGGGCACGGGTGGTGCACGGTCCCCGGCTGTGACCTCCCCCGCTCTCGCTGTCGGTCTTCCCTGCCGAAAAAACGAGGAGTAGTTGGGGATAACGGACGACGATCGTCGAGTGGATGGGCGGGCGCACACGCCCGGCTGCCGCGTTCCTGGAGCTCACAGACCCGTGCGGTTGACTCCGTCCGGTGGACCTCCTCGAGCGCCTCTGGACCCGCGCCGCCGCGGTGGCCCCCCTCCCGCCGGCGGTGGTCGCCGGCGCCGCCGTCGTCGCGCTGGTCGTGGTGGCCAGCCCCGGTCTGTGGCGGCCCACCCGCACCGTGGTGACCATCGCCCACGAGGGCGCCCACGGGCTGGCGGCACTGGCCACCGGCCGCCGCCTGGCCGGCATCCGGCTGCACTCGGACACCTCGGGGCTCACCGTGTCCGCCGGCCGCCCCACCGGCCCGGGCATGGTGCTCACCTGCGCGGCCGGCTACGTCGGCCCCGCGCTGTTCGGCCTGGGCGCGGCGGCCCTGCTCGCCGCCGGGCACGCCGCCGGGGTCCTGTGGGCGGGACTGGCCCTGCTGGCGCTCCTGCTGCTGCAGATCCGCAACTTCTTCGGGCTGTGGGCGGTGCTGGCCACCGGCGCGGTCGTCGCCGGGGCCACCGCCTGGCTGCCCGCCGCGGGTCAGGCCGCCTTCGCCGCCGTCGTCACCTGGTTCCTGCTGCTGGCCGCGCCCCGGACGGTGCTGGAGCTGCAGGGCGCGCGCCGCCCGCGGCGCGCGCCCGCCTCCGACCCCCACCACCACTCCCCGCTCACCCCCCCGCCCCGCCTGCTGAGGGGCGGGGTGTTCATGATCTTC